>CAZZDB010000001.1:0-66759 GCA_964652485.1 uncultured Oleiharenicola sp.
TGGCGTAGAGCCCTTCGATGATCGGCGCGACTTTCGTGACCTGGTCGAGGCCGATAAAGGCATCGACCTCGTGGGCGAGCTCGCCGGACAGGTCCTTGGAAAAGCGCTGGGACATGCAGCCGGCGACGATGAGCTTCTGCTCCTTGCGGCGCTTGGTCATCCCGCGGTTCTGGTGCACCTCGAGGATATGGCCGATGGACTCCTCCTTGGACGAGTCGATGAACGAGCAGGTGTTGACGATGACCACGTCGGCCTTCTCGGCCTCGGGGATGACCATCATGCCGGCCTGGTGGAGGTGGCCGACCATGATCTCGCTATCGACGAGATTCTTCGCGCAGCCGAGGGAGATGAGACTGACCTTGATCATGGCCTATAAAAACAAAGGCGCGCCGTGACCGGCGCGCACGAGGGAGGCAGAGAGACGTGCCCGGTGGTTACTTCTTGGCCTTGGCGGCGGCCTTGAGGCGGGCGTTGCGGCGCTTGTGGTAAGCGATGCGGCGTTTCTTTTTGATGTGTTTGTTGAATTGTTGTCCCATAAAAGTGGTGGAGTGAGGGGAGAGTTCTCCAAATTAGCGCCCGGGAGTCAAGCGCGTCGGTAAACTCAGTACCGGGGCATGGCCGGGTCGATCTGCCCGGCCCACGCGTCAATGCCACCGGCGACGTTGGTGGCCTGCCCGAAGCCGTTGGCGCGCAGGAACTGCGTGACGCGCATGCTCCGGCCACCATGGTGACAGATCACGAGCAGGGGCCGGTCGCGGGGCAGGGTGGCGAGGTTCTCGGGGACCTGCCTCATCGGGATGTGGCGGCTGCCCTCGATCCGGCAGGTGGCGACCTCGTCATCCTCCCGTACGTCGACCAGCAGCACGCCGTCGCGCAGCAGTTGCGCGGCGGTGGTGACGTCGATTTCGAGCGGCGTTTCCATGGCTGAGGTGCCGCACCATGGGAACGGCGGGGCAAAACGCAACTCCAGTTGTGCCCGTCAGTTCGCCGTTGACCCGTGCCGGGGCCGGCAAATCGTGAAGCCCATGCCCGAACGATACGTTGTGATCATGGCCGGTGGCCGCGGCGAGCGGTTCTGGCCGCAAAGCCGCGAATCCACCCCCAAGCATCTGCTGCCCATCGTCGGCGACAAACCGATGCTCGCCCAGACCGTCGATCGGGTGGCCGGCGTCGTGCCACGAGAGAATATCTTCATCATCACCACCGCGGCCCAGCTGGAGGGCTGCCGGGCCGCCTGTCCGGACCTGCCGGAGGCCAACATCGTCGCCGAGCCGATGGGCCGGGATACGGCTGCGGCGACGGGCCTCGCGATGCTGCTCGTCAAGCAGCGCAATCCGGACGCGGCGTTCGCGATGCTGCCTGCCGACCATGTGATCCGCGATACCGCCGAATATGCCAAGCTGCTCACCATCGCGTTCGAGTCCGCCGAGTCCGCGGATGTCCTCGTCACGCTGGGGATCAAGCCCACGGGGCCGGAGACGGGCTTCGGTTACATCCAGCAGGCCGGCCGGTGGCGGCAGATCGGCGGCCGCGATGTCATGGCGGTGAAGCGTTTTGTGGAGAAACCCGACCTGAAGACAGCCCAAGGCTACCTCGCGGCGGGCGGTTACTATTGGAACGCCGGCATGTTCGTCTGGCGGGTGCCGGTCGTCGAGGCTGCGTTCAAGCTGCATGCCGCCAAACTCTCCGCCGGGCTTGCCCGGCTCGGGTCCGCGGCGCGGTCCGTCGATGGCTGGGCGGCGGCCCTGGCGGAGGTTTATCCCACGCTGCAGAAGGTTTCCGTGGATTACGCGATCATGGAGAAATCCACCAATGTGGTCGTTGTGCCCGCCACCTTCGACTGGGACGACGTCGGGGCGTGGCCGGCTCTCGCCAAGCATTTCACGCCCGATGCCGACGGCAACATCCTGCGCGGCCACGCCATGGTGGAGAAGGGCACGCACAACATCGTCGTCTCCACCGACGGCCACCTCGTCGGGTTGATCGGGGTGAGCGACCTCGTCGTGGTACACACACCGGGTGCAACGCTGGTCTGCCCGAAGGACCGCGCCCAGGAAATCAAGGCGCTGCTGGAGCGCATCAAGCAGGATCCGGAGAAGAGGAAGTTCCTGTAAGGCATGCGCTGCCTCGGCATCGACTACGGCACCAAGCGCGTGGGCCTGGCCCACGGTGACGACCTCGGGGTGGCCACGCCTCTGCCGGCGCTGATCGACGCCGATGAGGGCGGGCGGTGGGCCAAGCTCGGGACCACGATCCGTCAGCGTCGTATCACCGACCTCGTGCTCGGCTATCCCTACAACATGGACGGCTCTGCCGGCTTCAAGGCCAAGGAAGTGGATGCCTTCGCGGACCGACTCAAACGGGAGTTCGGCCTGCCTGTCCACCTGGTCGACGAGACGCTGACGAGCTACGCGGCGGAATCTACCATCGCCAAGAAATCCCGCCGGGACGTGCGGGACTCCGGCCTGATCGACTCGCGCGCGGCCTGCCTGATCCTGCAGGATTTCCTCGATCAGCGGCTGCCGCCAGCCGCGCCGGCGGAGTGACCGGGCGCAGATTCTCAGGCGAGGGTGGGGAGACCGGGCACGGAGGGGAGTTCCGCCAATGAGCCGAGCACGCGGTGGTGGTGCCGGCGCAGTTTCTCCGCCGGGTGGTGGCCCGCCGCGATGAGGACGCAGTCGACACCGAGCTCCCGCGCGACCTCCAGGTCGTGCAGCGTATCGCCGATCAACAGGATTTCCTGCGGTCGCAGGCCAAGCTTCCCCAGCTGGATGCGGCCCAGCGCCGCCTTGCTGTGCGCGTAGATGTTGTCGAGCCCGGCCAGATGGGCGAAGTAGCGCGTGAGCCCGAAATAGCCGACGATCTCCAGCAGCGTCTCGTGCCGGTAGGCCGAAAGAATCGACTGGGTAAGACCTGCCGTCTGGACGGCGGCGAGCATGCGGCTCGTGTCGGGCTGCAACGGGCACTCCAGCCGGTGGGCGTCGTAGGCGGTGATGAACTCCGCGCTCAAAGCTTCGAAACTGTTCGTGGTCGGATCGAAACCGAGCCGGGCGTAGTAGTCGCGCACCGGGAAATCGAAGACGGCATGATAGCGCGTGCGGTCGAGTTCCGGCAGGCCGCGCCGGTCGAGGAGCCGGTTCATCACGCCGATGCTGTAGTCGAGGTCGTCAAGCAGCGTGCCATTCCAGTCCCAGATGATGTGGCGGTAGGTGTTTTTTTGCACTCAATCCGAGACTGCGGCTGGGCGGGGCTCGGTCTCAATGCTTTTTAATGCAGCCCGCCCATTGTTGCCGCGGATTACACGGATGGACACGGATGAAGAAGCCATCTATCCGTTGCTGGCTGTGAAATCCGTCGCCCCAACTCCCACCCGCTGGCAATGCGTCTGCGCCTACGACGGCAGTCCGTTCAGTGGCTGGCAGAGCCAGGCGAGCAAGGACGCCGTGCAGGATGTGATCGAACGGCGGCTGGAGCAGGTCCTGGGTGAGAAGATCCGGACGCACAGCAGCGGCCGCACCGACTCCGGCGTGCATGCGCACGGACAGGTTTTTCATTTTGACGCCCCTTGGAAGCACGGGGCGGACAAACTCCGCGTGGCGCTCCAAACGGGACTGCCTAGGTCGATCCGGTTGAAAAGCATCCGGGCGGCCCAGGGGGACTTTCATGCGCGTTTCGACGCCCAGGGCAAAGTCTACCGCTACCACGTCTATCGCGGCGAGGCGGATCCCTTCACCGCGGCGTATTGCTGGTCGGTGAATCGTGAGCTCGACTGGGCGGCGATGGAGGCCGCGGCAAAAATCCTGCGCGGCCGGCATGACTTCTGGGCGTTTTCGGGCGAGAACGACCGCACCTATGAGACCACCGTGCGCGACCTGCGGCGGCTCGATATCGCGCGGAAGGGCCGGAAGGTCACGTTCACCTACGAGGCCGACGGATTTCTCTACAAGATGGTGCGCAGCCTGACCGGTGCGCTGGTCAATGTCGGGCTGGGCAAGCTCTCGTCGCGGGAGATCGCCGAACTGCTCAAGACCCGGAAGCGCATCCCGGCGGTCCTGACGGCACCACCCCAAGGGCTGTTTCTCGTGAAGGTGATTTACTGAGAACCGTGAATAAAATCCAGCAAAGGATTCGGACCGACCGGCTGGACGTGGTCGGGGCAGGTGGAACCGCTCCCGGGGGCCGGGGCCGGTCGACCGTCCGTCGGTCCGGGGCGCGCGGAGGCGGGTCGGAGGCCAGACTACTTGGGCTCGGCCACCTTGGTCAGCTTCAGCAGGAGGACCCCGTGGCCGGGAACCGTGCCAGTGAGCTCATTCTTGCAGTCCGGGAGGTCGGCGTGCTTCCACAGATCTCGCACATGCCGGCGGCCACCCAGACCAAGGGACGGAAGCTTGTTGAAAAGGAAATCCTCTGCGGTGGATCCGCGATTGAACAAGGCGAGCGCATGTGAGCCGTCCTCGAGCGGCTTGAGAAACACGTCGAGGGCGCCGACCGTGGCGACCCGGACCGCCTGCTGCCCCAGGGCATCCTGATCGAGCGCGAGCACCTCATCGTTGGTGAGCACCTCGTAGGCCGTCGCGTCGAGGTGCTCGAGGTCGCAGCCGATCAGCAACGGCGCGCTGAGCATGCACCAGAGCGTGATATGGCTGATTTGCTCATCCCGGGAAAGGTGCGTCGGGCGCAGCGAAGGCCCCCAGCCGACTTCGCCCACCACCAGCATGTCCGGGTCGTTCCAATGCCCCGGCCCGGCGACCGGCGCCCAGCGATCCTGCGAAAAACCGATCTCGGAAACGCCCCAGCGCCACGACTGGCCGGTTTTCGGAGGCGGGTAGGCCCATTGATCCCCGATGTCGCCGGTCGTCCGCCAGCAATTAGCCACCTGTGCCCATTCCTTGGCCAGGGCGGGGTCCGCGGAGTTCGAGAGGCTGAACACGATATCGCGCCCGGAGGCGTGCAGCGCCGCGGCCATCTCGGCGGCGTGGGCCACGTCAATCGGAGACCAGTCGTATTTCAAGTAGTCAAAGCCCCATTGCGCCCACTGGTTCGCATCGGCCGTGGCGAAGGATACGGCACCGTGACGGTGTCCGGCTTGGTGCGGTTTCGTGCGGCTCCAGGTGCCGCTCTGGTCGGCGGTGGAGCCACCGGCGAACCCCGCGTATGAAGTCAGCCAAGGGGTCGAATATATGCCCATCTTCAGGCCAAGGCCATGGACCGTGTCGCAGAGCTGCTTCATGTCGGGAAATTTTTCGTTGCCCTGCAGAGCGGCACCGGCGCGCGGGCCCTGCCAGCCGTCGTCGATGTTGATAAACGTCCAGCCGTGCTGAGCGAGGCCCGACGTGACCATGGCGCGGGCGGACCGCAGGACCTTCTCCTGGCTGACGCTCTCCGCCCAGCAGTTCCAGCTGTTCCAGCCCATGGGAGGGGTCAGGCAGATCTGCTCACCGCATTTGATGACGAACTTCTTCGTCGCTGACCCTTGCGCGTTGGTGACGTGTAATACCACGGGGTATTCGCCGGCGGCCGCCAGTTTGCCCTGGATCAGGCCGGAGGCGGAATCGAGCGACAGCCCGCCAGGCAGGTCGTCGATGGCAAAGGTCACGGGACGGCTGCCGGTCGCCGGGATCGAGTAGAGAAACGGGCTGCCGGGCCGCACGCCAAAGACCGAAGGCCCGTTGATGTGCAACGGTGCGGCAATCGACTCAGGGGCCGCGGCGGCCGCGGCGCCGGCGGGCTCGGCCGCACCCAGAGCGGTGCCGGTGATGATCGACGCGATGATCGTGAAGAGACGGAGGGATGACATGGGAGTGGTCCTAAGATGCAGTTTATTCGGTCGCGGCGCGAGCCCCAACCGCCCGCCCCGTGGCAGGGGAAGGGGCCGGGATCGCTGGTGTCACATGGCTGGCGGTTCAACGGAAGATCCGTTGGGTGAAGTGATAGAGGTTGCTGCCCCACGTCTCGCCGTCATGGCCATGGTCGTCGACGTTCCAGAGGTGCGGTACGCCGTGCTCCTTGAGGTAGACGTGAACGCCTTGGGAGAAGTTGATGAGGCCATCCTTGTTCCCGCAGGAAAGGTAGAGCAGTTTCAATTTTTCCCGGACGAGGGCGGGATCCGGCACGAGCTCGGCGGGTGGCTTCGTGTTGGGGGCGGACGAAAAAGCGCCGAGCCAGGCGAAGGTGTCAATGTGCGCGAGACCGAAGTTGAGGGTCTGGCCGCCGCCCATCGAAAGACCCGCGAGGGCCCGGTGTTCGCGATCGGTGAAGGTCGAGTACTTTGCCTGGATCGCCGGGATCAGGAAGTCGAGCAGGTCGCGCTCGAAATTGACGAAACCGGCGACCTTTTCCGGTGCGAACACGTTCTTGCCCGGGCTGTCGTCGGGCAGCGCGCGGCCGTTCGGCAGCACGATGATCATCGGCACGGCCTTGCCATCGGCGATGAGGTTGTCGAGGACGACATTGGGCGAGGCAGCGTGCAGCCACTCCGTCGGGTCGCCGCCGATGCCGTGGAGCAGGTAGAGCACCGGGTACTTCCGTTCCGGCGAGTAGCCGGGGGGCAGGTACACCAAGGCCTTGCGGCGGGTGCCGGTGACGCCGGAGTCGTATTCGAAGGGCTCGAGTTTGCCCGCCGGGACGCCGGCCCGTGCGGTCTTGAAGTCGGCAGGCGCCTCGGGGAAGAGGCGGACGTCGTCCGGGGCAAGCACGACGGGCCGGGCGAAGTTGGCGCGGGCGCGCTCGGGCGAGGCCTCGGCGGGCTTTTCCTGGGCGGGTGCCACGGTGGCGGTGACGAGCAGCAAGAGGAAGGTGAGACGGACGGTGGTGGTTTTCATGGTGATGGTGGAGGAAGCTGGAAGCGGAGGCCGTGGGTCAGTCGTTCACTTGAAATAGAGCTGCAGCGTCTCGGTGAGATAGTGCCGGGCGTTCATCCACGTGTGGCCGCCTTCGGTGATGAGCGTCTGGTGCGCGAGCTTTCTTTCCTTGAGGAGATCCATGAACGCGGTGGCCTGCGGATAAAGGAAGTCCGCCTGGCCGACGCCGAGCCACAGCAGCTTGAGCTGCCGGTTGGTGGCGTCGGGCTGGGCCGAGGTGCCGGGGAAGTATTTGTCGAAGACCTCCGGCGTCAGGTAGGCGCTGTAGGAGCCAATCCAGGCGAACTTGTCGAGGTTGGCGAATCCGGCGAACAGCGACTGTCCGCCGCCGCGGGAGAATCCGGCGATCGCGTGCTGCTCGCGGTCCGGAAGTACGCGGTAGTTCGCCTCGACGTAAGGCATGATGTTGCCGACCAGTTCGTCGCTGAAGACCTTATACATGCCGGCGGCCTGGATCGACGTGGGCGGCGGCGTGCCCATCATCATGTTGCCGTAGGGCAGGACGATGATCATCGGCACCGCTTTCTTCTGCGCGATGAGGTTGTCGAGGATGAAGTTGGCCCGGCCGACCTTGAACCAAGTCTCCTCGGTGTCAGTCGTGCCGCTGACCAGGTAGAGCACGGGATATCTGCCGGTGCCCGCGCGGTAGCCCGGCGGCGTGTAGACGATCAGCGGGCGCGTGCGCCCGAGCGTCTTCGACTGGTAGTAGCCATAGGTCAGCTCGCCGTGCGGGACGTCCTGCACGGAGTAGATCGCCGGCTGGTCGCCGGGAACGTCCACGAGGCTCGCCTTGAAGCGTTCGTTCGGGAACAGGTCCTCGTTGGCCGGGTCGGCGACGCCGACGCCTTCCACCACGAAATTGTAGGGATAGAGGTTGGGCTCGACCGGGCCCACCGTGACGCTCCAGACCCCGGCCGCGTCCTTTTGGAGAGGCTGGCTGCCCTTGAGGAACTGGCCGCTCAACTCGACCTTCTGCGCGTCCGGGGCCCGGAAACTGAAGGTGACCGTGCGGTCGGGGTGCACCACCGGCGATTCGATGGGCGGAGGGCGCGGGCCTGTCGGCTGGGCGCTGACAGTCTGGGCGAGGCCCAGCAGGGTGAGAAGGAGGGCGCAGGCTCGGGGGGATGTTCTCATGGGAGGGGGAAGTGGGATCCAGGAGCGGATCACTTGGGGTCGAGCGGTACATGCCAGTGCGCCGCGACCGCCTTAAGCTCGTCCAGGGTGAGGTAGGAGACGGCGCCGTGCTTGGGGCGCGCGAAGTTAGTCCCGCGCATCACGCCCTCGTTGAAATGGCCGAGATCGCGATAGGTGGTGAAGTCCGTGGTCTCGCTGAACCCCATGTTGTTGGGCCGGGCGCCATACACGTCATACATGAGCACGTACGTGTCAGTCCCCAGGCGCCGGAAGAGATTGGGTGCCTCGGTCGGCTTCGTCTCCGGATCAATCCGGCGCCCCTCGGCCACGTAACCATCCTTGAGGTGGTCGGAAACGGCATGCAGGATCTTGGCGCCGCCCACATAGAATAGGTGCCATTTGCCGCCCACCTGCGTGAGGTCGCCGTCGATGCCGCCGATGTTGGGGATCATCTGCGGGGTCGTCTCGAGCTTGGTGAAGGCCTGGTTCGCGTAGGCAAGGTAGATATTGGCGTTCTTGTTCCCATAGCGGATCGTGAAATACACCATCATCTTGCCAGCCACGGGATCGTAGGTCGTCTCCGGCGCCCACGAACAGTCGATATCACCGAGTTCGGGGAAGGCCAGATCGACGCGGAAGTCCGCATGGGTCCAGTGAATGAGGTCCCACGACTTCATTAGCACGAGGGCGCGATTGTTGCCCCAGCCGTATATCTCTTCGGGGCGCTGCCAGCGGGTGGTGCGATACCCGGTCCGGTCGCCGAAGATGTGCAGGTCGGTCATCGCCAGATAAAAGGCGCCGTCGGGTCCCCGGGCGAGGTGCGGGTCGCGCACCCCCTTCTGCTCGGCGAGAAGTTCGCCGTCGAAGACCGGTTCGCCACCATTCACGTCCGTGAAGGTGTAGCCATCCCGGCTGATGGCCAGGTAGGCGGAGTGTGTCTGGTCCTTGAAATAGACCATCACGTAGCCCGCCAGATCCTTCTCCTGAAAAGGGCGCGGGGGGAGCCCGAGCTGGTCCACGAGCTCGATGCCCGTGGGCCTTTTCTCGAGGCGGGGTGGCTCGCCCGGGACGGGCGGCCCGGGCGCGGCTTCACCGGCCAGCCCAAGGCACGCGCGGCTGAGCAGCAGCGCGGCACCGAGCAGGCATACGCAGCGGGAGATCGGCTTCACGGGCGGCGTTACTTTGCCACCGGGGCGGCCGGCTTCTCCGCGATCGGCTTGTTCTGGTCGCCGACCGCCTCCTCCATGAGCGTCGCCAGGCCCCGGGGATTTTCCTGCTGGGCCACGTGGTGGCCGGTGAAAGTGCGGATCGTCCAGCCGCGGGCCTCGGCGCGCTGCCAGCTCTTGTCCGTCGCCGCCCGCTCCTTGGCCGACTTGTCAGCCGGGACGAAGGCGACGTAGGTCACCGGCAGCGCCTTGGCCAGGGGATTCTTGTACGAGACCGGCTGGTTGAAGCACTTGATCGACTGCTTCACGTTGAACGGCGGCTTGGCGTCGGGCTTGACCCAGGGCACTTGCATGAAGCCGTCCGCGAAGCGCGAGGTGTCCTTCGGAGCGCCGCCGAAGAGGTCCCAGATCGACATGCCGTCATCCGGGACCGCGGCATCGAGGAAGATGACGTGGCGGATGCGGTCGGGCACCCGGTCCATTACACCGGTGATTACCATGCCGCCGTAGCTGTGACCCGTGAGAACCACGTCATGCAGGTCCTCAAACAAGATAAGGTTCACGACGTCGTTGATGTGGGTTTGCAGGTCGATGTCCGCGCTGTTGAGGTGCATGCGCTCGCCCAGACCGGTGAGCGTGGCGCGGTAGACGGTGTGGCCGTCGTCGGACAGAAACTTGCCGGCCTTCTTCCATTCCCAGCCACCGGCGGTGGCGCCATGGACGATGACGTAGGTGTATTTTTCCGCGCTCTGGTCGGCGCGGGCGCCGGCGGCGGCGCAGAGGGCGAGGGCTATCGGCAGGAGGAAACGGTGGAGGATTTTCATGTGAGGTTGGTTTTGGGACGGGATGCGGGGTTGGGGAAAATGGGCGGGCCGGCTCAGTGGTCCGCGGGGAACATGATTTGCGCGGTCTGATACAGGTAGCGGCGCCAGTTCAACCACTCGTGGCCGAGGGAACTGAGCACCGAGAAGGTGCGGATACCGTGCTCGTTGAAGACGGCGAGGGTCTTCAGGCTGTTGAGATACGCGATGTCGGTCTCGCCGACGCCGAAGTAGACCGGCATGCGGAGGCGCTCGTTGACGTCCGGCTGGCTCAGCAACGGCTCGATGTTCTCCTTGAAGGCGGCGAGCGCGGCCGGCCAGTAGCCGGAGCTGAACACATAGAGTTCGCCGAAGGTCTCGAGGTGGGTCAGGCCGGTGTTGAGCGTCACGAACCCGCCCATCGAGAGGCCGGCCACGGCGCGGCTCTCGCGGTCGGGGCGGGTGCGATAGTGGCCGTCGATGAAAGGCAGTATGTCGTGCAGGTATTCGCGCGTGCAGGCGTCATCCTCGCCCGGCTTCGGCGGAGTGCCGGACACCAGGCCGCTGGTGTTGGGCATGACAACGATCATCGGACGCGCCTTTCCCGCGGCGATGAGATTGTCGAGAATCAGATGCACGAAGCCGCCCGAACGCGGATTGGTCGCGCTCCAGTGGCTGTCGTTTTCGCCACCGCCGTGGTTGAGGTAGAGCACGGGGTAGCGCTGGTCGCCGCTGGCGCCGTAACCCGGCGGCAGGTAGACGTGCATCTGTTTCTCCGCGCCGGCGGAAGTCTTGTAGTGGACGACCTCCACCGTGCCGTGGGGGACATCGCGGTTGGCGTAAAACGACGTGTCGTCGGACGCCGGCAGGGCCGGCAGGACTGGTACCGGGTGGGCGGGCGGCGGGGCCAGGTAGGCCCCGTTCGGGCCGATCCGCGGTTTGCCGACCGGAGCCGGGGGCTCGGCGAATACTGGGGCGGGGCCGGCGAGAGCGGCAACGGCAAGCAGCAGGCTGAGAGCGAGTCCGCGGCTGGCGCGCAGGGAGCGAGGACGAGAATCGTTCATGGGAATAGCCGAGTGACCAGTTCGCGGAGGTTGCGACGTTCGGTGAGCCATTCGTGGCCCGTGCCTTCGGACTGGTAGTAGACATGGTCGATATGGAACTGCGTCAGGCTGTCGTGATAGCCGTGCACGCTCTCGATCATGCGGGCGGGCTCGGCGGTGCCGTGCCCGATGAAGACGAGCTTCATCCGGGCGTTGAAGGCCGCGGCGTCCGCGAAGACACCGTCGAAGTAGGTGGCTGGATCGATGGCGCCGCCACCGAAGCTGCCGGTGCCACTGAGCCCGCCGATGGAGGCAAAGGTATCGAGATGGCGAAGGCCAATCATGAACGCCTGCATGCCGCCCATGGAAAAACCCGCGATGGCGCGGTGCTCGCGGTCGGTCTTGGTCCGGTAGGCCGCGTCAATCTGCGGGACAAGGTCCTTGAGCACGACGTCCTCAAAGGCGCCGAACCGTTGGAGCAACCGGGCCGGGAAGGCGGCGGGCGGCGGTTGGCCGGGGGCGGTGGCGGGGGGCGGGCCGAAGGGAACCTCGGCTTCACCAGGCCGCAGGGCATAACCCTGGTCCATGACCACGAGCATCGGTTTCGCTTTTCCGGCGGCAATGAGGTTGTCCAAAATCTGGCTCACGCGACCTTGGATGACCCAGGCGCGTTCATCTTCGCCGCCACCGTGCTGTAAATAGAGCACAGGGTAGCGGGTGTCGCGGTCCTGATCGTACCCCGGCGGCGTGTAGATGAACAGCCGCCGCCCCGCACCGGTCACGCTCGAGTGATACCAGCGCTCGCGCACGTCGCCGTGCGGTACATCCTGCAGGTTGTAGTAGTCGCCGTCATGACCGGGCTCGGGAATCTCGATGCCGCTCGTCTGCTTGCCGGTGCCATAGAAGGTCTCGCTGGCGGGATCGTTGACCCGCACGTCGTCGACGATGAGCCAGTAATAATGGAATCCGGGCACCTGCGGGTCGGTGGTGGCGGTCCAGTCGCCGTCGGCATCGCGCGCGGCGGGGTAGGCCTTGTCGGTCTGGAACTTCACGCTCTGGGCCTGCGGAGCCTTGACGTGAAACACGACGCGGTTGTCGGGGAGAATCCGCGGGTAGTCGATGGCACGGATGTTGGTGCTGGCGGGGATGCCGGGCAGCGCCACATCGGCGGCGAAGCCGCGGGTGAGCAGGAGGCCAAGCAGGGCAGGAAGGACGAGGCGGGATTTCATGTTTCGGGATTGAAGGGCAGCGGGCGGGTCAGGGTATGACGGGAGCAGGAGGGCTCGGACGGATCGGGGTGCGAGTGTCATTTTTCCGGGATGACTCGTCAATGCTCAGCGAGTGTTCCAGTGACCTCCACCTCGGCAAGGGCCGGCGCACCGCCGTCCGGCCAGCCCAGCAGCGTGAGGCGCAGAAAACGGCCGGTGCGCTCGGTCGCTTCGACGGGATCGGTGCGCTCAGCGCGGCGATTGCCGGCTTGGGTCGGCCCGGCGAGCAGTCTCCAATCTTGGAGACCGTCGGCTGAGACTTCGATCCGATAACGCCAGTCACCTTCCGCCGGAAAGGTCAGCCGGATCTGTTGCACATTCACGAGGCGTTCCAGGTCGATCTGCAGCCACGGGGCCGTGTCGCCGGTCGCCGCCTGCCAGAAGGTCGCGGCGTTGCCGTCATTGGCGAGGCGGCCGCTGTGTCCCGGCGCCTCGCTACTGGCACGGGTTGGATTCTCCCGGCCGAACTTTACCGGGGTGCCGCCGCCGGAAGTCTCGATGAACCGGACGTAGGGGCGGGGTGGCACGGTTGGCGTCACGCCGGCGACGAATCGCGGCTCGCCCAGCGAAGCGATCCGGATCGTCGCATCCTCCAGGCCGGGTGACGTGGCACGGATGACGGTTTCGCCCGCGTAGTAGGAGCGGAGTTCCATCGCCGCACTGCCGTCGCGGATCGCAATATCCGAATCGGGTGCGAACGTGATGTCCCGGCCGGTGGGAAATTCGCCCGGTCCGGACTCGATCGTAAGTGTCACGGGCGGGCAGTTGCTCAGCGGCCGGCCGGCGTGGTCGACGACGGTGACGATGAGCTGCGCGTCGTCGGTGCCGTCGACTGCCTGCAGCGTGGTCCGGTCGGCCGTGAGGCGCAGCGCGGCGGGTACCCCCTCGATCGGCCAGGCTGGCGGCGGGATCTGCCGATACTCGTTGCGATACCAATACCACTGGCGCTTCGGCAGCCGGAAGTAGTCCACGATGCCCATGGCGCCGAACTTCCGGCCGGCGACACTGCCGTGGTCAAAGCCGCACCAGATCACCTCGCCGCTGCGCCAGGGAAGACGCCAGGAGCCGGGTTGTCCCGGGTCGGCCCCGGGGGTGGTCGGGAGATCACCCCAGCCGGGCTCGTATTTCCCGGGACGATCCGCCGTGGTGGAGCCGTATTCGGAGACCACGTTCGGCAGGCCTGGATGAGGGAACAGGCGTGCACCGTCGCCATTGTAGCCGGCCACGTCGCCCAGTTTGTCGATGTCGCCCCGCTGGGCGCCGCCGATGGCCGCGGGCCGCGAGGGATCGAGTTCGTGCGCATAGGTCACCAAGTCCTGCAGGAAACGCCGCACCTTGGGCAGGACGGACCGGCTGCTGAAGAATACCTCGTTGTCCATGCTCCAGACGATGATGCTCGGATGATTGCGATGGATGCGGACCATGTCGCGCAGACTGGCCCTCACGCTGGCCTCGAAGCCGGCTTCGTCGGCCGGGTCCGTCGGGTAGGCGCTCGCGGCCCATGGGCTCCGGAAACCGGCGGTGCCCCAGAAGCAGTTCTCCGACCAGAACAGCAGGCCGATCCGGTCGCACGCCGTCGAGAAAGCCGGGGCGTGCGGATAATGGGACCCGCGGACAAGGTCGAAGCCGGCATCCTTCATCAGCTGCACGTCGCGGGAAAATCCGCTGTCGGCCACCGCGTCGCCCCAGCCGGCATGATCCTGGTGCACGTTGGCGCCCCTGAAATAATGGTGCCCGCCGTTGAGAAAGAAGCCCTGGTCGGCGGTGAACCGGAACCACCGGAAACCGAGCGGGGAGGCAAAGTCATCCACCGGCCGGCCGTCGGCCAGCACCGTGGTCTGGACGGAATACAGCGTGGGATGCGCCGGTGACCAGAGCATCGGTTGCCCGATCGGCGCGCTCGTCTGGTCGAAGGCCGCGGTTTGCCCGGCGGGAATCGCCTGCGTCGAGCTCATGCTCGCCACGAGCTGACCCGCGGGATCACGCACGTCGGTGCGCAGTCCGCAGGTCCGGGTTTCGCCCGACTGGTTCACGACCTCGGTGCGCACGCGGACGGTGCCCGCCTCGGCCGAGACGGCAGGCGTGGTGACGAATGTGCCATACCACGTCACATGCAGGGGGGCGGTCACGACGAGCCGGATGTTGCGATACAGCCCGCCGCTGAACACGTGTTCCCCGGCGCGAGGCGCGATTTGCGGATTCCAGCGATTGTTCAGGCGCACGGCGACCACGTTGGCCCCGGCCTTCGCGGCATCGGTGATTTCGATCTCGAAACCGGTGTAGCCGCCCTGATGGGCGCCGACCCTTTTGCCGTTGAGAAAGATCTCGGCGTCCTGAAACGCGCCGTCGAAGTCGAGGAACAGCCGTTTCCCGTTCCACTGTGCGGGAAGCGTGAAGTGCTTCCGGTACCAGCCATAGCCGACGTAGAAGGCCTTGCCACCCGCGAAATAGGGGAGGCTGAACGAGTGCGGAAGGCCGACGCGCTCCCACGGGGAGTCGTCGAACGCCGGCGTCTCCGCGCCGGGGTGATCGCCCAGGGCGAAGACCCACTCGCGATTGAAGTTCACGACCTCGCGTAACCCGGCCGCCGGCAATTCAACCAGTGCGCCGGCGAGCGCGGCGCCGAGCACGATCAACGCCCTGATTCGTGAAGATTCAATCATCAGTCAGCGCTGGATTACGAAGGGAGCGATGGAGGGGGATGCTGGGCATGAACTCCCGGTCGATGGGCGGCGGAGTACTTCATTTTGCCACCAGCTCGTAGATCGACACGCTGAATCGCGGAAGCGTCAGCGCGGCCGGAATCGCGGCTAAGGGCGTGCTGGTGATCACCGGCTCCTTAGCATCGTCGCGCGTTGACGCGAGGCGCCACAGCATGCCAGTGCCGGCAAGGTCGGTGCCGGCGATCGCGAGCTGGAGCGGTTGTTCGACGCCGGTGGGATTCAGCACCGCCACCGTGAGGGTACGGTGGTCCGCGGTCCAGGCGGCGACGACATCGAGCGGGAACGTGGCGCTGCCGGCGTTGACGGACGGTTGCTCGCCGCCGGGTGGTTCGGTGGGCTTGGGCTGCGGCGAATTGCCGGAGACCTCGACCGGAATCGAACCAAAGTGGTCACGATAGATCTTGAAGACGAGACCGTTGTCGTTGAGCGCGGGCTTGGCGCTGTCGCGACTGAGCAGCGAGGTCGCGAAGGTGTGGGCCGCCATCTGGTAGAGGTCCGAGTGGCGGAACATCTCGTGGAAGATCCACGCGTAGGCCGGGTAACTTTCGTACTTGCCGCCCCGGTAGCCCCATTCGTCGAGGTTGAGTGGTTTCGGATGCGCGGTGAGTTGCGGCAGCCGCTTCTCGTACTCCTGGTATTCCTCGACCTTGATTCGGACATGGTTGGCGCCACGGCGCATCCAGTCGGTGACGGGTTCGTTCGGGTCGTTCGGCACCTGGGCATTGACGGCGAGGTTGAAGTGCGTGCCGCCGTAGTTGTAGAAGTGCTCGCTGATGAGATCGATATTGTCGAAGCAGTTGACGAGCAGGGCGCCGGTCCAGTCGGCGGGCGAGAGATAGGCCGGCACAACGTCCTTGCCGAGCAAGAGCGCCTGCTTCGCCCCGGTCATCGTGTCCGGCATCGCGCCGCAGGCGATCAGCACGATCGAGGGATCGACGCGCTTCATCGCCTTGGCGAACTGGTTGTGCTTGAAGAGAAATTGCTTCAGGGGCATGTAGCCGAACTGGTAATCGCCCCACATCTCGTTGCCGATGCCCCAGAACCTGACGTGATAAGGCTCGGGGTGTCCATTGGCGACGCGCCGGTGGCCCATGGGCGTGTCGACGGAGCCGTTGGCATATTCAACCAGCTGGGCCGCCGACCAGGCGTCGCCTAGGCCGGCGTTGACCGTGATGTAAGGTTCAACCTCGAGCAACCGGCACATCGTCATGAATTCGTCCGTTCCGACGTCATTCGAGTTGATGGTGCCCCAGACGGGGTCCTTGACCGGCGGGCGTCTGTCGGGATCACCGATGCCGTCGCGCCATTCATATGCGGAAACGAAATTGCCGCCGGGGAATCGATAGACCCCGGAGCGCACGCTCTTCAGCACGGCGATTGGCGCGGGGCGCCAGCCCTGCACGTTTTGGGAAGGCATCAGGGAAACGGCGCCGATGTGGAACGAGCCCGTTCCCGTCGCGTGTACTTCCAGGTCGGCGGCGCCGGAGTTCTCCGCCACGAACGAGAATGTGAACTTCCGGTAGTCTCGGCCCGGCTGGCCGAGCACGACGGTCTGGCGGACGTCGCCACTGTCCAGGTGCCAGACGATGCTGACGGAAACCTTTGCGGTCGAGTCACCGGCTAGCTGGACGCGTCCGTCGTAGGATTCTCCCTTGTCGAGCTTGACTCCGGTCTGGCGGATGCCCCGCGGCTCACCGCCGGCGAGGGTGACGAGGGGCGTCTGATCGCCGGCGAACGGATTCTTTGCGTCCATCACCACCGAATCCCCGGGGCCGATCGGATTCCAGCGGCCCGGCCCGGGATCGCGCCGGCCGAAAAAGCCCGCGCCCGGGGCTGGTTTGGCTTTGTCGTCCTTGGGCGGCTTGGGGCCGACGGGATAGTAGAATTTACGATCCTCGAGCAATTCGCTCCAGAGGGTGGTATAGACCAGATTGCCCGCATGCTCGAGGAATTGCCCATAGACGTACGGGGAAATGGGCGCGCCGGTTTTGCTGGCGTCGATTTGGGCGGCAACGGGCGGGCTCGCCGCCGGGGTCTGGGCGCTCGCCAGGAGCGCGGTCATAATCAACAGGACAGGGTAGGCGGTTTTCATGGGTGGCTTTTGAGAGGTGAAACGGGGAAGTGACTCTCGGACGATTCGGTCGTTGTGGCAGGACGGGTGCGCGGGGTCAGGTGTTCGGTGACGACGGTAAAGTGATCTTCACTACGATGGGGATATCCTTGGCCCTGCGACGCGGTGTCAGGTATTCGCGTGCGGACAGGGATCCTCCGAGACGGTGACGGCAGTGATGCAGGAGATGCAAAGAAATATTGGGGATGGGTTCATTCATGTTCCGGGTGTTGGGCCAGGAAGGCCGGTGTCGCCCGCGATCCTTCAATTCGAAGACGCCTCCGTCCAGACAAGCACTGTGCCGTCCTTGCGGTCGGGATGGGCGCCCGGCCAGTCGGCCGCGTAGGGTTCGCCGGTGGCGGTATCGAGGCCGACATAGCGGTGGGTCTTGAGTGAAAGAAGCATGCATTGTCCGCGCAGCATGTCCTGCCATTGAAAGAGGCTGCCCTCGGACTCATGCGGGCGCACGCGCACGTCGGCGGAGAGCCCGAGGCCGACCACCGTGACGAAGCCGCTGCCGTTCGTCGCTTCGAGCACGACGCGGCCGCGGCCGCGATCAAGCACCCGGAAGCGCGCGCCCGGGCTGTTCGCCTCCTTCGATCCGGCTTGGGTCCAGTGTACGATGCCGTTGGGGTTGGCGAAAATTGTGGTGCCATTCGCGAGGTTGGTAAGCGTGATGACCTTGCCGACTGGCAGGTTCTTTGAGCGATCGGCCAGAGGCTCGACGACTCGAAAGGTGCCGAAATCGGCGTAGCCACCCTCGTGGCCGGCGGTGTTGAAGGCGAAAAGGGAGTAGCGCACGCCTTGGAAGGTCTTCAACTGATACGGCAGCCGGATCTCGGCGCCCACCGGGGTGAATTTCTCCCCGCCGACACTGTAGCTCAGCCGCGCGAGATCGGCATCGAAGTCGCCAGTCGCGCGGAGGCTCACGCGGTCTCCCGCCAGCGGCCGGTCGATGGTTTCGTTCGTCACCTGGTTATACCAGCGGAGCACGCGGCCGGTTTCGGTGCGGGCGATCCCGATCCACGCGCAGGGCATGTTGAGCAACGCCAGCCCAGCGATGTCGCCCGGCTGCAGACCCGAGCCGTCGAGCACGACGGTCGCGGACGATTCGGGGCCGATGACGCGCTGGGTGAGCGTGTTCCGGGCCACGAGGAAATGCTCCGCCGGCAGCGTATGCAGCCGAAGTGCGCCGGGTTTCTCGGTCAGGGACCACTTCGCGTCGGCCGGGGCGTGATTCCATTGCCAGATAGGCAGGAGCGTGGGGCCGGTAAAGTCGTCGTTACGCTCGTAGGCGGCGGTGGGCGGGCTGTCGACACCGACGGCAGGCTTGACCCAGGTTCGCGGCGAGCGGCCGAGATTGCCCGGCAGGCCGAAATAAGGCCAGCCGTCCTGCCAAGTCACAGGCGAGAGGAAGGTGGTACGGCCGACCGACTTGAAGTCCATCATGGAAAATCCCCACCAGTCGCCGTTCGGCAGGTCGACGATGCCGCCCTGATGGAGCGGCGCCGCGCCGAATTCGTTGTCGCCCGGTTTGGACAGGTCGAACTTCGCGCCGGGGGCGGGCACGGCCCCGCGCTGGCCCACGTTGTTACCCCACCAGCCGCGCTGGGTGCCCATGGTTTCGCGCGCGCTGATCACGACGGTTTCATAGGGTCCTTCCGGACGGTCCGCGCGCGCGCACTCCATGCGCCCGACCGGGGCATAGTTGGCACTGATGATATAATACTTGCCACGGATCTTGTAGAAGTGGTGCCCTTCGCCCATGGCATTGCCGTGCGGAATGATGATGCGCTCGCTGCCCTCCACGAAGCCGCTCATATCGGGCTTTAGCTCGATCAGCTTCACCTCGCTGTACTCGTAGACCGCGTAGATGCGTCCGTCGTCGTCGAAAAGCACGGAGAGATCGTGGATCGCCCGGCCCAGGCTGCGGTGCTGCCACGGGCCGGCGGGATCGCGGCTGGTGAACACCTGCAGGCCGCGGCCGTTGATGTTGGAGAAGATGTAGAACATACCCTCGTGATAGCGGATGCACGGTGCCCAGATGCCCTGGCCGTAGACGTCGCGTCCACCCTCGAGGCGGAACTCCGGTCCGAGATCGAGCCGCTGCGCGGCATAGCTGAGGAATTTCCAGTTCACCAAGTCCCTCGAGTGCAGGACCACCAGGCTGGGCATGGCATGCATCGTGGTTCCCGCGAGGTAGAAGTCGGCGCCAACGCGAATCATGTCGGGATCGGAGAACTCGTCGTAGAAGAGCGGGTTGGTGTACGTGCCGTTGCCGTTGTCCGGCATCCAAGTCGTGCGGACGTTCGCGGCCGTCTCGTCGGTCGCGCGGGCTGCCGGGCCGGAGGCCAGGGTGCAAGCGGTGAGAGCCAGCAGGACGAGCCGTGAGGCGCTTAGATCGGTGAGTTGCATGTCATTTCAAGTTCGGGACGATAAGGGCTTTCCGTGGTCACATTGGCCACCACCGGTTGAGCCGGCAGCTTGGTGGCGCCCGCAGCGAGACCAGTGACCTGCGGTAGATGGGACAGGGTTGGCCTCATGGGTCGGGCTTGGCTCATCGGAAATCCGGTGCGTGAAATGAGGATAACCGCCAGGTACGGGGGACGCGGGCCGGATCGTTGCCGTTCCGGCCGGGGTGAGGTGCGCGGCCTCAGCGGTCAACGTTGACGACAATCTGGGTGAACGAGTGCGCCGGGAAGGCGTAGTGGAATGTCCCGCCCTTCGCCGCCAGCTCCTCGGTCTTCGGCGCGTAGGTGTCGCGGGCCTCGTAGGTGTAGGGCTGGTTGGAAACGTCCGCGCTGGTGAGCAGACTCACCGTCGCGGTGCCAGTGAAGGAGCCGGCGACGCTCAGAATGTCGGTGGCGATGGAATCGTCCTTGTGCCGGTTGACGACATTGATGACGACCTGCTTCGCCTCCTTGTTGTAGACGGACGTCACGTCGAGGTAGGGAATCTTGGTGTAGAATTCGCTGGTGCGAAACGTGCCGCAATCGACAAAAGTATCCAGCGCCGCACCGCGGCAGCGGGTGGAGAACAGCTTGAACGCGTAGAACAGCGGCGACTTGTAGGTCGCGTCGGTCTTCGGGTCGCGGCCGAGGATGGAGGTCAGCAGGGTATAGTTGGTCATCTTGACCACATCCGCGTGCCGGATGAAGGCATTGAAATACTCCGCGAGGGCCAGGGTCGAAAGGTGCCCGCCGCGGAAGGGCGGCGCCCACTCGTCGAGGGAGATATACAACGGCTTCTTCTTCTCGACGACCGAGACCGCCTTGATCTGCCCGGCGGTGATGGTGATTTTCTCGTCGAGGTCCACCGCCCGCTGCCCGACGAGCACGTAGTAGTCGTCGGAGTTGTCCCAGTAGCGGTGGAGGGAGATGTAATCGGCGATGCCCGTGAGCGCCTTGATGACCTTCCAGTTCCACTCCACCCAGTCGAGGTTGTCCTTGTAGTTGGCGGAGCCGTTGGCGATGAATTCAAGCTTGGTGCCCGGCGAGCTGCGGCGCATGGCCTTGGCCGCCTCGACGGCGAACTTGATGTAGTCCTCGGCATCCTTGTAGCCGATGATCCAGGGCGCGCCGTCCACCTCGTTGCCGAGGCACCAATACTTGATACCGTAGGGCTCGGGGTGGCCGTATTCGGCGCGCTTGTCCGCCCAATAGGTGCCGACCGGCGCGTTGCAGTATTCGACCCAGTAGCGCGCGTCGTCGAGCGTGCCCGTTCCCATGTTGATGCAGGCGACGTTCTCAGATCCGATCTCCTTGTTGAGCTGCACCCACTCGTCGGTGCCGACCTGGTTGGGCTCCACCACGCCCCAGGCGAGTTCCAGGCGCTTGGGTCGTTTGTCCTTCGGCCCGATGCCATCGCGCCAGTCGTAGCTTGAGGTGAAATTACCGCCCGGCCAGCGCATCTGCGTGAGCTGCAGCTCACGCGCGGCATCGAGCATGTCCTTGCGGAATCCGTGCTCGTCGGCCAGCGGCGACTTCGGGTCGTAGAGCGGACCGTAGAGGGTGTTGAACTTCATCTCCGGGCGGTTGAAGCCGATCGGCTCCATGAAGATGCCGTAGATGCGGGGGTCGACCTGGTCGATGACGTGGTCGACGTCGATCCGGATGGTGGCGGTCCCGGCGAGGACACAAAGCGGCGAGAGCAACAGGAGCGAGGCGAGGCGGAGTGGATGGGGTTTCATGGGGGCGGGAGATTTTGGAGTCAGCGGAAGAGACGCGGGGCGAAGTCGTGCAGATCCCGGCGCCACGTGAGCCATTCGTGGGCAGTGCCGGGCGAGGAGAAATACACGTAGCGGATACCAGCCTTGTCGAGCATCGCCCGGAAGGCGCCGATGGCGCCGGGGAACGGACTAGGCTCTTCGGTGCCCATGCCGATCCAAAGCAGCTTCACCTTTTCGTTGAAGGCGTCGCCGTCCTTGAACGCGCCGTCGAAGGCCGTCGCCGGGTCAAGCGGGTCGGTACTGAGACCGTTCATCGTGCCGCTGAAGGCGCCGATGTAGGCGAACTTGTCGAGGTTCGGGATCGCGACCCGGAAGGTCATGTTGCCACCCATGGACAGCCCGGCCATCGCGCGATGGTCGCGGTCAGGCAGAGTGCGGAAGGTCGAGTCGATCATCGGGATGATCTCCTGGATCATGACATCCGGAAAGGCGGCGACCGCGCCGCGCTGGGGGGCCGTGGGCGGTGACGCCGGGGGGGCCGCATCCGGACGCCACGCGTAGCAGTTGTCCATGACGATGATCATCGGGACGGCCTTCCCCTCGGCGATGAGGTTGTCGACGATGAGGTTGACCCGGCCCTGATCGGTCCACCCGGTCTCGTCCTCACCCATGCCGTGCTGCAGGTAAAGCACCGGGTAGACCACGCCGGGGTTGGTGTCGTAGCCTGGCGGCGTGTAAATGACGCAACGCCGCCACGCCCCGGTGATCTTGGAGAAATAGGGCCGGGCGCGAACATCGCCGTGCGGCACGTCCTTGAGGGCGTAGTAGTCCACGCCCGCCTCCGGCACCTCGATACCGCTCCCATGCTTGCCGGCCCCGAAGAAGGCACGGCTGCCGGGATCGTTCACCGCGACGCCGTCGACCGCCAACGAGTAGTAATGGAATCCGGGAACCAGCGGCGGCGTGCTCACGCTCCAGATGCCGTCCGAGCCCTTGCTCATGTCGTAGCGGCCCTGCGGCAGCCGCACCTGGACGCTCTGGGCCTCAGGCGCCTTCAACTGAAAGGTCGCACGCCTCTCGGCGTCGATCCGGGGATAGGCGGCACCCATGACATTGGAGGCGGCGGGTTGGGCGTCAGCGACGGGCCGGTTTGTGTCGTTCACCGCCTCTTCCATCACCGAGGCCACTTCCCTCGGGTTGGTCAGGTGGGCGATATGGGTGCCGGCGAGCGTACGGATCGTCCAGCCGCGCGCCACGGCCCGCTTCCAGTTCTTGTCCGTGGCCGAACGTTCCTCCTTCGATTTGTCGGCCGGGATGAAAGCGACATAGGTGACGGGGAGCGCCTTGGCCACGGGGTTCTTGTAGGAGACGGGTTCCTGGAACGTGCCGATCGGGTGCGGCACTCCGTGTGGCAGGGGAGCGTCCGCCTTGTACCATGGAAACTGGACGAGACCGTCGACCACCTGCGCCTTCGGGGGAAGACCGCCGACGACGTCGAAGGCCGATTCGCCATCCTCCGGCACCATCGCGTCGAGAAAGATGACGTGACGGATGCGGTCCGGCAGGCGGTCCATGACGCCGGTGATGACAGCACCGCCATAGCTGTGGCCGGCGAGCACGACATCGTGCAGGTCCTCGAAAAGGATGAGATTGACGACGTCGTCGATGTGGGTCGTGAGATTGACCTTGGCGTTCGCGAGATGGGTCCGCTCGCCGAGGCCCGTGAGGGTGGCGCGGTAGACCGCATGGCCGTCAGCGGTCAGAAATTTCCCCACGGCCTTCCATTCCCAGCCACCGGCCGTGGCACCGTGGACCACCACGAAGGTGTAGTGCTCGTGGTCCGCGGCCTTCAGGCACGGCGAGAGTGCCGTGATGCCCGCCAGCGCGAGCAAGAGGATCCGGGATAGGTATTGCATGATTGGAGGGAAAGTCGGTTCTTTGCGGTTCTGTCTGGCCGGGGCCGGCGGGCCGGCCGGCCCCGGCAGTTATCCGCCAGCTTCACGCCGTCTATTTGGCCCACGCCTCGCCCTCCGGCGTGCGCCGCCAGGCGAAGTATCCGTCGAGCACCTCGAGCGCGGCGGCGCTGGGTACCGGGCCGGGCCGCGCCTCGTTGTGGAAGTACATCACCTGGCGATCGCTTTCGGTGAACTCGGGCCAGTGCGGCACGCCCGCGCCGTTAGGATTGCCCTGTTTGGCAAAGTTCGTCCAGTAGGTGGACATCGTCTCGGAGATGGTGAAGTCGCCCGGCTTGAGTTTGGGGTCGTGGCGATCGAAGGTTTGGAAGACGTAGGGTACGTCGACCCCGTGCGGTGTCCCATGGTCAGCCTCGGGCGAGCCGGCGGGATGTTCCGCGTGCTGGTCGAAGTGATAGTAGAAAACCTTGGACTTGCCGGTCCGCGCCTGCAGCGTTGCCCAAGCCCACGTCTGCCAGCCGAACGCCGCGTCGCGCATCAGGTCGCGGGCGCTCTTCGGCACGGAATCCTTGCCGACGGTGTAGACCGCAAGCAGCTTGTCGGCGTAGGGACCGTAGCGCTTCTGGGTGTTGGCGATGAATTCCGCAGGCGTCTTTTCCCGGGAGAAGCTCAAGCCCTCGTCGGAGTTGTAGCCAACGAGGATGGCCACGTCATTGTATTTGCCCGCCTCGTAGAGCTTGTGCTGGTCGCCGGGGATCACCCAGCCGTCGACGATGGGCCAGGCGGAGCCGCTGCCCCAGCCGGTGGGGAGCTTGTCGGGGGCGACCTTGCGAAGCTCCGCGAGTGATGACGCCCCGGCCTTCCGCGCGAATTCCACGCCGGACGCCTCGGCCTCGGCCAGCCCCCGCATGTTTTCACCCGGGTAAGTGGTGGGGCGGGTGGGGCCGAATGAGCCGCCGCTCTGCGAAATAGCGCCGCGGAATAGACCGTGGGCGAGAGGCGACGCGCACAGTTCGCTGACGGCGATCCCGCCCGCCGACTCGCCGAAGATCGTGACCTTATCAGGGTCGCCGCCGAAGGCCGCGATGTTCCGCTTCACCCATTGCAGGCCCGCGATCATGTCCTGCAGGCCGTAATTGCCGGAAACGCGGTGCGGCGACTCGGCGCTCAGGTCCGGATGCGCGAGGAAACCGAGCGGGCCGACGCGATAGTTGATGCTGACGAGCACCACGCCCTTGCGCGCGAGGTGCTCGCCGTTGTGGACCGGGGTCGAGGTGGAGCCGAAGGAGAACCCGCCCCCGTAGATCCAGACGAGCACCGGCACCCGCTCGCTCGCGGACTTGGCGGGCGTCCAGACATTCACGTAGAGGCAATCCTCGCTCACGTTTCCCTTGCCGTCGCCCTGGTAGGGATCCGGCCCGAATTTGTCGGCCGGGCGCACACCCTCCCACTTCGCGGCGGGCTGCGGTGCACGCCAGCGGAGGTCGCCGACCGGCGGAGCGGCGAAGGGAATGCCCTTGTAGACGGTGAGGCCGGGTTCGACGGTGCCTTGTACGGGTCCGTTCTCGGTCATGACCGGCGTGGGTTGCTGCGCAAGGCCCAGCGCGGTGGCGAATGTGGCGAGAAAGGCGACCAGGTTGATTCGGTTCGTCATGGGGTAGCAGAGTCAAGTCTCCAAGGGTATAGGTGGGCACCGCCGCCCACCCGAATTCAGGGCGAAGACGCTTCACTTAGAATCGCCCCCGGACGGCGGCAACCATGATTCAGGATTACCGTTCGGTGCGAGGAGCAGGCCGATGGATTCTGCGTTCGAGCGGCCGTGTCTCCTCGGTGGAAGCATCGCGTCCCGGCTGGCCCGGCGGATCACACGACTACTCGAATGTGATCCAGTCCAGATCGACGGGGTCGCTGCGGGTTGAGGTGATGACGAGGTCGTGAACCCCGGTGGGAAAGTCTTGGGCCTTGGCTCCGAAGACCTGCCATTCCGGGCCTTTCTTGATTTTGATCCGGCCGAGCAGGGGACCATCGACCTGGTCCAGATGGATTTCAATGGCTCCTCCCTTGGCTGAAACCGCCCGCAGGTTCACCCTCTTCAGGCCACCCTGGCCGAAATCGACATCGTTAAACCGGGTCCAGACCGATTTCCCGACCAGCGAGATCTTCCACCCGGCGTGCAGGTCGGCGGCATTGAGAAACGCCACCGCGACGCCCTCGCCACTGGTCGCACTATACCGGTCAAGCTGAATCCTGCTTTTCGCCCCCACCAGTCCGACCCCGCGCAGCGTCGGGACGACTTTCCGGATCGTGCCGTCCGCGTTGAAGAACAGGCGGTCGGCCCGGATCGACCGGTTCTTATCGAAGTCCGGGGACAAATCCTTGTCATGGTAGAAGAGATACCACTCACCTTGGTATTAGACGATCGAGTGATGCACGGTCCAGCAGCCGCTGGAGGATTCATCAAGGATCACCCCGGCCGGTTTGAAGGGCCCCAGCGGATGGTCGCCCATCGAGTATTCGATCCGTTCAGTTTTGTTCTCAACATGCGGATAGGTCAGGTAATAGATTCCGTTTCGCTCGAAGACGAACGGCCCCTCCAGCAGGCCTTTGGCCGGCAAATTGTCGATCACCTTGGCCGGCCCGTCCAACTCCAGCATGTTCTCCTTCAGTTTCGCCCCGAGGATTTTTCCCCGGGAGTAGAACAGATAGGCGCTGCCATCCCGGTCGATGAAGAGGCCGGGATCGATTCCGTGCACGCCCTCGATCGGCCTGGGCTCTGGCCTGAAGGGACCGGAGGGCTTGTCCGCAACGGCAATGCCGATGCCAAATCCTCCCGCCTTCGTCACCGCGGGAAAATAGAAATAGTACTTCCCGTTTTTGAAGACGCAGTCGGGTGCCCACATGCTGTAAGCGGTGGGATTGGCCCAGTCGACTCCGGTCTGGCTGAGGATGACGCCATGATCGGTCCAATCCGTCAGGTTCACGGAGGAGAAAACATGGTAATCCTCCATGCAAAACCAGTCGGGGCGGCTCTTGCCCGGAACCGGAGGGATGTCGTGGGACGGATAGACATAAACCCGGCCCTCAAAGACCCGCGCCGTCGGGTCGGCGGTGAACTGATCCATGATCAGCGGATTGGTCGCGAGCGCGGTGCCGGCCGAAAACAATCCGGCGACGCCGATGGTGGGGAGGCGAAATCTCAAGGGTTTCATTTCATTGTCCTGGGCAACGGCCGCGACGTTGGTGCGGGTGCCGGCCGGAAGGATTCGTCGCGCCACCGAGTTCAGAACTCATCGGGTGTCAAAGATGGTTTTGCTTCGGAGTGACCCTCCCGGCGCCAGTCGCGGTCGGTATGGCCAGCGGGTCACGGCTCGATGGCAGCACGCATCCTGGGCCGCCGCCTCGGTTCGACAAGAATCCAACGTTATTTGGATTCGCCCTGCTGGTTGGCGAGCAGCGGCAGCATGGTTTCGGCATAGCGCTTGCCCAGCTCCCGGTAGCCCTCGGGCGTGAAATGCAGATGGTCGGGCCGGCCGATGCAACCCAGCGAGGAGACGATATGGGCGGTGGAAATGACCTTCGGCAGTCCGTCGATGATTTCGTTCATGCTCGCGCAGGCGCCCTTCTGGTCCGCCCCCATGAGCTCCCCGGCGAGCAGCGGCACGTCCGCGGCCTTCAGGTCGAGGTCCTTGAGCAGGTTTTCGTAGATGGCTTTGACCTTGGCCGGCCACTCCCTGTCGCTCGTGTTGGACTCACCCTGGTGCAGCAGGATGCCCTTGATGACGCCGGCCTTCCGGGCGGTTTTCGCCATTTCCACCAGGTGCTGATAGGGATTCCCGTCGTAGGCGGCGATCATGGCTTTCATCCAGGCGGGGGCCGTGGCTGCGTAGGACTGGTAGTTAGTCTTGTCGAACAGCTCGATCTTGCTGCCGGCCACGGCAACGTTGACCACGCCAACCTTGATACCCACCGGCAGGCTCGCGACCAGCGTGCGGCCAAAGTAATCGGCTGGGCAGAGGCCGGTCGAGGGCCGGCATAGCGGCGGGACGGCGGGATACCAGTTGCCCTTGACTCGGTCCAACTTGGGAAAGTCAACCGCCGCCAGAACCTGGAAGCGTGGGTCCACGGGCCCCTTGTCCTGTTCTTGAATCCCCGGAAAACCCTCCATGTTGGACTGCCCAAAACACAGGAAGATGAAAAAGTTCTTGTCTTGGGCATGGGCGTTGGCGGCCAGCAGGAGCAATCCCGCCAGGGCGAGTTGTCGGAATATTGTTTTCATGAGGGTCATTGAAATGGCGAAATAATCGAGGGCGTGTGGGGACCGGGGGAGGAGGACAGTGCCCGAGTGGCTCAGGGAGCTTCTTCGAGGAGTCGGGCGGTCTCGGCCGGCTTGGTGAGGTGTACTACGTGGGTTCCTTCCATGATCTCCACCTTCCAGCCGCGAGCCTTCGCGCGTTGGTAGTAGCGGAAGAACGCGTCCTGCTCCGGCGTCTTGCCCGGATCGACGGTCAGGATGTAGGTCGTCGGAATGCGGCGCGCCTCTTTTTGATGTTCCAGCTTGATCGGCTCGGTGAAGGTTTTCTCCGACTGCGGCACGACATGCGGGACAGGTTTGCCGGTTTGGTCGCCCAGCGGGATGAAGCCGTTGACCGCTGGCCGGCGGTGGGCGGCGGCTTCGGGGCCCATCGAGGTGTAGACGCTCTCGCCGTCCTCCGGCAGGAACGCGTCGAGGTAAATGACATGCTTGAGCCGGCGCGCCACTCGGTCCGCGACACCGGTGATCACCATGCCGCCGTAGCTGTGGCCCACGAGCACGACATCATGCAGGTCCTCCCATTCGATGAAGTTGACGACATCCTGGATGTGCAGGCTCAGGCCCACCTCAGGCGAGGCGAGGTGGGAACGATCGCCCTGGCCGGTCAGCGTCATCCGATATACGGTATGGCCGTCGGCCTGCAACGCCTCCGCGAGTTTCTTGTGCTCCCAGCCGCCGGCCCAGGCGCCATGGACGATGACGTAGGTGTACTTCGGCTTGGCGGGAGATGGGGGCGACGGCTCCGCGCCGGCCAGCGACTGGAGGGCGAAGAGGAGGCCAAAGATGCAGCCGGTGAGTTTGCGCATGGGGCGAGGGCTGCATTATACTCAGAGCTTCACGGCGGTGGTCTGCCGGATGTCGGCGGAGGAGGCGCCGGCACCGATGGTCCAGTCGCCGGCGGGAACGGCATAATCCTTGAGGTTCTCACTCCAGCGCCGCAGCGCCGTGGCCGGCACGGCGATGTTCACGGTCTGGGTCTCACCGGCCTTGAGGTGGACGCGGTCGAACCCGGAGAGGGCCCGGTGCTCGCGCGGGTGGGACGCGACGGGAGGCGTGGCATACAGCTGGACGACCTCGTCGCCGTCCCGGGCGCCGGTGTTGGTCAACTCCAATGTAACCGCCAAGGTGCCGTTGGCGGCGGGAGTCGCGCGCAGGTTGGCGTAACGGAAAGTGGTGTAGCTCAGGCCGTGGCCGAACGCATAAAGCGGCTTGCCATCAAAATAGCGGTAGGTGCGCCCGGCCATCCGGTAGTCCCTGAAGTCGGGCAGGTCCGCGGTCGTGCGGTAGAAGGTGATCGGCAGCCGGCCGGCCGGATTGTACTTGCCGAGCAGCACGTCCGCCACCGCGGTGCCCCCCGCCTGGCCGGGATACCACGCCTGGAGAATGGCGCCCAGGTTCTGGTCCGCCCAGGGCAGTGCGATCGCGCTGCCGGACAGGTTGACGAACACGATCGGCTTGCCGGTGGCGCGCAGTTTTTCGAGCAGCTGCTGCTGGATGACCGGGAGTTCGATGCCCAGCCGGTCGCCGCCGGAAAATCCCTCGTAGTCCACCTCCATTTCCTCACCTTCGAGCTGGGCCGAGATGCCGCCGACGAACACGATCACGTCGGCCGTCTTCGCCGTCTCCAGAGCCTCGGCGAGGCCGGCGTCCGCCACCGGCGTGTTCCACTCGACCGAGACCTTCACCGGGCCGTCGCCCTGAACGTATTCCAGCTTGAGCGGAAGCGAGGCATTGTCCGCGAGGCGGTGGGTGGCGCTCACCTGCCGCTCCTTGCCTTCCTCGCCCGGGGGCGGAGTCCACGAGTCGATGATCGTCTCGCCGCCAAGGATGAGGCGGAAGCCGCCGCGGCCGTGCACGACGAACTGGTAATCGCCCGCGAGCGTGGTCTGCAGGTCGCCGCTCCAGCGCGCCGCGATGCCCTTGTCCGGCACACCGGCGGGCCGGCCGTCGAAGAAGTGCAGGGGTGCCCCGAAGTCGAAGTTCAGCGGGCGTTCGGTGCGCTTCGCCGCCGGTTCGCCGCTCAGTTCGCGGTTGGCAAAGTATTCTCCGTTGACCCAACCGCTGGCGACCTGCCGCAGCGTGGTCGGCCGCACCGCGTAGTCGCAGCCATGGGCGTAGTCGACCTGCACGCCGGCCGGTTCGAGCGCGGCCTTCAGGCCGGCGAGGATGGTCACCGGCGCGGAAGGCGAGCCGTTGTAGTTGCCGAGCAGCGCCGGCACCGAGGTGGCGTTCGGCCCGATGACCGCGACGCGGTGCAGGCGCTCCGGCTTGAGGGGCAGCACCCCGTCGTTCTTCAGCAGCACCATCGCCTCGCGGGCGGCCTGCAGCGCGAGCGCGCCGTGCTCCGGAGTGTCGTTCTGGGCCGGCGCGATCCGGTTGTAAGGTACGCGCTCCTTCGGGTCGAAGAAGCCGAGCCGGAACATGGTCCGCAGCAGCGCGCCGAGCCGGTAATCGAGTTCCGCCTCGGAGATGAAGCCGCGCTTGACCGCTTCGGCCAGGGCGGCCGATTCCGATCCGCAGCGTACGTCCATGCCCGCCCGCAGGGTCAGGGCGTTGGCCTCCGCCGCGTCCGCCGCCCGCTTGTAGGTGCGGCTGAGGTCATCCACCGAGCCGCAGTCGGAGGTGACGTGGCCGTTGAAGCCCCATTTTGCCAGCAGGGTGTAGAGCAGCGGGTTCATCGAGCAGGGCGTGCCGTTGATCGAGTTGTAGGCGGTCATCACGATTTCCACATGGCCCTCGCGCACGAGGGCCTCAAAGGCCGGCAGGTAGGTCTCATACAGGTCCGCCGCGGAGGGCGTGACGTCGAAGTTGTGCCGCAGCGACTCGGGGCCGCTGTGCACGGCGAAATGCTTCGCGCAGGCCGCGGCTTGGAGATAGTCAGGGTTGTCGCCCTGCAGGCCATGGACGAATGCCACGCCGAGGCGGGCGGTGAGGAACGGGTCCTCACCATAGGTTTCCTGCCCGCGGCCCCAGCGTGAGTCGCGGAAAATGTTGATGTTCGGCGACCAAAAGGTGAGGCCGTGGAAGATCGTTCCCTCTTGTGGCGTGCCGACGTAGCCGTTGAATTTCGCGCGACCCTCGGTGCCGACGACGTGCGCGATTTTCTGGTGCAGCGTTGCGTCCCACATCGCGGCGAGGCCGATGGCCTGCGGGAACACGGTCGCCGTGCCGGCGTTCGCCACGCCGTGCAGCGCCTCGCTCCACCAGTCGTATTTGGGGATGCCGAGCCGCGGCACGCCGGGCGTCGAGTTGCTCATCAAGGCGGCCTTCTCCTCAAGCGTCAGGCGTGCGATGAGATCGTGCACGCGCGCCTCCTGCGGCTGCGCCGGGTCGAGATAGCGCGGACGGGGCTCCTCCGCGGACAATGATGTGCCGGAGATCAGAAGGGCGGCGACCAGCAAGGTTTTGGGGGACAACGTGGTCATGTTTTAGGGGCGACACTGAAAGTTTGGGCCAGCGCGACGGGTTTCGACGAAAGCGGACGGGTAAATTGCCGGAAAGCGAATACATCCGGACCAAATAACATCAATGGCAGATTTTTTGAGCCATGAAAGTCGACCGGATCCGTGCATGGCTCCGGGCCTTCCGGCGCGGACTGCGCGTGGCCGACAACATTCTGCGGTCGGCTGACGGAGAAGTCTCCGGTGCTGCAGCCGAATGGCGTGCGAGCCGCATGCGTTTGGACCGGCTCATCTCGCAAGGAAATGTGTGGAGTTCCGGAATGTGGGAGCCACACTCAAATGAGCCTGTTCGAGAGGGCGGCTTTTCCCATTTGGTGGACTTCCGCCTCCCGGTCCACTCCATGCGTTCCGAAATTGCCCAGTTCTGGCGAGACGGTCTCGATGTGATCTTCCCGCGCAGCTGCGTGCATTGCGGCGGGCTGCCGGAGGGCGGACGCTTGCGGCACCTGTGTCCGGCGTGCGATCGCATGCTCTTCGTCGTCGCGCCGCCGCATTGCACGACCTGCGGTCAGGTCAATGTATTATTGGGCGCATACTCAGCCGGTTCGTGCGCACGGTAGCCGGGATGACGGGTTTAGATAACTATATCGCAAATTGTCCAGAAAGGTTATGAATGTTGTGTGTGCGCCGCTGCCGGGAGTCATGCCCCGGCAGCGGCCTACACCCTGACTAAATGAAAACCTCGGTGCTGATCTGCGCCCGGCGCGATCCCGACCTGCCGGCCGTCGTCACGCGGGAACTCAGCTTCCGCAAAATCATGCCGGACCTCATCCTGTTTGAAGCGATGGGTTCAGGCACCCTGAAGATCCGCATCGTGCCGGAGCCGGGCGACCATGCGATCCTCGACCGGTTGCTGATGAACCTGGGGCGCGCAGGCCGGCGTGCAGTCGATCGTGGCGACACCCTTCGACGGGTGGAGCCAGTCTGCGCGCGCGGTAGACTAAAGAAGCAGATACCGCTTCCATCTTCGCCAAGCTCGGCGTCGAGAGCCGTGCCCGCGCTGTGGCCCAACTGCATGAGCGCACGGGTGTGTTGGGGCCGCTCTGATTAAGTCAGGGGCGGATCAGCGACCTGGTGCCAGCCTGTCGGCACATGGTCGCCCGCCCCCGGCTTCAAGTCCCTGGAGTCGCCAGACGACAGGGTGTTGAAGCCGCTGACCGGATACTCGCTGGCCGGCGGAGCGTGTCTGCGACCCTCGCGCCTCTCGGCCCACAGCCGACCGCCGCTGGGAAGCCATCGGCCGCCACCCGGTGTAACCCCCGGTTCGCTTGGGATATTTTCCCTTCCGCTCGCGATTGACCCCAAGCAATCCCTTCGTCATCCGTCCTCCGTGTAGGCTTCCCGGGCCGGAAGACACTGCATCCGTTGATGCCCGCTTTTCTCAATTTCTTCCGGCCGTTTTCTCTCATGCCCTCCTCGAGCCTGATCAGCCCCGTCAATCCATGAGTGCTGCCTTCAAACGCCTGATCATCTGCCTCGACGGAACCTGGAACAACCGGGACTCGAGCACCAACGTCTTTCACCTCTACAACCTGCTCGCCGATGTCGACGCCAACGGCGTGCGCCAGCTCCGCTACTATGATGAAGGCGTTGGCACCGGTATCCTCGACAAGATGACTGGCGGCATGTTCGGCATCGGCCTCGACGAAAACGTGATCCAGGCCTACGAGTGGCTCATCGAGCAATACGAGGACGGTGATGAAGTCTACGTCTTCGGCTTCAGCCGCGGCGCCTTCACCGCCCGCTCCCTCGGCGGCTTCCTCATGAAATGCGGCCTGCTCCGCCGCGGCGCACCGCTCACCGTCGAACAGCTCTGGGCCGGCTACCGCGTCCTCGGCCGCCGCCGCGATTCGAAGAACGCTCCCACCAAGAGCACCTGGCGCAAGATCATCGGCCAGGAATACCGGCCCTACCGTTCTATCGTCGACCTCAAGTGGGACACCGGCCACGTCAAGGTCACCGACCCAAATCCGACCGAAAAACTCCTCATCGAATGGACCCGCCGCATCCCCATCCACTGCATCGGGGTTTTCGACACCGTCGGCGCCATGGGCCTCGACGCCCTCTGCATCCCCGGTCTGCACTCCGAGGAAGCAGCCTTCCACAACACCAACCCGAGCAAGCTCATCAAGCACGGCTATCACGCGCTCGCCATCGATGAGCACCGCATCAATTTCCAGCCCGTCCTCTGGCGCCGTTATGTGCCGAAGGGCTCTGCCCCCGACGCCGATCCGTGGGAGACCTACGAACAGCGCTGGTTCACCGGTGCGCACGCCAACGTCGGTGGCGGCTACGGGGACAATCCCCTCTGTCTTTTCCCGCTCGACTGGATGATGCGCAGGACAGCCGCCCTCGGGCTCGCCTTCCTGCGGCAGCCGGCGCTGCCGGCCATTGCAGACTGCGTCCCGCTCCTTAAGAGCGCCGACGGCTATAAGCCGTTCCTCCGGGACTCCTATGCCGAATTCTTCGGCGGCTTCCTCAAGCTTATTACCCTCGGCCGGGCATACTATCGGACGATTGCCGGGCCGCCCCTCGTCAACTCCCGCTACACTCTGCAAAGCCTGAACGAAGTGATCGACGAATCCGTCGGGCAGTTCATGGGTGCGGATCCCACCTATCGCCCGAAGAATCTCCCTAAACCCACCCCCCAGGCCCAAACCTGACGGCAGGGGAGTGTCTTTGTCCCACTATGAAAACCCGTATCCTTCGTTTGACTGGGGCGTTGCTCGCGTCCTGTGCCTGGAGCCTCGCCGCCACCGCGCAAAACCAGGCTGACCCTTCTCCCGCGGCCATCGCTGCTGCCAAGAGCCAACCCTTTCCCGTTGGCGTCGCCCGCACTTCCGGACCGGACGGCTGGTGGGCCACCGAATGGACCTCCGACGTCGGCAGCGGCTTCGAGGGAGAGCCACTCAATGCTCCCGCTGATGACGTTCTGGTCCGCCACGGGTATTACACCGCCTCCTACGACATCCACCGCCGGATCACCATCTGGGCGGCACACTCCGTGGATAAGGCGACCGGCCTCACGGCAGACGGCGGCACCCGTCCCGACAAACCGCATGGGGATTTCAATCGGCCCTCCGTGTTCTCCGTCGAACCACTGGTAAAAGAAGCTGCCACCGCCGCCGGGCTCGGCATCGCGAAGCACGATGACTACACCGCCGCCGAAGATCCGCGGTATCCCGTCCCTTCCGGTCTCGATCCCAAAAAACTCTCCGGCAACGGGCGCTACATGCAACGCGGTCACATCGTCCCCAACGACGCCATGAAGTGTGTCGGCGATGTTTTGACCGGCATCAAGGCGCAGAAGGAAACCTTCTCGCTCGCGAACATCGTTCCCGAGACAAACGATTTCAACGCCCCCACCTGGTTCAACCTCGAGATGGCCGTCCTCAAATGGGCCGAGCAATACGACCGCATCTGGGTCATCGGCGGCCCCATCGTCACCTCGCACCCCTCCGTCGACATGGAAGGCATCGCCGCCCACGACGACCGTCACGTCGTCGTCCCAGACAGCATGTTCTACGTCATCCTCGTCAAGGACCACGGCCAGGCCCGCACTGCGGCGTTTATCATCCCGAACCGTCCCGAAAAGTTGGATTACCGGGACTACACTTGCTCGGTGGCGGACGTGGAGAAAGCTTGCGGGCTCAATTTCTTCCCGCAGCTGGGATATCACCCGCCGACGGAGCAGGAAAAGGGGTCGTGGATTTTTGGACCCAACTGATGCTCCATTCCTCTCTTCATCTCCTTGCGGGACCTTCGGGCATCCCTTCTACGGCGAGATGGAGGTGAACCGGCTCTGCCCGCACTGCGAGGCACTCGAGCCGAAGTTTGGTGAGGGCAAAACCGCGATCCTCTTGAAGGGTCCGGGCCGCTCGCTGGTCCACGCTTTGAAATACCACCACGCGTTGCATGTGCTGGAGGACATCGCCGTCGTCATGGCCGCGGCGCCGGGCAATGTGGAATACCTGGACGGCGCGGTGCTGGTGCCGGTGCCGCTGCATCCACGGAAATTGCGGGAGCGGCGCTACAACCAGAGCCTTTTGCTGGCGGAGTGTTGCGCGCGGGCCGCGGCGGGCCGGGCGGTGGTCGGGGAATTGCTTTGCCGCGTGGTGGATACGGAGTCGCAGACTCATTACGACCGGATGGCGCGGCAGGAGAACCTCAAAAATGCCTTTGCTTTGGCTCCGGGCGCCGCCATTAATCCGGCCCAACGTTACCTCCTCGTCGATGATGTTTTCACCACCGGTTCCACGCTCAACGCCTGCGCAGCTGTGCTCCGCCGTGCGGGGGCGCTGAACGTCGACGTCGTCACCTTCGGCCACGGTTGATTTCCTGCATGTCACATTTCGCGAAACCCAAGCTCTCCGCTTCCAAGAAGAAGAAGAACATCCCCGAGGGGCTGTGGACCAAGTGCCCGATCTCCGAGGAGATCGTCTTCACCAAGGACCTCGAGGCCAACCTCATGGTCGTGCCGAAAAGCGGCTACCACTTCCCGATCGGTTCGCGCGAGCGGATCAAGAGCATGGTGGACGAGGGCACCTTCGAGGAATTTGACGCCGGGGTTAAGTCGGCCGACCCATTGAAGTTCGTCGACTCGGCGGCCTATCCCGATCGCATCAAGCGCTATGAAAAAGAAAGTGGGCTGCCCGAGGCGGTCATTTGCGGCCTCGGCAAGATGGATGGCATCAGCGTGTCTCTGGCCGTGATGGATTTCCGCTTTTGCGGCGGCGCGATGGGCGCGGCGGTCGGCGAGAAGATCACCCGCGCCATCGAGCGCGCGCTGAAGAAGAAAATCCCGTGCATCATCGTCAGCTCCTCCGGCGGGGCGCGCATGCAGGAGGGCATCTTCAGCCTGATGCAGATGGCGAAGACCAGCGCGGCCTTGGGCCGGCTGGCGGAGGCCCGGCTGCCTTTCATCTCCATCCTGACCTACCCGACGACCGGCGGCGTGACGGCGAGTTTCGCCACCCTCGGTGACGTGATCCTGGCTGAGCCGGGCGCGCTCATCGGGTTCGCCGGGGCCCGCGTCATCAAGGAGACGACCAAGCAGACGCTACCGCCCGGTTTCCAGACGGCGGAATTCCTCCTCAAGCACGGGCTCGTCGACCAGATTGTCAGCCGCACCGAGATGCGCGATCGCGTCATCAGCCTGCTCCAGGTGCTGCACCAACACAAATACCACGCCAGGAAGGTCCCGACTGCGGTGCCGTTTCCCGCGCCCACCGCGACGGCAGTCTAGGCAGCCACCGACCTCCCGCGCGGAGTGGCCGGGCAGAGGAACCCCAGGTTCTTTGCCGCGAAACGTCGCCAGATGGATGTTTCAAAGCGATTGTGAGGCCCGGGCCCATCCGCGCACGAAGCAGGCATTCGGAGAGGAAAACTCTTTGTGTTTTTTGGCGGCTGAATACTTCATGGTCTTTCCTCTTGTCCGCACCCACCCGTGAAACCCGTGGCTAACAACCTTTCCGACTACGCGGCAGTGACCGAGTATCTCTACGCGCTCAAGGCGGGCGGCGTGAAGCTTGGCATAGACCGCATGCGGCGGCTCTCCGCGGCGCTGGGCCATCCTGAACAAAGCTATCCGGTGGTGCATGTCGCCGGCACGAACGGCAAGGGCTCCGTCTCGGCCATGCTCGACGCTGCCTTTCACGCCGCCGGCTGGCGAACCGGCCTGTACACTTCGCCGCACCTAGTGAAACTGGGCGAACGCGTGCAGGTGGACCGGCGGCTGCTGAGCGAGGCGGAGATCACGGCCTTCGCGGCCGAGCTGCGGCCGGTGGCGGACCAGATCGCCGCGCGCTCCGCGGATGAGCACCCGACGTTTTTTGAGTTCATGACGGCGATGGCCTTCCTGCAATTCCAGCGGAAGCAGGTGGACGTTGCCATCGTCGAGGTCGGCCTCGGCGGCCGGCTGGATGCGACCAATGTCGTGCTACCGGAGATCTCCGTCATCACGTCGATCGGACTCGATCACTGTGCGGAACTGGGCGGCACGGTGGAGCAGATCGCCCGCGAAAAGGCCGGCATCATCAAGCCTGGCCGGCCGGTGGTGATGGGCCGGCTGCCGCCCGGAGCAGAGCGGGTGGTCCGCGAGGTGGCGGCGGAACAAGGCGCGCCGGTTCATTCGGTGCGGGAGATCTTGGGCGAGGCGATCATGGGTTATCCGTCGACGAACCTGGCCGGTGACTACCAGCGTTGGAACGCCGCTACCGCCACCCTGGTGGCGCAGTTGATGCCCGCGCGATGGAAACTGGACGAGCCAACGATCGCGCGCGGGTTGCACCAGGTGAACTGGCCGGGCCGCTGGCAGCGTACGACCCTGGGTGGCCGGCCGCTGATCCTCGACGCCTCGCACAATCCCGAGGGAGCGCAGGTGTTGGAGCAGAATTTGCGCGAACTGGTCGCCGCCACCGGTCGCAATCCTGTCATCGTGACCGGTGCCCTGGGCGAATTCCGCGCCCGGGCGCTGCTCGAGGTCGTGCTGCGGCATGCGGGCGAGGTTCACCTCGTCACGCCGCGCCAGGCCCGCGCGTGCAGCTACGAGGAGTTGCTGGCGCTGGTACCTGAGGCGCGACGGCACGTCGTGCGGCGCGGCACGCTGGAGGAGATATTCCCGGATGCCCGCACCTGTGCGGTCGGCGGGGCGGACGACACGGTCGTGGTGACGGGCTCGATCTACGTGCTCGGCGAGGTGCTGGAACGCATCGAACCGGGACGCGGCGCCGGCGAGGGCCGCTTGCAGGACTTCTAAACTAAGGAGCGAGGGTCTGGAAAACGTCACTCACTGTGCGCTTGTCTCCGCCGCGCGCGGCGGCATCGTGAGGTCGTGAAATCGGCCCGGTCATTTTCGAAGGCTTTCCGGGGCAAGCGTGTCCTTGTGACCGGCGGGCTGGGTTTCGTCGGATCCAACCTGGCGCGGGCGCTCGTGCGTCACGGCGCGAGGGTCACCATCCTCGACAGCCTCATCCCGGAATACGGTGGCAACCGCTACAACCTCCATGGGATGGAGCGCAAGCTGAGCCTCAACCTCTCCGACCTGCGCGACCGGCACAGCCTGCCGGAATTCCTGCGCGAACAGGATTTCATGTTCAACCTGGCCGGGCAGACCAGCCACATGGATTCGATGACCGATCCGGAGACGGACCTCGAGATCAACTGCCGCGCACAGCTGACGCTGCTCGAGGCCTGCCGGAAGCACAACCCCGGCCTCCGAATCGTGTTCGCCAGCACGCGCCAGATCTACGGCCGCCCGGACTACCTGCCGGTGGATGAAAAGCACCCGCTGCGGCCGATCGACGTGAACGGCATCAACAAGCTCGCCGGCGAGGAATACCACCTCCTTTACAGCGAGGTCTACGGGGTGCGCAGCACGGTGCTCCGCCTGACCAACACGATCGGCCCGCGCATGCGGGTGAAGGACGCCCGCCAGACCTTCGTCGGCGTCTGGATTCGCGATGTGCTGCAGGGCAAACCCATCGAGGTGTGGGGCGGCCAGCAGTTGCGCGACTTCACCTATGTGGACGATGCGGTCGAGGCCCTGCTGCTTGCCGCGGCTTCCCCTCAGGCGGTCGGCCGGGTCTTCAACCTGGGCGGCGTGGGCCTCGTCTCGTTGCGCGAGCTCGCGGAGACGCTCGTCGAAGTCGCGCGACAGGGCAGCTTCCGGGTCCGCGCGTTCCCGGCGGGCCGCAAGAAGATCGACATCGGCGACTACTATTCCGACTGCCGGCTGATCGGACAGGTGCTCGGCTGGGAGCCGGTGACGACGATCCGGCAGGCACTCTATCGCACACTGGCGTATTACCGCAAGGAGCTCCCGCATTACCTGTAGCCCGGCTGTTGCGGGCCCCGAGGTGGCCGGGAAATATCCGGGCGTGCCCCGGCAAAATGCCGCCGGCCGACGGGCGCCTTGAAAATGCCGAAGGTCTTCCGGATTCCGGTGGCTCGGCATGGCCAAAATTATCTGGTAGCCCGGCGGCCAAGCCAGTTCTCTCCATCACCCCTGTGAATAATCCCAGAATTCTCCCCGCCGACCCCAAGTCGGGCTACCTTGCCGCCCAGACCGAGATCGACGCCGCCGTCGCGCGCGTGCTCCAGAGCGGCTCCTACATCCTCGGTCCCGAACTGGAGGCTTTTGAAAAGGAATTCGCCGCCTGGCTCGGCACCGCCGGCACCGTTGGCGTGGCCAACGGCACCGACGCCATCGAACTGGCCCTCCACGCCGCCGGCATCGGCCCCGGCGACAAGGTCGTCACCGTGGCCAACACGGTCACGGCCACGGTCTCCGCCATCGGGGCGACCGGAGCCAGGCCCGTCTTTGTCGACATCGAGCCGGGCACGATGCTCATGGATCTCACGGCGCTGGAGACGATGCTCACCGAGGTGCGCGACCCGAAGATCAAGGCCGTGGTTTCGGTGCATCTCTACGGCCTGCCGGTGGACATGCCGCGGCTGATGGCGCTGGCGACCCGGCACAACCTGATCGTGGTGGAGGACTGCGCCCAGGCGCACGGCGCCACAGTCGGAGGCAAGAAAGCCGGTACGTGGGGGACGCTGGCCGGCTTCAGTTTCTATCCGACGAAGAATCTCGGCGCCTTCGGTGACGCCGGGGCGGTGGCCGGCAACGACCCCGTCCTGCTGGACAAGGTGCGGTTGCTCCGGCAATACGGCTGGCGGAAACGCTACGTGAGCGACATGCCCGGCCGCAACAGCCGGCTCGACGAGATTCAGGCGGCAATCCTGCGCGTCAAGCTGATCCGGTTGAAGCCGGAGAACCGCCAGCGCGACAACCTCGCCGAGGTGTATCTCAGCGGCTTGAAGGGCACGCCGCTCATCCTCCCGGTCGTGGCCGAGGGCCGCACGCATTGCTGGCACCAGTTTGTCGTCCGCACGCCGCGCCGCGAGGAGCTCAAGGCCCACCTGGAAAAGGTGAACATCCTGTGCGGCATCCTCTATCCTGTACCGATCCACCGGCAGCCGGCCTATCACGACGCCACGCTCTCCCTGCCGCACACCGAGCAGGCCTGCGCCGAGGCACTGTCGCTGCCTCTGCATCCGGGCCTGGGCAGCGAGGAGGTAGCCCGCGTCGTCCGCGAGGTGGCTGGGTTCTTCAGCGGAACTTAAAGGGAGTTCCCGCGGCCTGAGGGCCCTCGGGACTCCTGTGTTCGGCCAACGCCTACGGTGAGCGTGGCGGGCTTGGCCGGACATTGGCACTGGTATCTGGTCAGGCGCGCTTTTTCTTCTCCCTCTTTGTCTTCTCCGGAACAGGGATCTCGCTGGCGGTGGCGATCGCCACCTTGACCAGCCAGTCGCGCTTGCTCCATCTCTCCTTCGGCACGAGGAAACAGGGCTTCGCGCCAGGATACGGTGCTGCTTCCACGAGTTCTGAAAACAATTCACGACCCCGTTTCGTCGGCTTGAAGAGCAACTCGTCGTCGCAGATGAAGCCGATCATGCGACCCGACAGGAAGAGCCCGTACTCGCCGAACATTTTCTTCGCCGAGATGTTCCCGGAACCCGCGAGACGCGTGAGAATTGAATCTACGGTGGATTGCTTGCTAGCCATGGGACAACGCGAACGCCATTTGCCGCAGGTATGCCCATCAGCGTTAGTCGGTCCAAGCCTAAAGCCGCGCTGAGTTTGCACTCATGGTCTGGAAAATGCGCCAAACCAGCCGGGCTCAAGTGCTGACTATTTGGGCTTGGCTCTATGAGGGCGCCTGGGCTCGGCCTAAAGCCGAACCTGGGCCGACCGCGGGTCACCGCTCAGTTTTCACGCGAGACGGGGCTCGCACACCACTTCGCTCCGCACGGAGTTGGCGATAAAGCATTGGTCGTGGGCGGCGTGGTGCAAAGCCTGCAGTTGAGCCAGGTCGGGACTGGTCGCTCCGCTGAACGTCACCAGCGGGCGGAGCGTCACTCGCGTCATGGCAAGTTTGCCTGCGGCATTCTTCTCCATGACCCCCTCAACCTGGTCCTCGTAGCGGTCGACGATGAATCTCCGCTGTGCCGCGACGGAGAGGAACCAGAGCATGTGACAGCTGGAAAGGCTGGCGACAAACGCCTCCTCCGGATCGACAGCGTCCGGGCGCGACATGGGCGGGGGGACGACGCTCGGAGAGGAGGACGCCGGCACCTCGGTACCGCCGTCAAAGCACCAGACGTGGGCGCGGCTGTAACGGTTGTCGAGGAACGGCTGGGCGTTGCGTTTCCAGCGGATGGTGGCGGTGTAACGTGACATGGTTGGAAATCCCGATCAGAAATTTGTCGCCAACAACCGGATCGGCGGGGCGCTGGGGGACAGTTGGACCATCTTCTCGAAGCGCAGCCCGAGCTTCTCGAGCACGCGGATCGAACCGGCATTGCCGGATTGGGTCACGGCGACGATGCGTTTGAGTCCCAGGCGGTCGCGTCCGTACTCCAGTGTGGCGGTGGCGCTTTCAACGCCATAGCCCTTCCCCTGGAACCGTTGCAGGAAGGCAAAGCCCAAGTCGACATCCTCGAGGGTTTCGCGCTTAAGCAGACCGCAGATGCCGACGGGCTCCTCCTCAGCCTTGGGCTGCACGAGCCAGAGGCCGAAGCCGTGCTTCGCATAACTCGCGGCCGGCCCATTCTGGATATATGCCCGGGCATCGTCGAGGTTGCGGACGCCCCGGTCGCCGATGAACTGCAGCCAGGTGGGGTCGTTCAGCAGTTCCAGGATGAAGGCGGCGTCGCCGGCGTCGAGCTGCCGCAGGATAAGCCGGGGTGTTTCCAGAACATTCATCGAGACGTTTGGGGCCGGCCAAGGTTCAGGCGTGGGCGATCCGGTCGGCCTCCACCTGGTAGATACTGATCAACTCCGGTGTGCCCGAAACTTCAGGGAACGTGCGCGTCACCTTCTCGTGATCGACGACCATAGGGCCCATGCCCACGTGATTGAGCAGGGCGTCGACGTCGCGGGCATTGAACGCCCTCGGCTTTCGTTGCACGACTGCGGCGGCATCGCGGGAGAGTGGGGGCATGGATTTACGCTAGAGGGTCTACCGTCGGTGCACAGAAGAATATCTCCAGCCTACCCGTCACACCTTGCGTGGGGAATTCGCGGCAACTGCGACGGGCGCGGCCTCGCTTCAATAGCGGTCCATGACCCCATACATGGACCAGAGCAGCCCGAAGGTGAGCAGGCCACAGCCGGCGATGCCGAAGACGAGGCTGATGGTGTTGGGCGAGATCAGGGCGCCACCGAGAAAGATCGCATTGCCGGCGACCAGCATTAACCAGAAGTCCCGGCCGCGCTTGGAGATTTTGAAACGGTTCTCGGGGACCAAATCGCAGCCGGACTCGATCTCGGTCTGGCGGATGTCGTCGAGCATGTCGTAGACGTCGACCTTGGGGGTATCCGCGGCCTTGGCGTTCAAGTCGTCGAACTTGGCCTCGGTTGTGCGGTAACGCTTGCGGTTGAGGAAAGCCGGATCGTTCTCGCGGCCCGGTGGCGCCCATTCATGCGGGGCCTGGCTGCCCGAGCCAAACTGGGCCTTGGGGAACAGGACGCGGCTCAGCTCGCTGTCCTTGATGGGCGTGAATACGTTGGTCCCCTCGCGACAGATCTGGGTCTCGGCGGTGACCTTTTGCAGGTAGACGAGGGATTCGAGTCCCTCGACGGTGTAGGGTCCGCCAAGGCGGTCGTCGATCTTGGTGTGGTAGCGGACGGACGGGTCTTCGCTCAGTTTCATGAGTCGGGTTACTGGCTTGAAACGATCTTTGGTTCGCGGCCCGGTGCCGAAGAAGCTCGATCCGGCCGGGCGGAGCAATCTCAGAATTGGCTGTTGCCGGGCAGGCGGGCCCGTCTAGGGCCCGGAGGACCGGGGCCGGAGCGCCCGTCGCGCCTTCGCGAGCGGAGTTGGCCCGAGAGCGCACCGTCTCGCGCGCCAGGCCCGGGCTCACACCATCTTGCCGTTGGCGTAGACGATCCTGCCGTCGACGATCGTGGTCTTCACGCGGCCCTTCATCTGCTGTTTGTTCCAAGGGGAGTTGATCGACCGGCTGAAAGCGCCATAGGTGTCGTAGAGCCATTTCTCCTCGGGATCGAAGAGGCATACGTCGGCGGCGGCACCCGGGCTGAGCGTCCCGGCGGGGAGCTTCAGGATATCGGCGGCCTTGCGGGTCATTAGGTCGATGACGAAACCGAGCTTGAATTTGCTCTGGCGGACCAGGACGTCGAGACAGACGGGCAGCGCAGTCTCGAGGCCGATGATGCCGTTGGGGGCGTAGTCGAACTCCTTGTCCTTCTCCTCCGGGGCGTGCGGGGCGTGGTCGGTGCCGATGCAGTCGAGCGTGCCATCCTTCAGACCGGCGACGATGGCCTTGCGGTCCGCCTCGGTGCGGAGCGGCGGATTCATCTTGAAATTGGTGTCGTAGGTGCCGAGCGATTCCTCGGTAAGGGCGATGTGGTGCGGCGTGGCCTCGGCGGTGACATTGACCCCGTCCCGCTTGGCGCGGCGCATGAGTTCGACCGAGTGGGCCGAGCTGATGTGCTGCATGTGGATGTGGGCGCCGGTGTAGCGGGAGAGGATGATGTTGCGTGCGACGATGATATCCTCCGCCGCGTGCGGCCACCCGGTGAGGCCCAGCCGGGTGGAGACGACACCCTCGTTCATCACTGCCTTGGCGGTCATGGACTCGTCCTGGCAGTGGTCGAGGATGGTCAGGCCGAACATCTTGGCGTATTCAACCGCGCGGTGCATGAGTTCGTTGGACTGGACGCAAAGGCCGTCGTCGGTGAGGGCGACGACGCCCGCCTTCTGGAGCGAGCCGTGTGGGGCCAGCGACTGGCCCTTCATACCCACGGTGATGCAGCCGGTGGGGTAGACGTGCACCGGGGCCAGGCGTGCGGCGTTCTTGATGAGCTCGACCGTGCCGGTGTTGTCGACGGGCGGAGAGGTATTGGGCATGCACACGACCGTCGTAAAACCGCCGGCGGCTGCGGCCTGCGAGCCGGTGAGGATGGTTTCCTTGTGCGTCTGGCCGGGCTCGCGGAAATGCACATGGATGTCGACCAGGCCGGGGCAGACCACAAGACCCTTAGCGTCGATGACCTGCGCGGACTTCCTTTGCGTCGCGCTGAGGGACTTGACGAACCTGCCGTCGGCGATGAAGACGTCGCCGGTGGCGTCCCGCTTGGAAGCGGGGTCGATCACGCGGCCGTTTTTGATCCAGAAGAAAGACATGGGCGAGGCTGGGACGGGATTAGTCGGAATGGACAGAACCCAAGGTGGAGCTGGATCCGGTCATTGTGATGATTTTGTTCATTCTGTCGGAAAACTACTCCACCGGGGCGAGGACGTGCTCGGGCTGGCCGCCGGCGCAGAGGTAGAGCGCGGCCATGCGGACGGCGATGCCGTTGGTCACCTGCCGGAGGATCACGCTGCGCGACGAGTCGGCGATGTCACTGTCGATCTCGACGCCGCGGTTGATCGGGCCCGGATGCATGATGATGGCGTCGGGCTTCACCCAGCTCGCGCGGGTGTAATTGAGGCCGAACATGCTGGTGTATTCGCCGAGCGACGGGAAGTGGCTGACGCCCTGCCGCTCGTGCTGGATGCGCAGGAGCATGACGACATCGGCGTCGGTCAGGGCGGCGCGCAGGTTGTGCGAGACCTTGACGCCGAGCGCCTCGAACCAGTGCGGCACGAGGGTGGACGGGCCGACGAGGGTGACATCGGCGCCGAGCTTGGTCAGGGCATGGATGTTCGAGCGGGCGACACGGCTGAAAAGAATGTCGCCGAGGATGACAATCTTCCGGCCCTTCAGGTCGCCGAGCTTCTCGCGCATCGTGAAGACGTCGAGCAGGGCCTGCGTCGGATGTTCGTGGGCACCGTCGCCGGCGTTGACCACCGGGATGCCGAGGACCCGGCTGAGGTAAAGGGGCGAGCCGCTTGCGGAGTGGCGCAGCACGATCATGTCGGCGTTGAGCGCCTGGATGTTCTGGGCGGTGTCGCGGAGGGTCTCGCCCTTGGTGGTGCTGGAATGGGCCGCGTCGAAGGAGACCACGTCGGCGCTGAGGAGCTTGGCGGCCATCTCGAAGGAGATGCGGGTACGTGTGCTGGGCTCGAGGAAGAGGTTGCAGATGGTCTTGCCCCGGAGTGCCGGGACCTTCTTGACCTTGCGATCGAGGATGCGGCGGAACGCGCCGGCGGTGGCGAGCAGTTGCTCGATCTCGGCGCGGTCGAGTTCTTCGATCGTCAGGAGGTGTTTGCGATGCCAGGGCACGGGGAGGTGGTGTTGGAGGACGATATTAGGTTACGGCAGGAAAGGGCGGGGCGGTCCTCGGCTTGGCCGGCTTAAGGGCAAAGGTGTCCTTCGTCTGGTCGCGGGGGTCGAGGCGCACGACGACCTTCTCGTCGTCCGTGGCGGCGACGGTCAGGCCACAGTAGGTGGCGGCGACGGGCAGCTTGCGCCCGCCGCGGTCGACCAGCACGGCGAGTTCCACGGTGGCGGGGCGGCCGTGGTCAAACAGCTCGTCGAGTGCGGCCTTGACCGTCCGGCCGGAGTAGAGGACGTCGTCCACGAGGATGACCGTGGCGCCGTTGACGTCGTGCGGGATGATGGTCGGGGAAAATTCCTTCGGGATCGGGTTGCGACCGATATCGTCGCGATGAAACGAGATGTCGATGGTGCCCAAACCGGGCGCGAGACGGGCCTCTTTCAGTCGCGTGGCGAGGCGCGAGGCGAAGACGATGCCGCCGTTGGCGATGCCGAGGAGCAGCAAGTTCGGAGTGCGGGCGTGGCGGGCGGCAATGGCGGAAGCAACGCGTTCGAGGGCTTGGTCGATCGTTTGGGCGTCGTGCTTCGGGTGGGTGGCCACGAATCCATGGTTTTGAGCCGCGGCGCGCGACTCGTCCAGCGCAAAGGCGGCGCGGGACGGATTAATCGGATCACTGCTTGGCGGGATTCCGCCACTAATCCTGTATCCGGCGGGCGCCACGATCACGAAAAGCAGGAAGAGCACGACGCCAGCGTTGGAGCGGACCAACGGCGCGTCCATGGTATCCGGAAGACTGGCCCGGGCGGTCGGGCCCGATTCTGCATTTCACGGGGCGGGGAAGCTGAATCACCCGGGAAACATAGCTCGGATTGGCGCAATGCAGTCGGGCGCCTCGTAGTGGACATTGTTGACGCGTGCATCGACGCGGTGGCCGGTCATCATCTCCGCGGGCAGCGGCCGGCAGAGCCGGTCCAATTGCGCCGGATCGAGCGGTTCGTCGCCGAGCCACACCGGCCCGCTGTTGGGTCCGAGGATGACCGGCATGCGGTCGTGGATGGGCTGCACCAGGGCATTCGGCCCGGTGGTGACGATGCAGAAGGAGGCGGGACCGGCGGGGTCATTCGCCGGTTCCCAGAGGCCGGCGAAGAAGAAGGGCTGCCGGTCTCTTAGGGTGAAGTAGTGGGGCAGTCGGGCGGTGCCGTGTTTTTCCCATTCATAAAATCCGTCTGCGGGCACGAGACAGCGTCGGTGCCGTGCGGCGTCACGGAAGGTCGGTCTTTGGAGAAGGGTATCGGCGCGCGCGTTGCCCATGATCGTTGCTTTTCGGGCGGGCGGGCGGGCGGGCACGACGATGCCGAAGCTCATGGCCTCCAGCCGGGGCTTCGGGCACTTGATCACGACCGGCATGCGGCGGGTCAGGGCGATGTTGTAACCGGGCGTCCAGTCGCCGGTCGCGTCGGCGGCTTCGATCAGGGCTTCGGTGAACGCCACGAGGGTCAGCCTAGTCAGCGAGTAGCGCAGGCACATGGGTCACTTGCCGGGATTGAGCCACCGCGAAAGGCAGAGGCGCAGCGCGTCGGAGCGGATCGGCTTGCTGAGAAAGTCATCCATGCCGGCGGCGAGGCAGGCCGCCTTGTCCTCGGCGCGGACGTTGGCGGTCAGGGCGACGATGGGCAGCGGCCGGCCGGCGAGCCAGGCGCGGGCGCGGCGCGTGGCCTCGAAGCCGTCGATACCCGGCAGCTGGCAGTCCATGAAAACAAGATCCCATTCGCCCTGCTGCAGGATCTCCAGGGCGGTGAGCCCGTCTACGACCACATGGCACTGCAGGCCGAGGCGTTCCAGCATAAGTTTGATGACGCGCTGGTTCACCGGGTCGTCCTCGACCACGAGGATGCGGCCGGTGAAAAGTTCCTGTTGGGTGACGCCGAGGGCGAACGGCGGGATCGTGATCTGGTCGTGGGCGAGGGGCAGCTCGAGCGTGAAGGCGAACAGCGAGCCCTGTCCGGGGAGACTCTCTACCGTGATCGCCCCGCCCATGTGCTGGATGAGGCGTTGTGAGATGGCCAGGCCGAGGCCCGACCCGCCGTAGCGCCGGCTCATCGAGCTGTCCGCCTGCGTGAAGGGCTGGAACAGGCCGGCGAGCGTGGTCTCAGTCATGCCGATGCCGGTGTCCTTCACCTCGACCTCGAGCCGCAGTTTGTCCCCGGCTAGGAGGGTGCCGGTAAACCGGACGCTGATTTCGCCTCGTTCGGAGAACTTGACCGCGTTGCCGGTCAGGTTGATCAGCACCTGGCGCAGCCGGGTGGGATCGCCGACAATCCGGGTGCCGGCCACGGGGTTGGCCGTGAAGCCCAGTTGCAGGGACTTCGCGCTGGCGCTGGGCCGGAGGAGCGAGACGACCTCCTCGGCCAGGGTAGGGGCATGGAAGGAGATATGCTCGAATTCCATCTTCCCGGTCTCGATCTTGGAAAAATCAAGGATGTCGTTCAAGATGCGGAGGAGGGCGTCGGCGGAATTCGCGGCGGTGTCCACCTGCTCGCGCTGCGCGGCGCTGAGCGACGTGGTCTTGAGCAGGTCGAGCATGCCCAGCACACCGTTCATCGGGGTGCGGATTTCGTGGCTCATCATCGCCAGGAACTCACTCTTGGTCTGGCTCGCGGCCTCGGCGCGGTCGCGGGCCGCACGGAGCTCGGTCTCGGCGTCCTTGCGGTGGGAGATTTCCTCGGTCAGGTCGCGGTTGAGAGCGTCGGCCTGCAGCTTCTTCTCTTGCAGCTCGGCGACGAGCTTGGCGTGTTCAAAACCGAGACGGAGCGAATCGCCCAGCGCACGGTGGAAGCTGCGCGCCATCGTCATAAGGAAGAGGAGGTAGAAAGACGCCAGGCCGGCCATCGCGGCATGCACCACCTCGGGGCTGGAGGCGAAACGCGCAATCAGAGGCACCAGCGCGCAAATTTGGAAAGCCCAGCAGGCGGCCAGCACGGTCCCGAGCGAACGCGTGGCGCCGGCTGTGATGCCCGCCAGCACCAGAATGAGCAGCGAGCGCTCCACCTGCCCCATGTCGGGGTAGAAGGCCCAGCCCGCGTAGCCCCAGCCCAAGGCCGTGAACAGCGCCCCGAGCACGAACCATCTCTCCCAGCTCCCGACATCCTCGCGGGATCCTTGGCGATGAAAGAGGACGACGTGCACCAGACGGACCGTGGTCAGCAAGCCCATGGTCCCGAGCCAGAGCAGGGCACGCTTCGATTCATGTTCCCGGCTCATCACCCAGGCCAGTCCGACCGCGACGAACAACGTCGCCGCCATGCCGGCGGGCAGGTCGGTGAAGCCGAGCCGCAGCAATTCCGTCCGCACGCGCTGCGCTGTGTCGGGGCTGGCGGAGGTTGGGCGCGGTTCCATGCCCCCAAGTTATGTGGCGAAACAACCGGGCGAAAAGCTTTATCCCGCCTGGCTGGAGGTGGCGGCAGAGCGGCATGACCGGCGGCTCGCCATGAACCAATGTCCGTCTTCGCCCTCAGAACGTCAGAGTAAGTCAGCGAGGCATCCCGCGTTGACCTTGCTCCGCAATACGCCGGCGGATGGTGGACCTTACTGGACTCGAACCAGTGACCTTTTCCATGTCAAGGAAACGCTCTAACCAACTGAGCTAAAGGTCCGCGAAGGTGCAGGAATGAACGACTCGCCCGGGGTGGTGCAAGGAAAATTCCGCGCGGGCGCGGCAACTGGCATCCAGCCCCGGGGAACGCACTCTCCCGGCGCCGTTTTCCGCAGCGAATTCCGCTATCGCCGGGCAGACCCTGACGGTCGCCGGTTCAGCGGACCCGGGCCTGCACTATAACCGAGAAGCCCAGCCGCAGACGGTCGCCGAGCCGCGCGGCACTCGCCGTATCGAGGACAATCTTGACCGGCACACGCTGGACGACCTTGTTGAAGTTGCCGGTGGCATTGTCTGGGGGCAGCAGGGCAAACTGGGCGCCGCTGGCGGGCGACAGGCTGTCGATGCGGCCGTGCAGTTCCTGCCCGTCGAGCGCGTCGACGGTGATGTCGACCTCCTGGCCGGCGCGCATGCGGTTGAGCTGGGTTTCCTTGAAGTTGGCGACGATCCACGGGGCGGGCTCGGCAATGGCGAGCAGGGTCTGGCCAGCGGCCACGAGGTTGCCGACTTCGACGCTGCGGTTGCCCACGCGACCCGCGGCCGGCGCGGTGATGACGGTGTAGGCGAGCTGGCGCTGAGCATCGGCGAGTGCGGCGCTGGCGGAGGCGATGTTCGCCGCGGCCCCGGTGGCCTGCGCCGCGGCGGATTTCCGGGCAGCTTCGGCGGACCCGATGGTCGCTGCGGCGGCGGTACGGTTGGCGGTGGCGGCATCGAGCGTGGCTTTGGCGGCGTCATAAGCGGCCCGGGCATTGTCCAGATCGGCTTGGGTGACGGCCCCGCCGTTCTTGAAAAGCTGTTCGTTGCGTCCAAGTGTCAGTTGCGTGAGGTCGAGCTGCGCGCGCGCCTGCACGATCTGGGCTTCGGCTTGGGCGACGCGGGCGATGGCCTCGGCCAGCTGGGCGTCGGCCTGGCTGGCGGCGGCGGCCGTCTGCGTTTGCTGCGCTTCGGCCAGCGCGAGGGCGGCGCGCGCCTTCTGGACGGCGATTTCGAATTCAAGCGGGTCCAGCCGGGCGAGGACATCGCCGGCCTGCACAATCTGGTTGTCCTGCACGAGCACCTCCTTGACCTGCCCACCGAGCTGAGGGCTGACCTGGTGGAGGTGGCCGACGAGGTACGCGTTGTCGGTGTCCTCGTAGTGGTAGGCATGGAGTCCGAAATGGGTGCCCCAGCCGAGGGCGGCAAGCACAGCGGTGACGATCAGAAGCGGCTTGAGCCAGGAACGCGACGGGGCGGTGGACTCGTCCGGGGTGACAGTCACGGACTGGACGGGCGTGGGTGTGTGCTGGGTGCCGGGGGAGACGGCCGGGAGAGCTTCGGTGACGGAATTCATGGAGTTTTGAGTGAAGGAAGTGGATCAGTGCGCGGAGGCGACGACTCCCCTGTTGCCACCCTTGTTGAGGAGCAGAAGCAGGGGCAGGGTTATGATGAATGCGCCGGCGACGTACAGGAACACGTCGGCGAAGGAGAGCAGCAACGCCTGGCCGTTAAGCAGGTTGTCGAGGGTCGTGAGGGCCTGGCCGTGCGCGAGCACCGGATCCGCCGTGCGCTGCGCAAACACGCCGCTGAAGAGCTGGAGGCGGGCGATCGTCCCGGGTTGGGCCAGGGTTACCTTTTCGGTGAGCACGGCGCGGTGGACGGCCTCGCGGTGGACGAGCATGGTCGTGATGAGGGCAATGCCGATGCTGCTGCCCATCTGGCGCGTGAGGTTGTAGAAGCCCGACCCGGCGGCGACGTCGCGTTTCGGCAGATTGCCCAAAGTGGCCAGGCTTAGCGGCAAGAACATCATCACCGTGCCAAGCCCGCGCAGCACGAGCGGCAGGAAGAGTGAGTCCGTGCCGGTATCGGGGTTGATGGTGGAGAGCATCACAGCCGACACCACCAGGACCAAGGCGCCGGTGGCGATGAGCATACGGGCGTCGAGCCGCCCGGCGACCTTGCCCATGATGACCATCATCACCGCGGAGGCGATGGCTCCGGGCATCAGCAGCATACCGCTCTGGGTGGCGGTGAAATGCAGGTAGTCCTGCACAAAGATCGGCACGGCGAACATGACGCCGTAAAGCCCCATGCCCAGCACCAGGGAGTAGACGCTGCCGGCGGCAAGGGCGCGGTGCCGGAGGACGCGCAGATCGACGGCGGGATTGGCAACCGTCAGTTCGCGCCAGATGAAGAGGCCGAGGCCGATGGTCGCGCCCGCGGCCATTGTGACAATGAAGCGGGAACTGAACCAGTCCTCCTGCTGGCCCTCCTCCAGCATCGTCTGGAAGCACGCCAGCCCGATCGCGAGCAGGCCGATGCCCGGCCAGTCCACGCGGGAATGGTCGAGTTGCGCAGCCTCGTCACGCGGCAGGAAGATGACGGTCGCCGCGACGGCAAGGATGCCGAGAGGCAGGTTGATGAAAAAGATCCAACGCCAGCCCATGGTGTCGGTCAGGTAGCCGCCCAGCACCGGTCCGAGCGCCGGACCGGCGATGACGCCAATGCCGAAGATCGCCTGCGCTGCCGGCTGTTCCTTCTTGGTGAACGTTTCGAAGAGGATTGATTGAGCCTTGGCGAGCAGACCGCCACCGCAGAGTCCCTGCAACACGCGGGCGATGATCAGCATCATGAGGCTCGTCGAAAGCCCGCACAGGACCGAGGCGCCCGTGAAGCCCGCGAGGGAGAACAGCAGGTATTGCTTGCGGCCGAAGCGGTCGCTGAGCCACGCGGTGAGCGGAATCATGACGACGTTTGCGCAGGCATAGCCCGTCGAGATCCAGCCCACCTCGGAGAGCGTCGAACCGAGGTTGCCCTGGATGTTGGGCATCGCGACGTTGACGATACTGGTGTCGATGATCTCCAGGATGGCGCCGAGCGCTGCCGTGAGGGCGATGACCCACTTGAGGATGCCACGGTCAGCCAGTCGCGCAGCGAGCGGCGAGAGCAGACGGCGGTCGGATCCGTAGAGGCCGTGCAGGGTGCTGCTCACCGGCGGGCAGGCGGGCTGACGGCGACGCCATCAAGGAACGTGGCGACCGCGGTTTCGATGTACGTGGTGGCGGAGTATTCGATCCTCAGGTGGGGCATCGAGCGGCGCAGCACGGCGGTGAAAATCGCGCTGGAGAGCAGGTCGGCGAGGAGGTCGGGCCGTTGGTCGGCCCGGACTTCGCCCGCCTTCTGGGCGGTTGCGATCCGGCTGAGGAGGGCCTCCTTGAGAGGCAGGAAGATGGCGCGAAAGACCTGCTTCTCGTGCGTCTCATTCAGGTGGTGGTGCATTTCGCCGAGCATCGCGCGCACGAGCGGCCAGTTGGCGTTCAGCAGCGTATCGTAGCACCGCGCCAGGGCCAGCAGGTCGGTCCGGAAATCGTCGGTCGGGGCGGGCACGGGGCTCCGGCTGGCCGTGGCCTTGGCGCAAAAATTCTCGCCGACGACGGCGGTCAGCAGCCGTTCCTTGGTCTGGAAATGCCGGAAAAGCGTGACCTCGTTGACGCCGGCTTCATGGGCGATCGCGCGCGTGGTGGCCCCGCCGAGTCCGTCCCGGGCAAAGACGTGGGCCGCGGCCTCCAGCAGGCGCTGCCTGGTCGAAGTGAGAGGGAGGGGGGCTGGGTCAGACATGCAAGTAACTACTTGCATACATCGTTCGGGCCGCAAGCGGATTTTTACCCATGGGTTCGCCCAAGGTGGGCAAATCATTGGAAAGCAGGGCGAAGAAAAATGCGCGTCCGGCCACACGCCGCTTGAAATCGGGCCGGGTTTTGTGCCCTTATCTCGCATGCTTCAGTCGCTCCGCATCCGCAATCTCGCCCTGCTGGAGGAAGTCGAGCTCGACTTCGAAACGGGATTCACCGCGGTCACGGGCGAGACGGGCGCCGGCAAGAGCATCCTGCTCGGCGCGCTGTCCCTGCTGGCCGGGGCGCGCGCGGACAAGACGATCATCCGGCAGGGCGCTGCCGTCACCGAGGTCGAGGCCGCGCTCTTTTTCACTGACAGCCGCAAGTTGGACGCCGCCCTGGTGGCGCTGGACCTGCCGCCGTGCGACGATGGCGTGCTCATCCTGAAACGCAGCCTGCCCCGCGACAAGGCCCCGCGGATCTCCGTCAACGGCAGCCTGGCCACCCTTGCGGCGCTACAAGCGTTGGGGGAGCACTGGATCGATTTCCACGGGCCGGGCGAACCGCGCCGGCTGCTCAAGGAAGGCTGCCAGCGTGAACTCCTCGACCTGTTCGCCAAGAACGACGAGCTGCTTGACCGATACCAGCGCCATTTCCGCGCCTGGCGCGAACTGGTCGACGAGCGCGAGCGTCTGGCCGGGGCCGACAAACTGTCCGTCGACCAGATCGACTACCTGAAGCTCCAGCTCGGCCAGATCGACGAATTGGAGCTAACCGAGGTGGCCATCGCGACACTGGAGCGGGACTTTCAACGGCAGCAGAGCGCGCAGGACATCATGCAACTCGCGTCCGGCCTGAGCGACGGCCTGAGCGGGGAAGACGGACTGCTCGGCCGGCTGGCGGCGCTGTTGCGGCAGGCGCGCCAGCTTGAGTCGCTCGATCCAGCCAGCCAGCCCCTCGCAGACCGGCTGGTGTCCGCTTCCGTGGAGCTGGGCGATCTCGACGGCGAATTCTCCTCCCTGGGCCAATCACTCAACTTCGATCCCGAGCGGGCCGGGGCGCTGGAGGCGAAGATGAACTCGTGGCTGGAGCTGAAACGGAAGCACGGCGCGAAGCTGGAGCTGGTTATCGCCGCGCGGGACGAGATGCGGCGCCGCCTGGCAATGCAGGGAGACATCGAGGGTTCGCTCGCCCGGCTCGCGAAGCAGGTGGCGGACGCGCTGAAGGCCGCCCGCAATCTGGCGACCGAATTGCGCGAGACCAGGGCGAAGGCGGCCCTGCAGCTTGCGAAGGCCGGCGGGAAGGTCATTGCCCAGCTCGGTTTCAAGAAGGCGGATTTCCAGGTGAGGCTCGGGCCGCTGTCCGAACTCGGGCCGCACGGCGACTGTGGGGTCGAGTTTCTGTTTTCGCCCAACGTGGGCGAACCCCCGCTGCCGCTGCACCGCATCGCGTCGAGCGGCGAGCTGGCGCGTGTCATGCTCGCACTCAAGGCGGTGTTGGCGGAGATCGACGACGTGCCCCTGCTGGTGTTCGACGAGGTCGACGCCAACGTCGGGGGCGAGATCGGCCGCATCGTGGGCGAGAAGATGGCGGCCATCGCCGAGAAGCATCAGGTGCTGTGCGTGACGCACCTGCCGCAGGTCGCGGCGCAGGCGCAGAACCATTTCCTGGTGACCAAGGACCAGAGCGGCGACCGGGCGTCGGTCGCCATCGAGCCCATCCATGGCAGTCGCAAGGCGCGAGTGGGGGAGCTGGCCCGGATGCTGGGTGATCGCAGCGCCAAGAGCGCCTTGGCGCACGCCGAGGAACTGCTTAAAGGGTAGTGCCGGAAGCGCCCGCCACCTCCAAGCCCGGCGTGCCGCCGTGTGCGGCGTTGCCAAGCGCGGTCGATCCACTCCATTATATAAGCATGAACCACCCCATCAGCCGGCGGAAAGCGCTCGCTCAACTCGGTGTGGGTACCGCGCTGCTGGCCGGAGCCACGGTGCGCAGCCCGGCGGAGGTGAAGGTCACGGCGGTCCGCACCGGGCGCGTCAACCACTCGGTCTGCCAGTGGTGCTACCCGAAGATTCCGCTGGACGACCTGTGCGCGGCAGCCGCCGGCATGGGCCTCAAGTCGGTCGAGCTGCTTCAGCCGAAGGATTTCGAGACGCTGAAGAAACACGGCCTGATCTGCGCCATGGTGAGCAACCCGACCGTCAAGGCGGGCGAGGTGAGCGTCGGCGGCATCCCGAGGGCGTGGAACCGGCTGGAATACCACGAGGCCCTGGTACCCGCCTACGAGACGCACCTCCGCGCGACCGCCGGGGCGGGTTATCCCAACCTGATCTGCTTCTCCGGCAACCGCGACGGGATGCCCGACGAACAGGGCTTGGAGAATTGCGCGACGGGCCTCCGCCGCATCCTGCCCCTCGCCGAGAAACTCGGGGTGACGGTGTGCATGGAGCTTTTGAACAGCCGGGTGAACCACAAGGACTACATGTGCGATCGCACCGCCTGGGGTGTGGAACTGGTCAAGCGCCTCGGATCGGAACGATTCAAGCTGCTCTACGACATCTATCACATGCAGATCATGGAGGGGGACGTCATCGCCACGATCCGCGCCAACCACCAGCACATCGCCCACTATCACACCGGCGGCGTGCCGGGCCGGGCCGAGATCGACGAGACGCAGGAACTCTATTACCCGGCGATCATGCGCGCGATCGTCGACACCGGTTTCAAGGGTTACGTGGCCCAGGAATTTGTCCCGAAGCGGGCTGACGCATTGGCCTCGCTGCAGCAGGGCGTGTCGATCTGCGACGTGTAGCCGGCGGGCCGCACAGAATGTTTGCGCCCGGCCGGCGGATCCGGCTCTCTATGTCCGATGAGACTTCACCTCAAACTGGTCGCTTTGGGCGTGGCGTTGCTCGGCCTGCCGCTCCTGTGCGCCGCCCCGCTGCAAGTCCTGTATTTCACGAAGTCCGCCGGCTTCGAGCACAGCGTCGTCAAACGCGAGGGCGGCAAGCCAAGCTACAGCGAACAAGTGCTGGCCGCGCTCGGGCCGAAGCACGGCATCGAGTTCACGTTCAGCAAGGACGGCGGCCTGTTCACGCCGGAATATCTGGCGAAGTTCGACGTTATCATGTTCTATACCAGCGGCGACCTGCTCGCGGTCGGCACGGACGGCCAGCCGGCGATGACGGCGGCCGGCAAGCAGGCGCTGTTCGACGCGGTGGCCGGAGGCAAGGGCTTCGTCGGCCTCCACAGCTGTAGCGACACCTTTCACACTCACGAGCACGGCGGGGGCAACAATCCTATCCGGTTGCCACGCTACCACAACTACGGGGGCGACGCGGACGACTTCGTCAAGTTCCTCGGCGGCGAATTCATCCGTCACGGCCCGCAGCAGGTCGCGAAGGCCGCGGTGGTTGCGCCCGACTTTCCCGGGTTCGGCTCGCTCGGGGCCGAGTTCAAGGTGCAGGAGGAATGGTATACGTTGAAGGAATTCGCCCCTGATGATCATGTCCTCCTGGTGATGCAGACTGACGGCATGAAGGGCGGCGACTATCTCCGGCCGCCATATCCGCTCGCGTGGGTGCGCCTGCAGGGGCAGGGCCGCGTCGCCTTCAACGCCCTGGGGCACCGCGAGGATGTGTGGGACAGCGCCGCCTTCCAGGCGATGCTCGTGGGCCTGATCGAATGGGCCGGCGGCCGGGTTCGGGCGGACGTAACGCCAAATCTGGCGAAGGTTGCGCCGGGCCACGCGATCCTTCAGGCGCCGCCGCCTGAAGTGAAGCAGTAGCCGCGTGGGAGCGCTCCGCGACACCGATCCGGCGGCAAGTGCTGGGACCGACGACACGGCGCGTTTTGGATTCGCGAGGTCGATAAGGCCAACGCCCCATCACGGGGCTGTCGCTCACGCTTAGCAGGATGGGCCGATAAGAGCCGGCGTATTTGCCGCGGTAGGCGAGGGCCTTTCCGGATTGGCAGGCAGGGTCAATCAGTCTGGTTCATAGCCATGCAATCGACCGATCCGGTCAGTAGATGTGCTTCCACCCCGTTTTCTTGGACCTGCGCAATATCTGCGCAATGAACGCACATACCTCCGCAAGGTATGCGCAGTGTCTTAGGAGACTATCTGGCACTATGTGACGTATAGAAAAGCAATCCATCTCCACGCGAACCGCACCTAGAGTTACTACACCCAAATTGAATTCTGTCATGAGCACACCCAGACACTGGACCAAAAGCACCCTGATATTCGGAGGAGCCGCCGCGTGGGGCCTTCTTCTTGTTTCCTGCGTCGTGGCCGATCGAACCATCGTCGCCCCGCCGAAAGTTGCCGGGGCGGCCTTCGTCGGCTCCAAGAAATGCTTGGAATGCCATGAGGACCAGTCGGCCCATTTCGCCGGCTCCACCCATGGTCGCCTGGCCTTGAAGGACGCCAATGGCCTTGAGATCGGCTGTGAATCCTGCCACGGGGCCGGCTCGCTCCACGTCAAGGTGGGCGGCAGCAAGGACACGATCGTCAACCCGGGCAAGTCGCCCGAGGCCTGCTTCCAATGCCATGTCGACAAGCGCGGCGAATTCAGCCTGCCCAGCACGCACCCCGTGCTCGCCGGCAAGGTCAGCTGCGTGGACTGCCACGATGTGCACGCCGACAGCGCCGTTCGCGGCACCGGTGCGGCCCTCGAGAGCATGAACGACACCTGCACGAAGTGCCACACGGCCCAAAAGGGTCCGTTCGTCTATGAGCACGGAGCGATGAAGGAAGGCTGCGTCGCCTGCCACAACCCGCACGGCTCGGTCAACGAGAAGATGCTCGTCGCCCGCGACGCCAACCTCTGCCTGCGCTGCCACCTGGAGACACCCACCGTCGCCAACGCCGGCCAGATCAACGCGAGCGCGATCGACACCGGCGTCTCCAACCACAACGCCCGCTTGATGCAGGGCACGTGCTGGAGTGCGAACTGCCATGAGGCCCCGCACGGCTCCAACGCCAACAACCACCTCCGCCGTTGAACCTCCTACCCATACCCAACATGCATCCCACAAATTTCAACTTCCGTAACGGCGCCAGTGTGATCGCCTGCCTGGCCCTCGCCTTGGGCAGCGTCGGGACCAAAGCGGCCACGGCTGCCAAGGAGGCCGACGCTTTCCCGACCTTTGACAATTACCTGAAGGTCGGCGTCGAGGGAACCTCGCTTTCCGGCAATGACGCTGCGTTCCAGAAAACAACCGGCATCTCGAAGAACACGACCGCCGGCATCGAAGACCTGCATTACACGAAGGACCTCGACAAGGACACCAACCTGACCGTGGACGGCCACGCGCTCTTCAACGCGGACGACTACCTCGGCAAACTCAACCTGTCGAAGACCGATGTCGGCACGCTCGAGGCCGGCTACAAGTCCTTCCGCACCTTCTACGACGGGGTCGGCGGTTTCTTCCCGCTCAGCAAACAATGGAGCGCGTTTAACCCGCAGGATCTGCACGTCGATCGGGGCGAATTCTGGGTTTCGGCCAAGATCAAGCGGCCCAACTCGCCCGAGTTTGACTTCAACTTCACGGACGGCACCCGCACCGGCAAGAAGGACTCCCTGATCTGGGGCGACAGCGACTTCACCGGGCTGCCCAACAACAACCCGCCGATCTCGCAGGTCCGCAAGCTTGAACCCAGTTACCGCAAGCTGGATGAGCACAACCAGAACCTGGATGCGACCATGCGGCATTCCGTGGGCAACACCACCTACAGCGTCACGGTGCTCCATGAGAAGACTGACGACAACGACATCCGCTACGGGTTGAAGTTTCCCGGCGAGGTGAAACCATTCCCCACGCCGGCGGCGACGGTACTGCTGGCGCCTGCCAAGATGAACAGCACGATCCAGTATTCCCAGACCGACGGTAACGAGACCAAGATGACGGGGATCAACGGGAAGTCCGAGACGACAATCTCCGACAAACTCAAGCTGCTCGCGGGCTTCAAATACGAGGACCTGGACGGCACTTTCAGCGGCGACCGCCCCATCAACACGCTCACCCCGACCGCCATCGGGCCCGTCTGGGCCCAGACCGACAACAACCTCAACCTGCTGGGCACCTCGAAGGTGAGGGTCTACAGCGGCCTGGCCGCCCTGGAATTCAAGCCCATCCCCACGTTCTTTGCCAAGCTGGCCGTGAGCGGCGAGGACAAGCGCACCCAGACGGCGGGCTCTTTCACCAGCGTGACCGCCGCCGTCAACACGACGACCGGTGTGGTCACCACCACGCAGACCACCAGGTGATGTTCTCGCGGATCAAGGAGAAGTCGACGACCCCGGCATTGGACCTCAGCTACACCGGCATCAAGAGCGTCACCCTCTATTTCACGGGCAGCAAGCAGTTCGTCACAGGCGACGAGCGCTACACCACGCCCTATAATCCGGCCACCGCCAGCAACGGCACCTTGGCGAACAACACGCTGGATGACGGCCATGAGAGGCTGAACCTCGGTTTCAATTGGACCCAGTCGTCCCTGCTCACCCTTCGCGGTGAGGTCTTCCGCAAGGATCAATCGAACCGCTCGATCGGCTACGACGCGGGCAGCGGCCTGCACTACGACCTCGGTTACAAGTTCGACGGCGTCAAGCTGACCGCCATCTTCAAACCGACCGCGCAGCTTTCCTTCACCTCGCGCTATGTCTACCAGAAGGGCACGGCGGAGGTCGCCGGCGTCCTGCCCCTGTTCCCGACCTATGACTCCATGAAGGTGGACAACCACATCCTGGGCGAAACCATCGACTGGAACCCGGCCAAGCAGTTCTACGCCCAGGCGAACGTCAATGTCGTCTTCAATGTGCTCAAGACGCTCGACGGCCGCGGCGGCATCACCGCAGGCTCCGCGACCGCCGCCGCCTACAGCAGCGACGTGATCGTGCCCAATTCCAACAACAACTATGTCACCGCGAGTGTCCTGGCCGGGGCCGTGCTCACGAAGGAAGATGATCTCCAGATCCGGTTTACCTATTACAAGGCGGACAACTACAATCCCGAGATCGCCTACCTGGCTATGCCCTACGGCGCCGGGGCCAAGGAAGTCTCGATCTCCGCCGGCCTAAAGCACAAGCTCTCCGACCGCCTGATCGGCAACATCAAGCTCGGTTACTTCGATTCCAAGAACGATACCACCGGTGGCAACACCAACTTCCGGGGCCCGCTGGCCTATGTGTCGCTCGACTACGCTCTCTGATACATCCCCCATCGCATCATGAAAACCAAAGCCAAGGTCGCAATCACGGGACTGGCGTTGTCCCTCGGCACGGTCGTGGCCATCGCCGCGCCCGCCGCTGACAACTGGGACAACCACTGTGCGTCCTGCCACGGGTCGGACGGCAAGGCCCAGACCAAGTCCGGCAAGAAACTCAAGCTGAAGGACTACACCGACGCCAAGGTGCAGGCCGAACTCAAGGACGAAGACATGATCAAGGCCACCACCGACGGGGTGATGGTCGACGGCAAGGAAAAGATGAAAGGCTTCAAGACCGAACTTTCCGCCGAGGAGATCAAGGACCTCGTCGCCCACATCCGCAAATTCAAGGCCTGACGGCCCAGAACCCCAATCTGCCATCCACGCGAATCCCCACCGGACAAATGCCTGTCGCATTCGGCGGGGATTTCCTTTTAGCTCCAACTCACCCACTCGAATTCTCCCTATGAAAACCACGACCAAGGTCGCCCTCTCCAGCCTCACGCTGGCCCTCCTCACCGGGGTGGCGCTCGCCGCCCCCGCCGCCGACAACTGGGACAACCTTTGTGCGTCCTGCCACGGCAGCGACGGCAAGGCTCAGACCAAGACCGGCAAGAAACTCAAGCTGAAGGACTACACCGACGCCAAGGTGCAGGCCGAAATGAAGGACGACGAGATGGCCAAGGCCATCAACGAGGGCGTCAAGGTCGACGGCAAGGAGAAGATGAAGTCGTTCAAGGACGAGCTCTCCGTCGACGAGATCAAGGACCTCGTCGCCTTTGTCCGCAAGCTGAAGGCCTGAGCCGCCTCCGCGGTCGTTTCCCAGCCGACGGAGCGCCTCCCGCCTCCGCCGGCTTTGTTTTCTCCGCCTGATTTTTCCGATCCACCACGAACATGTCCGAGTCCAACGACAAGCCCACCAGGCCGGCGCCGACGCCGCGCTCACATTTCAACAACTGGATCAGCGCCATCGGCGGCGTGATCGCAGTTGGCGCGCTCTTCTCCTTCGCCCTGCTGGTCTGGATGGACTTCACCGGGGACCATAAGAATCCCTATCTCGGCATCTTCACCTACATCGTTGCGCCGGGTTTCCTTATCGCCGGGCTGGCCACAGTCTTCTTCGGGGCGTGGGCCCAGCGCCGTTGGGCGGTCCAGCATGCCCTGGCGCCTGACAAGTGGCGCCTCGACTATTCCAACCCGGCCCAGCGTCGCTACCTGATCCTCCTCGGCACCGGCGGGGTGGTCTTCCTCCTGCTCAGTACGTTCGGCAGCTACCAGACCTACCACTACGCCGAGTCCACCCAGTTCTGCGGGCAGGTCTGTCACCAGGCCATGAACCCCGAGTTCGTCGCCTATCAGCGCGGCGGGCACGCCCGGGTCGACTGCGTGGAATGCCACGTCGGCTCCGGCGCCACCGCCTTCATCAAGGCCAAGCTCAACGGCACCCGCCAGCTGATCGGCTACACGCTCGACAATTACCACCGCCCGATCGACACGCCCGTGAAGAACCTGCGGCCCGCCCGCGAGACCTGCGAGAAGTGCCACTGGCCCGAGAAGTTCCTCGGTAATGTCGATGTCACCTTCGACCACTATCTTTCCGACAAGAAGAACACCGCCTACAGCGTCCGCCTGCTCCTGAAGGTTAACAACGGCCGCCCGGGCAGCCCGCTGGCCGGCATCCACTGGCACGTCAGCAAGGACAGCTCCGTCGAGTATTACGCCGCCGACGAGAAGCGTCAGGACATCGTCTGGATGCGCGTGACGAACAAGAAGAACGGCACGCAGAAGATCTACCGCAACGAGGAATTCAAGGGCGAGCCACCGGCCGGGACCATCCGCATGATGGACTGCATCGACTGCCACAACCGGCCGGCTCACGTCTTCCCGACCGCCAACGACGCCATCGAGAAGTCCCTCGCCCTCGGCACGCTCCCTGCTACCTTGCCGAACATCAAGCGCACCGCCGTCCAGGCCATGCTGCAGAAGGACCTCACCACCGCTTCCGCCCCGGCGAAGATCGCCGAGTTCATCAAGACCAAGTATCAGGGCAGCCCTGAGACGCCGGCCGCCGTCGCTGCCGTGCAGCAGATCTATGCCGAGACCATTTTCCCCGAGCGCAAGGCCGACTGGCGCGTCTACCCGAACAACATCGGACACAAGGACTGGCCCGGTTGTTTCCGCTGCCACGACGACAAGCACAAGACGGCCACCGGTGAGTCCGTCAGCGCCAGCGACTGCACCTCGTGCCATGTCATCCTGACGCAGGGCAAGGGCGCCGAGTTGTCGTCGCTCACCGCGTCGGGCCTCGAGTTCAAACACCCGGGCGGCGAATACGACGCCGACCTGAAGTGCGCGGACTGCCACAACGGTGGCATCCAGGGGAAATAGGCCGCGAGCAGCGGGCACGGAGCCTTGGGTCAGCAGTGGAGGGACTGTCTTCCAACACGCCGCAATCGGGTCTGGGCGCAGCCACGGAGGTTGCCCCGGCCGCAAGCGAATCCATTGTCCTTGAACGCCGCAGGCCCTCTCCCTAATCAGGCGGCGAAAATGCGCTACGAGTTCCGACCATGCACGGATGGCGATCGCGATTGGGCCTACGCCCTCAAGTCGGAGGCTTACCGCGAGGTGGTGGAGCGCCAGTTTGGACCGTGGGACGAGAAATTTCAGCGAGAGCTTTTCGCCGCGAGGTGGAGTCCGGGGAGATCAAGGATCATCCTGGTTGATGGGGCAGCGGTCGGCCTGGTCGCGATCGAGGAGCGCAGCGACGCGGTGTGGCTGGACGAGATCCAACTGCTCAAGGAGTGGCGCGGACGGGGTCTCGGCAGCCTGATCATTCGCGATCTTACGCTTCGGGGGCTGCTCCGGCTGCAGGTGCTCAGGGAGAATCGGCGCGCGCTGCAGCTCTACCGACGGCTTGATTTCCGGATGGAAGGTGAAACCCCAATGCATTATCACATGCGACATGCGGGGCCGGCGGGAACCGCGAAAAGGACCGGCTGACCCATCGACCGGACCAAATCCGGCCGGCCGAGGTCTGGTTCATTTGTTCCCGGCGGCGCGTTTCTGCGTGGCCCGTACCTGCGTGAAGATCAGCGATACCGCCAACAGCACGGAGCCGAGGGCGAGGAACGAGACGATCCGGTAGGTCGGGGCGAGCTGGGTGATGCCGGCCACAATTACGTAGAGCACGGTGAGGAGCAGCGTGAGATGGCCCATCCAGCGGTATTTCGGGTTCCGCACGATCAGGTTCATCAGGTAGTAGGCCAGGGCCACGCCGATCCACGCGACGCCGACATAGGCCCCCGGAACCAGATGATAGAGCGCGTAGGGGAACACGACAAACGCGCTGGCGAGGTAGGCGTTGCGCATGAGCTCAGTCTTGAGTTCGAGCCGTTCCTTTTTCCAGTTGAGGACACGCGCGCTCAGTAGCGCCACCACACCGAAGCCCAGGCTGATGCCCGACTCCTCCTTGGCGACGGCCATGTAAGCCAGCACGATGGAGACATAGATGAAGAAATTAGCCACCACGATCAGCCGCGACCGGAACCAGAGTGCCGTCGCCACGACCACCAGGCTCTGACCGGATAGCCAGATGAAGACCTCGGGGGAAGGGAACACCTTCACGATGGCGGCGCTGAGCGCCAGATAGCCCGTCATGGCGTAGAAGAAGGTCGAGATGCGGCTCGCCTCGCTGCGCCAGAAAGCCACGGCCAGGCCCAGATAGACCAGCGCGGCGGCGAGGTGCGCGGAGGCGAATTCCGCTGGGGCAATGCGCAGGGATTGCAGCATGAACAGGACATAGCTCGCGCCGCAGTTGAACAACACGGCCAGGATCGTGCCCGGATCTTCGGCCGTGCGGTCGCGGCGCCGCAACGAACCGGCGGCGAGGATCGCCGCATAGGCCAGCAGAAAGAAAAGCCCGGCGGCGGGTTCCGTCTGGATCTGGAAGGGACGCCCCGACCACGGCTGGTTAATCGCCCAGAGCAGATGCGTCAAGTAGACGGCGGGAATCACACCAAGCAGCAACCCGGGCCAATTGTGCCGCACCGCGGCGAAGGCCGCGAGACCGGCAAGCGCGGCCACGGTCAGAAACACGCCGAACGGTGCACCCACGGCGATGGCGCTGATCAGGCCCGTCAGCACCGCGAGGCCCAGCAACCAGGGGGATTTGCGCCGCAGGGCCAGCACGAGGTTGACCGCCACCACCGTGGCCAGGACGGCGCGGCCGGCGGACGAATCCACTGCCAGCACCGGCGTCGTGCCAAAATAGAACAGCCGCAGCGTCGAGAAGAACAGCAAGGCCATGCCGGCACCACGCAGGTGGCCTGACACCTGTTCGAAGTTCCCCCGCCAGATCCAGGCGACCAACAGAAGGCTCGTGGCGAGAAAGAACCCGGCGATGGGCGGCGCGATGGCCGGCAGGCTGGCGAAGGGGAGGGAGAGGGCGAAACCGACGCCGCAGGTGAGCACGAGCACGCCCACGCCGGCGAACCATTTCTGCCCGACGACAAATTCCAGTTCTTCCTCCGTATCGACGGTCATCACGGGGGCGAGCAGGTCGGCGGCAGGCGGTTGCACGATGGCGGCGGGCGGCCGGGCCGGAACCGGCGCGGTCTCCAACGGTGGCAGCCGGAGGTGCTGCTCGAGGCGTGTCAGCCGTTGCTCGAGATGTTGCAGGGCCGCGGCCGGGGCTGGCTCGGGCCGGTTGGTCGGTGTTTCACTCAAGTTATCTGGGGTGGACGCGTTGAGGCTGGAAAACGAGAGAGACGCTAGCCGCCGCAACTGCAGCCACCGCCGCCATGGGTGTGGCCGGAGCCGGGATCAATGCCGGAGCCGAGTTCGTCAGCGAGGCCGCAGAGTGCGTGGTAATATTCCTCGCGCGGCAGACCGAGTGCGTAAGAGGCGAACGTCTCGGCATCGTCGGCCGAGGCGAATTCACCGTAATTCACCGCGACGAGCTGGTAGAGGGCGAGGTGGGGCACCATCGCCAGCTGTGTCATGTAGACCGGGTGGACGAAAAGCGTGAAGCCCTCCTCGGGCATGTCGCCCTTGGGCTCCGGGAAGGCGAACTCCCCGGGATTGAGCCGCGCGCTGTCGAACTTGAGCTCGCAGGGATAGCGCACGCAGGTGCGGTCCTTCAAAATGGCCTGCAGCTGCGGCCAGCCGATCACCGGGCCGTATTTGTCGAAGATCTCGGCGCCCTTCGTGGCGACGTGGGCGTTGAGCGACTTCTTGGCGTCGTTGGCGGTGAGCGTGGTGGCCATGATGCGTGGGGATGGCGGACGGTTAGTGCTGGACGGGACTCGGAAGGGATTCGGAGGCGTCGGGCTCGTCGCCCTGGATCTCGGGCAAGCCCTCGTTGGACTTGTTGAGCCGGCCTTGCAGGATCGGCACCGACATCCGCAGGAAAATGGTGTAGCAGAGCAGGCCGAGTGCCCAGATGCCGAGGCAGACGAGGGTCTCGTTCAGTGACGGCACGTAGTCGACGATGGCCCCGAGCGGCGTGGGGATGAAGCCGGGGATGACGAGGCCCATGCCCTTTTCGATCCAGATGCCCACGATGCTGAGCCCGCACGCGGCATTGAGAAACTTCAGGCCGCGGCTGACCGGCAGCACGAGGATGGTCATCGCAATCAGATTGAAACCGATGGCCGTCCAGATCCATGGCACCAAGGCGTGATGGCCGTGCAGACCGACGAAGAGATACTTGGCGGAGGCGCCGTGGGTCGTGCCGGAGTAGAATTCCTTGAACACCTCGCACACGAGCAGGAACACATTGATGATCATCGAAACCTGCACGATGCTCCGCAACGTGAGCAGCGCCTTGTCAGTGATGCGGTAATGCGTCGTGTGGCGGATGACCTGGAGGGCGAGGATGATGATCGCGGGGCCGGCGGTGAAGGCCGAGGCGAGGAAGCGCGGGCCCACGATTGAGGCGTTCCAGAACGGCCGGCCGCCGAGGCCCACGTAAAGGAACGCTGTGACGGTATGAATGGAGACGGCCCAAAGGATGGCCGTGAACACAAACGGGATGTAGAACCACTTCGCCGGCTTCTTGTCCTGGTATCGGCAGTAAAGGAGGTATCCGCAAATGTGCACGTTGAGCAGCAGGTAGCCGTTGAGCACGATGACATCCCAGCTGAGCATCGATTTTGGGAAGTTCATCTGGCCGAGGCCGGGGATCAGGTGCCAAAAGCGGTCGGGCCGGCCGAGGTCGACGGTGACAAACGCGAGGCACATGATGATGGCGGCGACCGCCAGCAACTCGCCGAAGATAACCAGGTCGTGCAACTCCTCGTTGTCGTAGATGTAGACGGGGATGACCATCATGACCGCCGCCGCCGCCACGCCGACCAGGAAAGTGAAGTTGGCGATGTAGACGCCCCAGGAGACCTCGTCGCTCATGCCGGTGACGATGAGGCCGTGGACCAGCTGCTTGGCATAGGCGTTGAGCCCGAGCAGGCAAATGACCGTGAGCCCACCCATCCATGCATAGTAACGCCAGTCACCGACGAAGGCTATGCGGGCGCACCGCCGGAGGAACACGAGGTAGTTGCGAGCTGCGGTGATCATGGGGTTGGCATCGCGAGCTCGACGCACGCCGGGCGTGGCGATCCCGCTGGATGGATTGCTTCGTCGTTGCGCTCCTCGCAATGACCCGACGAGAGAGAGATGTTTGGAACGCAGCTCATTTGTCGAAGTAGTAGAAGAACCGCGGGGAGGTACCCATTTCCTCCTTCAGCTGGATGAAGATGCGCTTGGTCCGGAGGATGTAGGAAATCTCGCTCTCAGGATCGAGAATGTTGCCGAACTTGCGTGCACCAACCGGACAGACCTCCAGGCACGCCGGATAGCGGCCCATTCGGGTGCGCTGGATGCAGAAGTGGCACTTCTCCATCACGCCCTGCTTGCGCGGGCGATTGCCGAGATAGGACATCTCGGGATTGAGGCGATCCCTCGGAATCTCGGGCTTGGTGAAATTGAAGCGACGGGCCCAGTAAGGGCAGGCGGCCTCGCAGTAACGGCAGCCGATGCACCAGTCGTAGTCGATGACCGTGATGCCGTCCTTCTCCTGCCAGGTGGCGTTGACGGGGCAGACCT
>CAZZDB010000002.1:0-66450 GCA_964652485.1 uncultured Oleiharenicola sp.
GGATCACGTCGCGGATGTTGCCGACGCCGGTCACGAACATGAGCATGCGCTCGAAACCGAGGCCGAAGCCCGCGTGCGGCACGCTGCCATAGCGACGCAGGTCGAGATACCACCAGTAATTCTTTTCGTCGAGGTGGTGCAGCATCATGCCCGCGCGGAGCTGTTCCAGGCGTTCCTCGCGCTGGCTGCCGCCGATGATCTCGCCGATGCCCGGCACGAGCAGATCCATCGCGCGGACCGTCTCGCGGCCCGGGGCGCAGCCGTCGTTGACGCGCATGTAGAACGCCTTGATCGCGCGCGGATAGTCGTAAACCGTTACGGGGCACTTGAAGTGTTCCTCGGTCAGGAAGCGTTCGTGCTCGGACTGGAGGTTGGAGCCCCACTCGACGGGATGCTCCCAGGTCTTGCCTGATTTCCGGAGGATCTCGACCGCCTCAGTGTAACTGCAGCGCTGGAACGGCCGCTCGAGCACGAAGTCGAGGCGTGCGAGCAACTCCTTGTCGACGAACTTCGAGAAGAACTCGAGGTCAGCCGCGCAGTGTTCGCGGGCGTCGCGGATCAGATGCTTCACGAACGCCTCGGCGAGGTCCATGTCGCCCTGCAGGTCGCAGAAAGCGACCTCGGGCTCGATCATCCAGAATTCGGAGGCGTGGCGCGAGGTGTGGGAGTTCTCGGCGCGGAAGGTCGGGCCGAAGGTGTAGACGTTGCTCAGCGCGCTGGCGAAAATCTCACCCTCGAGCTGGCCCGAGACGGTGAGGAAGGCCTTCTTGCCGAAGAAATCCTTCGCGTGGTCGATCGCGCCGTCCTCGGTCTTCGGCGGGCTGGCAAGGTCGAGCGTGGTGACGCGGAACATGTCGCCCGCACCCTCGGCGTCGCTGGCCGTGATGATGGGCGTATGGACGTAGAGGAAGTTGCGCTCCTGGAAAAACTGGTGGACGGCGTAGGCGAGCCGGCTGCGCACGCGGAAGACGGCGCCGAAGAGGTTCGAGCGTGGGCGCAGGTGCGCGATCTCGCGGAGGAATTCCAACGTGTGGCCCTTTTTCTGAAGCGGGTAGGTGGCGTCGGCCTCGCCGAGTACGGCGAACTTTTCCGCGACGACCTCCCACTTCTGGCCGCCGCCCTTGGACTCAACGAGCTTGCCCTGCACTTCGATGGACGCGCCGGTGTTGGCCCGGGCGACGGCGGCGTAGTCGGGGAGGGTGGCATCGACAATGATCTGGAGGCCCTTGAGGCAGGAGCCGTCATTGAGTTCGACGAAGGAGAAAGCCTTGGCGTCGCGGCGGGTGCGGACCCAGCCTTGGAGCAGGATGGCGTCCGCCGGCGCGATAGCATTGAGGGCGTCTTTGACGAGGGTGCGTTGCATGGGGATGTCGGCCAAAACGAATACACGGCCGGGCGCGGCGGCAGAAGCCTGAAATGGCCGCGATCGAGCGCGGCTAGCGCGATTCGAGCCGGGCGACCCAACGCCGGCCGAGTGCCATGCCCGGAAGCTCAATCCAGCGGTAGGTGGCGGCGGAGATCGCGCCGGCCGTGGCCAGCACCAGCAACAGGGCCAGCGGAGTCGACCACCAGCCCGTCACGGCCAGGCCGGCCGGCCAGAGCCGGAAAAGACCTTGGAAAACCGCGAAGTGGACGAAGTAGAGGCTATAGCTGATCTTGCCCAGAAACACGGTGAGTGGGTTCACGAGCAGCGGTGATTGTGTCTGGTGCAGCGCGAAGCCGAAGAGAAGGCACGACACACCGACCAGCACGACGGCGGGTAGCGGCGGCGGCGCCAGCGGCCCCAGCTGCCAGAAGATAGCGGCGAAAACCCCGCCGGCCGCGACCAGGCTGAGCCAGCCCAGTGGGCGGTCGGGCCGGTTCCGCCGGTCGCGCAGCAGATAATAAAGCAAGACGCCGAGGGCGAAGACGGGCAGCTGGCCGAATATCCAGAAGAAACGGAAATTCTCCGCGAGGTAGGCGTAACCCGGAGGGTAGGCCGGGGTGAGCACCGGTGCCAGCCAATCGTCCGCAACCCGGCCGAGCAAGAGGGTGAAGACGAGCAACCCGAGCGCCCGGGTGCGGCTGGTCACCAGTTGGAACAGCAGCGGCAGGAGCGCGTAGAAGGAGACTTCCACGGCGATGGACCAGCCGCCTGGAACCACCGAGTTGATGGTCTCGGGATGCCAGCCATGGAGGAACAGGGCGGTCAGGCCGATATCGGATGGGGTCACACCCCGCGGGGCCCAAAGCCGGGGCCGATCCCCGGCCAGCCATACGAAGAAAATGAGCCCGGCATAGAACATGGGCGCGATTCGGCAGAAGCGACGGATGAAGAAATCAGCGGTCGGCCGGGCCTCGTGACCATGGCGGCGTTCGTTCGATAGGAACAGAGCAAAGGCGCTGGCCACAAAGAAGAGCTGCACGCCGAGGGCGCCGTTCGCGCAGAGTTGAATCGCCCAGGCCGAGGCCGGCCTCGTCCACTGGCCGGTGTGCGCGAGAACGACGCCCACGATGGCATAGCCCCGCATCGCGTCGATCGCGTCAAGTCGCGGGGTGGAGGCGGGCGCGGGGGACATGCGGCGGCAGCTTGCCGGCCGGCTGGCCGGTAGCCAACCTGGAATTGTCATCGTTCGATGCCGACAGGATAGAGCAGGTAGCGTTCGTCGTAGAATGGACTGCGGGCGTAGAACCACTTGAGGCGCTCGGTCGGATCCCGCGCGAATTTCTCGTCCGCCCTCAGCTTCGCCTCGAACTCGGCTTTCAGCGCCGGGTCGCCGGCGAGCATCTTCTCCGCCAGCGGGGCGACGACGTAGCCCTCGATGTACTCGGTGCGCTGCAGGATTTCGGGGAAGAAACCCCAGGCCAGCAGCGAGTCGGGGCTCTGCGGTTCCAGCAGCATGGTGGCCAGGTCGCCCAAGGGCTGGTCGGTTGGCACGCGGATCGACCCGGCGGGGTAAGTCGCGGTGCGGATTTCGGGCTTCACCCCGTATTTCAGCGTGTAGCGGCCTTCGAACGGGTGGGAGCCCTCGCTTGTTGCCGGCTGCGGGTCGACCAACCGGTACATGGCGAGGGCGACCGTCTTCGCGGTGGCGAGGGTCTGGAATTGGATGCCATGGAGTTTCAGTCGGTCGATCACGTCCGCCTTCATGACGGGCACCCAGTAGGCCTGAGAGCGCTTGGTGACGATGCCCGGCTGATCATCGAGGAGCGGGAGCCGGGCATAGGTGTGCGGGCGGCCGAGCCAGCGCACCTCCCTGGCACCGGAAGCGGGCGAGTCGTAGTGGGCGAACTCGACCCCGAGGAAATCCACGGTGCGCCGCCGGCCGCCGGGTACCCAGGTGAGCGTGAGGTCGGCGGGCCGATACTGGCGGTCGGCCGCGATCGCGGCGGCGAGCCGGCCGGCGTCGCGGCCCAGCAGCTCAAGCGTCGCGGCCAGCGTCACGTAGGTGCCGAGCACGCGCTGCCGGTAAGGTTTCAGCGAGTGCGTCTCGATCAATACGCTGGGCAGGTGGCGGAGGTCGCCGTAGCCGTTGGAAAAGCGGGGCGGTGTGTGGCCGAGGTCCAGGCCCTGGGTGAGGTCGTGCGCGTCGCGTTCATTCACGTAGAAATTGAGCGGCAGATGGCCCTGCGCCAGCAGGGCGGTGTCGAGGGCTGGATGGAGGACCCGGTCGATCCACGCCGCGATCTGCGGGGAGCGCGCGGGATCGCCGTCGAAGCCCTCATAGGCATAGGTGACGTCGTATTGGTAATCGAGACCGTCGGTGACGTGGATATCCAGGTAGAGCGAGGGCTGCCAGCGGTTGAGCAGCGTCAGCAGCGCTCGCATTTCCGGCGAATCAGCCTTCATGTAGTCCCGGTTGAGGTTCAGGTTTTGGGCCGAGGTGCGCCACCCTTGGTGGACCGGGCCCCGCTGGTTGGGCCGGTTCCACTCGGAAGAACGCTCGTGGCCGTCGGCGTTGAGGACGGGGATGAACAGGAAGTTTGCGCGGTCGAGGAGCGCGGCCTTGCCGCCGAAGGCGAGGTCGCGGAGCAGCATCATGCCGGCGTCCTTGCCGTCGATCTCGCCTGCGTGAATGCCGGCCTGGGCGAGCAGGGTGGGGCGCTGGTTCCTGGCGAGGTCGACGCTGCTGGCGGTCCCCTCCTTGCTGGCGACAACCACGTAGAGGTCGCGGCCCTCTGCGGACCGGCCGAAGGTCACCAGCTTGATCAGCGGCGAGGCGTCGCTGAGCTTTTTAAGCCACGCGATGGTGTCGTCGTAATTGGGCGAGTCGGTGAGGCCGGTCTTTTCCGCGGGTGTGATCCAGGGATCGTCCGGTCTCGCCAGCAGCGACTCGCTGGCGCCGTGCCAGGGCAAGGCGGGTGGAAGGTTGTCCTGCGGCCCGTTGGTGGCGAAGGCGGAAGGAAGGGACAAACCGAGGACGGCGCAGGCGGTGGCTACGGGTTTCATGCGCGCCAAGTTGTGGGGAAACTTCCGAGCGGCGCAAACCCGGTATGGCTGGATGGCCTTCGCGGCAGCCTGCCCGGGGGCTGTTTTATCAAAATGATTCCGCACCCAGGCCCCATTTGTTCGGTCTATATGACCATCATGAAACCCATCTATATTGGTCTTCCCCTGCCCCAGCGGGCAGCGTGGCTGTGTCTGCCTGCTTTGTTGATTGGTGTTTCGGTCCCGTTGACCGCGCACAGCTCTCCGGTCGCGGCGAAGGCGGTCTTGGTCGCTGACATCGATTTAAACATCATCCTGTCCGCCCCGCCTCCGCCGCGCCATGAAGTGATCATCGAACGCGACCGTCCCTCGCGGGACCACGTTTGGGTCGCGGGCTATTGGGGCTATCGTCGTGGAGAACGCGAGTGGGTCCCGGGTCACTGGGAACGGCCGCCGCAGGGCCGCACCGTCTGGGTCGAGCCCCGCTGGGAGAAACGCGGGCGTGGCTATGCCTTCATCGAAGGCTATTGGGCCGAGGCGCATCACGATCACCGGTGATTCGCCGGGTTGAAAGCGACGGGTCGAACGTTGGACCGGGATGACAAGGCTGGCCGCTTGCGTTTCGGCGGCGGAGCGCCAGATTCCGCGCTACCCCATGAAGTCCCCCCACGCCTCCCGCTTCCGTCATACGGTTTCCCGCCGGCAGTTCATCGGCAACCTTTCCATCGGTGCGATGGCGCTGCTCGCCCTGCGGGGCCGCGTCTTCGCGGCCGAACCGTCGGCCCGCAAGCTCGGCGTCGCCCTCGTCGGACTCGGCGGCTACAGCTCGGGCCAGCTCGGGCCGGCGCTGAAATTGACGGAACACTGCCGGTTGATGGGCGTGGTGACCGGGTCCGCCGAGAAGGGCCGGAAATGGGCACGGCAATACGGTTTTCCGGAGAAGAACATCTACCACTACGACACGATGGCGCGGCTGGCGGACAATCCCGACATCGACATCGTCTACGTCGTCACGCCGAACGGACTGCACGCCCGCCATGCAATCGCGGCGGCGCAGGCCGGCAAGCATGTCATCTGCGAGAAGCCGATGGCGAACTCGGTGGCGGATTGCGACGCCATCATCGCGGCGTGCCGGCAGGCCGGCGTGAAGCTCTCCATCGGGTACCGCCTGCACTTCGATCCGTTTCACGAGGAGCTGCGCCGGCTCGTGCGCACGAAGGAATTCGGGCCGTTTCTCAAGATGTCGGGCGGCTTTGCCTTCACGATGGGAACGCCGCAATGGCGGGCCGAGAAGAAACTCGCGGGCGGCGGTCCGCTGATGGACCTCGGGGTCTACCTCATCCAGGAATCCTGCATGGCGGCCGGGGCCGCGCCCGTGGCCATCACGGCGCGCGAACTGCCGAAGCGGCGCCCGGAATTCTTCCGCGACGTCGAGGAAAGCCTCGAGTGGACCATGGAGTTCGTCGACGGGGCGCGCAGCGACTGCTACACCAGCTACAACAGCAACCGGAACGATTTCCGGGCCGAGGCAAAGGGGGGCTGGTTCGAGATCGGGCCCGCCTACTCGTATGGCGGCCTGCGGGCCGCCACCAGCCGCGGCCCCGTGACGGTCAAGGCGCCCGCCAGCCAGCAGGCGCTGCAAGTCGACGATTTTGCGCTCTGTGTGCGCGACAACCTGCCGAGCCGTGTACCGGGCGAGATGGGCCGGCGCGACATGGTCATCGTCGAGGCCATCTATCAGGCGGCCGCGATGGGGAAGCGCGTCGAGGTCAGGACCTGAGCCGCCCGCGCGGGCGCCGGTTTTTAAGCCACTACCCATGCAACCCCTCCGCCGCCACCTGAGCCTCCTGCTACCCTGCCTTGCCGCCTTGGCGCTCTCCGGCCAGGAAACGCCGCCGGCCGCACCGCCTAGGATCGGGTCGATGGTTGTCCGATTCGAGGATCTCGTCGCCAAGCCAACCGGCGTCGGCGAGCGGCGCGACGTATCGAACAATCCCACGGCGACGCTGGAGCGGTTCGAGTGCCACATCAGCACGCTGAATCCCACGAAGATGTCACATCCGCCGCATACGCATCCGCAGGAGGAGCTGATCATCCTGCGCGACGGCACGCTCGACGTGAACGCCAACGGCCGGATGCAGCGTGTCGGCCCGGGTTCATTGTTTTTCTTCCGCTCCAACAATCCGCACAACGTGCAGAACAATGGCGAGAAACCCGCGACCTATTTCGTGTTCAACTTCGCCACCGCGGCCACGCGTACGCCGCCCGCCATCGGCGCCGCGACCCCCGGGGGCCAGCTCGGCTCGATCATCGTGGAGTGGGACAAGCTGCCGGTGAAGACCACCAAGACGGGCGAGCGCCGCGACGTCGTGAGCCTGCCCACCGCCACGCTCGCCAACTTCGAGTGCCACGTCACCACGCTCAAGCCCGGGGCGTCGCCGCATGCGCCGCACCGCCATCCCGACGAGGAATTCATCCTCGTGAAGGATGGCACGCTGGACGTCACGCTCAACGGCCGCACCCAGCCGGCCGGACCCGGTGCGATCCTCTTCTTCAGCTCCAACGACGAGCACGGCCTGAAGAACACCGGCGCCACGGCGGCCACCTACTACGTCGTCCGCATCACCACGGCGGCGACCCCCGCGCCGGCGAAGATCGCTGTGAACTGAGGGTGGTCGACGTCGCCTAGGGTAACCGCACCAGCTTCGCAGCCCAGTCGTTGATGACCGGCGGATCGCCGGCGGGGAACTCGGGCGTGGCCAGCGATCCGGCGTCGGTCGCGGTGAGTTCCTGCGGTCCGCCCCAACGACCGTCGCGGGGATTGAACCAGGTCCAGCGATAGCGCGCGGCCGGCGCAAGCCCCGTGATCAGCGGGCGCGCCGCCTTGTTCTCAAAATACAGCAGCGCGAATCCGCGATCGGCGGACCGCAGCAGGAAGGACCAGCCGTCGAGCCCGTCGGCGTTCGCGCCCGGTGCGGCGCGCGGCTGCAGGTCGGCGGAGGCTGGCGCGAGTTCCTGGTAGCGGTCGCCTTCCGAAAGCAAGAAACGGCCGAGGTGCTGCATCTGGGCGCCGGAGCTGTAGCGGAGCGCTTCCCAGATGGGCGGGCGCCAGCCGGCGGTTTCGCCCGTGCTGGTGACATCGTACGCGGCCGTGCCGTGCACGTGGCCGGCGAGCCCGCCCGAGAGCACGGAACCATACATCATCGCGCGCGAAAAATAGTTGTCGCGATCGGAGTCGACGGCGGGCGCCTCGCCGCCTGGGCGGTTGATCGGATGGTTCCAGCCGGTGTAGTAGGGCTCGAGGTTGGCGGCGGGGTAGGCCGGCGTGAGCCGGAAGATCTCCTCGAGCGAGGCGTAGATGGCGTGGTTGCGCGGCTTGTTGCCGACCGTGTGCATGGTCAGCCACGGGACGTGGTCGCCATGGCCGAAGACCTTGTAGGTCGAGCTGTCGATCAGCGCCGTGCAGGGCTGGCCGAACGGGAGCGGCCCGTAGGTTTTCCAGTGGTGGGTGAGCGCGGCGTTGAATTCGTCGCCGGTCAGGCTGTAGTCCTTCGGGATCCAGTCGAGGTGGATGCCGCTGAAAACGAGGTTGAATGCACCATAACGGGCGACGAGGTATTCGACATAGCGTGCGTAGGAGGGGTTGAAGTCGAAATACGCCTTCCAAGAGGGTCCGTGGTCACGGCGGATCGTCTCCAACAGGGGCACAAAACCCTCGGCGGCGAGGTGGCGCATCTTGCGGTCGAGGCTGCGGAAATAGGCGGGGTTGATGCGGTCGAAGTCTGCCAGGCCTTCGCGGTCGGCGAGAATCTCGAAGGGGCGGTTGCCCGACTCGTCGGCCATGTCCTTCGCGGTCGTCGTCGCGCCGTCCGCCGTCGTGATGCGCGCGCTGGCGGCCCAGGTGCCGAATTTCTCCCAGGCATTGCGCAGGAACACGCCGTCCTTGTTCGCGAAGGTCGCGCCGTGCGAATCGGCATCCCAGTTGGGAAACGCCGCGATGAAGCTGATGGAGTTGAAACCCTGCCTCTTCCGCCAGGCGACCGCCTCCTCGAAGCTGATGCCGGAGGCCGGAACGTAGTCGGCCGCGGGCTGGAGGCCGTTCCAAGGCAGCCGCCAGGTGGAGGCCGCCAGCCAGGTGTCGCCGAGCAGGAAGAACGGCGCGCCGTCCGCGTAGCGCAGCGCATGGCCGTTCGCGGAGGCCCGGACGAAACCGCGGCGGTTGGGATTCTCCCGTTTTTCGGCATCGGTCCAGTCGATCGCCTTCAACCGGCCGGCGCCGCTGTTCAGACCGGGATCATCGCTTTGGTTGGAACCGGAGTGCCAGCGCCATTCGCCCGGCGCCGTGGCGACAAAGCGCACGCGGAATGTCCGGCCGCCGTCCCAGAAGCCCCGGATACGATGCGCGAAACCGGGTCCCTCGAGTTCGATCCAGCAGTCGACCTGGGCGTAGGGATTCGCGTAGTCGCGGGCGGACGACAAAATGATCTCCTGCGTTTCCCAGACGTGCACCTCGCCGGAGACGAGCCCGGCACCATCAACGGTCCGGCTGGCGGCGAGCCATATGAGCATAAGGGCGAGGCGCGGTTTCATGGGGTGGCGAGATCGCATCCACCATGTTCCCGAGGCGCGACGGATTCAAGCCGCGCGAAGGCCCGGTCCCGGAACCCGCACCAGGCCGGCGGCCGACAATGAAATTGACGGCCTCTGCGCGCATTCCCAAGGTGCGCGTCCATGGCCCGGCAATCGTATCTGAGCGAGTGGGGGGAGGCCTTGGCGCGCTTCACGACCCGGCGGCCGGAAGACGGTGGGCGTGTCCCCGCCCCGGTTCCGTGGGGGGAAATGGAGTCGTGGCGCACCTGGTTTTGCGCCGCGTTGATCGCGATGGCCGCCTACGCCGCCTATTGCAACAGCCTGTCCGCCCCATTCGTTTTCGATGACATCCCGAACATCGTGGAAAACCCCACGATCCGGAGTCTCTGGCCGGTCTGGGGACCGTTGCAGCCGCCCGGTGCCGGTCACGCGGTGTCCGGCCGGCCGGTGGTGAATCTCACCCTGGCGGTCAACTACGCGCTCGGCGGCACCGCGGTACGCGGTTACCATTCGTTCAACCTCCTGGTCCACCTGGCGGCCGCGTTGGTGCTCTTCGGCATCGTGCGGCGGACCTTGGGGCTCGCGTGGGCACCGGACTGGCTGCGCGGATCGGCGCAGTCGCTCGGTTTTGCCACGGCGCTGCTGTGGACGGTGCACCCGTTGCAGACGGAGTCCGTGACGTGCATCATCCAGCGCACCGAATCGCTGGCGGGGCTGCTCTACCTCCTCACGTTGTATTGCTTCCTCCGCGGCAGTGAACCCGGCGCCGCGATGCCGCGACGCTGGCTCGGTCTGAGCCTGGCGGCGTGTTACGTCGGCGTGGCCACGAAGGAGGTCCTGGCGACGGCGCCATTGCTCCTGCTGCTGTATGACCGGGCGTTCATCACAGGCACGTTTCGCGAGGCGTGGAGGCAACGTCGTTGGGCCTACCTCGGGCTGGTGCTTTCGTGGGTGCCGCTCGCGATGCTGATGGCGCAGACCGGGAATCGCGGGGGCACGGTGATGATCGGTCGGGGGGTCACCGCGTGGATGTCCCTGCTCACGCAGGGCAAGGCGGTGACCGGATACCTGCAGCTCGCGCTCTGGCCGCATCCGCTGATCGTCGACTATGGTGATTTCACCTCGGAGATGGAATCCGAGTTTGCCGCGGTGTGGCCGCCGTTCGTCTTCATGTCGGCGCTCGCGGTCATGACGCTGGTTGCCGTGATCAAACGACCGCGGTGGGGGTTCCCCGGCGCTTGGTTCTTCGTCATCCTCGGGCCGAGCTCGAGTTTCATCCCGCTGCTGTCGCAGGTACGGGCCGAGCACCGGATGTATCTGCCGCTGGCGGCGGTGGTCCTGCTGGTCGTGCTCCTCATCCATCGGACCGTTGGACGCGCGGCGCCGGTGGTCGTGATGATGCTGGCCGCCGGGCTGGGCGTCGCGACGGTGGTGCGCAATTACGACTACGCGAGCAGCCTGGCGCTGTGGACGGATACCGTGCGGAAGAAACCGGACAACCCGCGGGCGCACTACAGCCTCGGCCTGGAATATTACCATCTGGACGAACGGGCCGCGGCCATCGGCGAATACCGCGAGGCGCTGCGGCTCGACCCCGACTATCTCGACGTGCGCCTGAGCCTCGCGGGGTTGCTGCTCGATGAGCACCGTGCGCCCGAGGCCCGGCCGCACCTGGAGGCGGCGATCCGGCTCCAGCCGGAGAAATCCGACGACAACAACACGCTGGGGCAGCTCCTGCTGCAGGTAGACGAGCCGGCCCGGGCCCAGCCGTTTTTCGAGGCCGCGGTGCGGCTGGATCCAGAGAACTACGAGGCGCACAACAACCTGGGCTACCTGCTCGCCGCCAACTCGCGATTTGCGGAGGCGGCCGAGCACTACCGCCGGGCCGTGGCGTTGCATCCCGAGGCGGCGACGCTGGCCAATCTGGGCGAGGCGTTGCGCGCCCTCGGGAGAAACGCCGAGGCCGTGCAATGCGGGGAGCAGGCGGTGCGGCTTCAGCCTGATTCCGCCAATGCCCGCCTCGCGCTCGGTCAGGCCCTGGCCGCCGCCGGCCGGCGGGTGGAAGCCGTCGCGAGTTTGCAGGAGGTGCTGCGATTGGAGCCGGGAAACCGGACTGCCGCGGAGTTGCTGCGTACTCTGCAACGGGAGCGGTAAGGGGGCGAAGGCCTTCGCGCCTCCCCGGGCTGGCGGCTGGGCGCCGACATACTAACGTTAGCACAAGCATCGGGGAGGAAGGGTTGACGCGCCAGACGGCCCGTGCTCGCTTTTCCGCCGGCCCTGAACCAGCCGTACCCCATGTCAGTCCACCGCCTGGTGATTTTCGTCGTGCCCTGTCTGTTTCTCTCCGGAGCCGTCTTCGCGGTCGACCCGGCGCCCGCGGTCGCCGCCGTCCCCGGCCGGGCCTGGATCCAGAAGCTGTTCGACGGCCTGAAGGCTCCCGTGCCGCCACGCCACCTGGTCGGGAACATCTACTATGTCGGGGCGAGTGGCGTGAGTTCCTTCCTTGTTACCACGCCGGCAGGCCATATCCTGCTCGACACAGGATTCGCGGACACCGTGCCGATCATCACCCGCGGTGTCGCACAGCTCGGGTTCAAGGTGGCGGACATCAGGCTCATCCTCAGCAGCCACGCGCACATCGATCATGCGGGAGGCCACGCCATGATGAAGCAGCTCACCGGCGCGCGCGTGGTGGCGAGCGCCGCGGACGCCCGCCTGCTCGAGTCGGGGGGCATGGACGATTTTCTGCCCTGGCCAAAGGACGCCGTCGCCTATGCGCCGGTGAAGGTGGACGAGACGGTGGCGGACGGCGGAACGGTGACGCTCGGCGGCGTCACGCTCACCGCGCATCTCACGCCCGGTCATACGCGGGGTGCCACGACGTGGACGATGGACGCAACGGAGTCCGGGCGGGTTTATCACGTGGTGTTTTTCAGCAGCACCACCGTCAACCCGGGCGTGAGCCTGGGGCATAACCCGGCCTACCCGGAGATCAGGGCGGACTACGAGACGACGTTTGCACGGCTGAAGGCGCTGCCGTGCGATATTTTCTTCGCGCCGCACGGCAGCCAGTTCGGCATGCCGGAAAAATTCGCGCGACAGGACGCCGGCGAAGGCGCTGGGGCCTACGTGGATCCGGCCGGATGGATCCGGCTGCTCGCCACGGTGGAGAATGCCTACCGCACCCAGCTCGCGGCGGAGCAGGCGGCCGCCCGGTAAACCCGCCGCAGCTTTCCCCGGGCATGCCAAAAATCAAGAACCTCCGCTGGTGGATGATGGGCCTGCTCATGCTGGGCTCGATCATCAACTATCTCACGCGCAGTACGCTCTCGAACGCCGCGCCCACGATGCTGCCGGAGCTGCACATCTCGCCGGAGCAGTATTCGTGGATCCTGAACGCCTTCCAGGGCACGATCATGCTGCAGCCGGCGTGCGGCTATGTACTCGACACGCTCGGGCTGAAGACGGGCTTTGCCCTCTTCGCCCTCGCCTGGTCGTTCATCAGCATGGCGCATGGGCTCGCGCATAACTGGCAGGCCTTCGCGTGGCTCCGCGGTCTGCTCGGATTGGCCGAGGGCTCGGCCAACCCGGCCGGGATGAAGGCGACGGCGGAATGGTTTCCGGCCAAGGAGCGCGGCTTTGCCGGCGGCTTGTTCAACATCGGCGCCTCCGTGGGCTCCATGCTCGCGCCGCCGCTCGTCATCTGGGCCATCCTGCACTACAACTGGCAGGCGGCGTTCGTGGTCACGGGCGGGCTGGGTTTGGTGTGGGTGGCGCTGTGGCTGTGGCTCTACCATTCGCCCGAGGCGCATCCGGCGCTTTCGGGCGAAGAACGCGACCACATCGCGGCCGGCCAGGAGCACCACCTCCGCGGCGACGGCACGCGTCCCTCCATCCTGAAGCTCATCGCCCAGCGGAATTTCTGGGGCATCGCGCTCCCGCGGTTTCTGGCCGATCCGACCTGGGGCACCCTCACGTCCTGGGTGCCGCTCTACCTCAACACCGTCCGGCATTTCAACCTGAAGGAAATCGCGCTGACCGCCTGGCTGCCGTTTCTCGCGGCCGACCTGGGCTGCATGTTCGGTGGCGTGGTGGTCGCGTTTCTCCAGAAGCGCGGCGTCAGCCTGATCAATGCCCGGCGCGGCGCCTTCACCGTCGGAGCCGGCCTGATGACGGGCATGGCCTTCGTCGGCTTTGTTGAGAGCCCCTATGTGGCCGTCGCCCTGCTTTGCCTAGGCGGGTTTGCGCACCAGACGCTGTCGGTCACGGTCATCACGATGTCCTCCGATTTGTTCAAGCGCAACGAGGTCGCCACGGTCGCGGGCCTGGCCGGCACCTGCGGCAACGCCGGCATCCTCGTCTTCAATTTCCTGATCGGCGTCCTCATCCTGCGGATCGGCTACACGCCGTTCTTCATCGGCCTCGGCGTGCTCGATCTGGTGGGCGCGCTGGTGCTGTGGACGCTCGTGCGCGAACGCCGGGATGCGGCGCCGCTTGCCAGTGCGTCCCACCCGGCGTAGCCATTTTACCCATGCCTGCCTCCGACCTGAAACTCCGGAACCCCATCCTGCCGGGCTTCAACCCCGACCCATCCATCGTCCGCGTTGGCGACGATTACTATATCGCCACGTCAACCTTCGAATGGTTCCCGGGCGTCCAGATCCACCATTCGCGCGACCTCGCCCACTGGCGGCTGCTCACGCGTCCGCTCACGCGCCCAAACCAGCTGAACATGCTCGGCGATCCGGACTCGTGTGGTATCTGGGCGCCCTGCCTTACCTACGCCGACGGGCTGTTCTGGCTCATCTACACCGATGTGAAGCGCTACGGTCGCACCTCGACGGGCGGCGCGACAGGTGGCGCCTCGCTGCGCGATTTCCACAACTACCTCGTCACCAGCGCCAGCATCGACGGCGAATGGTCCGACCCGGTCTACCTCAACAGCAGCGGCTTCGATCCCTCGCTGTTCCACGATGACGACGGACGCAAATACCTCGTCAACCAGCTCTGGGATCACCGCCCCGGCCAGAACCGTTTCGCCGGCATCGTGCTGCAGGAATTCTCCGTCCGGGAGCGCAGGCTCGTCGGAGAGCGGGTGAACATCTTCTCCGGCACATCGCTTGGGTTCACCGAGGCACCACACCTCTACAAGCGCGGCGGCTGGTACTACCTGATCACGGCCGAGGGCGGCACGGGCTGGGGTCACGCCGTCACGATGGCGCGGTCGCGCAGCCTGACCGGACCCTACGAGCTCCACCCCGACACCTACATCCTGAGTTCCCGGCACCGGCCCGACGCAAAGCTGCAGCGCGCGGGCCACGCCGATCTCGTCGAAACCAAGGCCGGCGAGACCTACATGGTCTATCTCTGCGGCCGGCCGCTGCGCAACCGCGGCTGCTGCACCCTGGGGCGCGAGACCGCCATCCAGCAGATGGTGTGGGGCTCCGACGGCTGGCTCCGCACGACGGACGGGCAGGGGATTGCGCAGTTCGAAGTGACGGTGCCGAGGCTGAAGGAGCACGTCTTTCCACCCGCGCCGGTCCGCGAGAATTTCGACGACGCGAAGCTACCGATCGATTTCCAGTGGCTCCGCTCGCCGTGGCCGGACGAGCTTTTCAGCCTGACCGCCCGGCCCGGCCACCTGCGGCTCATCGGCCGCGAGACGATCGGCAGCCTTTTCCGTCAGGCGCTCGTGGCCCGCCGGCAGCAGGCGCACTGCTACAGCGCCGCGACCATCGTCGAGTTCGAGCCCGAGCATTTCCAGCAGATGGCCGGGCTGGTCTGCTACTACGGCGGCACGAAGTTTCACTACATCTATGTTTCGCACGATGAGACGGCTGGAAAACATCTGCGGGTGATGTCGAGCCTGCCGAACCACATGCAGGCCGACGTTTTCACGCCGCCCGTCGCGATTCCCGCCGGACAACCGGTGCAGCTGCGCGTCGAGGTGGATTGCGAGCGGTTGCACTTCGGCTACCGGGTGGGCGAGGGCGCATGGAACTGGCTGCCGCAGCAATTCGACGCCAGTATCCTCTCTGACGAGGCGAGCGCGCCGGGCAACCCGAACTTCACCGGTGCCTTCGTGGGCATGGCGTGTCAGGATATGGCCGGCACCGGCCGGCCGGCGGATTTCGACTGGTTCGAATACCGCGAACGCGAATTCCGCGCCGATCCCTTCACGACGTCCGTCTGACACCGACGAACGCCGCCTCCCGGCGCCAGGGCAATCGCGGGCGCGCTTTTGGCAAGATATGCAGCGCCCACCGGCGGGCGCAGGCATAGATTGGATTCCCGCACCATGGGAGTGCGCGCTATCTCCTGCCCCATGAATACCCGTCGTGAATTCCTCAAGTCCGGCCTGGCCCTCGGGGCTGCCGCCTCCTTCGCCCGCTGGTCCAAGCTTGCCGCGGCCGAGCCGGCCGCTCCGGCCGCCCCACGGTCCATCCTCGTCGCGGTCCGCGATGGCACCCGGACCGAGATGATTAACAAAGCCATCGCCGTTCTCGGCGGCATCGGCGCGTTTGTGCGCCCGGGCCAGACCGTCTGCCTCAAGCCCAACATCGGCTGGGACGCGCCGCCTGAGCGCGGGGCCGACACCCATCCCGAGCTGGTCGGTCGCCTCACCCGGATGTGCCTCGAGGCCGGGGCGAAGTCCGTCAGCGTCTTCGACAACACCTGCGACCAATGGCAGCGCTGCTACGAGCACAGCGGCATCGAGAAGGCGGCGCGCGATGCCGGCGCGCAGGTCATCAACGGCAAGGACCAGAGTTACTACCGCGAAGTCGCCATCCCGGGCGGGGTGAAGCTCAAGACCGCCCTTGTGCATTCGCTCGTGCTCGACAGCGACGTGCTGCTCAACGTGCCCGTGCTCAAGCACCACAGCGGCACCGGCATGACCGCGGCGATGAAGAACCTCATGGGCGTGATCTGGGACCGCGGCTTCTACCACCAGAACAACATCCACCAGGCCATCGCCGATTTCCTCACCTTGCGGAAACCCACGCTCAACATCCTCGATGCCTACCACCCGATGGTCCGCAACGGCCCGCGCGGCAAGACGGTCGACGATGTCGTCGAGATGCGCTCGCTGCTCGTCTCGACCGATCCGGTCGCGCTCGACACCGCCGCCGCGAAGATGCTCGGGCTCGATCCGGCGAAGATCGCCTACATCAAGATCGGCGACGACATGAAGCTCGGCACGATGAATCTCGAGGCGGTCGACATCCGCCGCATCAAGCTGGGCTGAACCCCATGCCGCGCCGCCACCTCAAGCCGCTCCGGGTCGCGGTTGCGCTGGTCGTCCTCGCCGGGCTGACGGCGGCGTTCGTTGATTTCCGCGGGCTCGTGCCGGTGCGCATCGCACACTGGCTCGCGGCGATACAATTCACGCCGGCGCTGCTCGCGCTCGGCGCCGGCTCGGCGGGCCTGCTGATTTTCGCGGGCATCGTTGGCCTGACCCTGGCCTTCGGGCGCGTCTATTGCTCCACCGTCTGCCCGCTCGGCCTGCTGCAGGACGCGGTCGCGCGGATCGCAGCGTGGGTGCGCCCGCGGCGTCGCCCGCTGCCGTTCCGTCCCGAGAACACCTGGCTGCGCTACGGCGTGCTGGTGGCGATCGCGTCCACCCTTATTGGGACGACCACGATGGCGTTCACTCATGTCGATCCCTACAGCAACTTCGGACGCATCGTCTCGGGGTTGTTCCGGCCGTTGGTCGTGGCAGCCAACAATGCCCTGGTCACGCCCGTCAATGCGCTGGGATTCCAATCGCTTTACCGCGTTACCCCACCCTGGCCGGGTCCCGCCGTGCTGCTGCCCGCGCTCGTGGCGCTTTGCGTGGTGGCCGGTCTCGCGGTGTGGCGCGAGCGGATCTACTGCAACACGCTGTGCCCCGTTGGCACGGTGCTCGGCCTGCTCGCCCGCGGCGCCGCGTTCCGCCTGACTTGCGACCGCTCCGCCTGCACCAAATGCGCCCGGTGCCTGCATGCGTGCAAGGCCCAGTGCCTCGACCTGCGCGCCGGCACGATCGATGCGTCGCGCTGTGTGGCCTGCTTCAACTGTCTCGCGGTGTGCCCGGAGAACGGCATCGGCTACCGGTTTGCGTGGACCCGGCCGGGCCCCGCGCCGGCCGGACCAGTCGCCGACCCGCAGCGCCGCGCCCTGCTGGTGGGCGGCACCGCCGCCGTGTTGCTCTCCCCGGCGACCATGCTCGGTGCGGTCGGGAAGGCCGTTGCCCCGGAGGCCGCCCGATCACCCGTCACCCCGCCCGGCTCCGGGGACGTCGACCGGTTCCTGGGAAAATGTACCGCCTGCCAGCTCTGTGTGAGCGAGTGCCCGACGTCGGTGCTGCAGCCCGCCTTGAGCGAATACGGGTTCCTTGGCTTCATGAAGCCGCGCCTCGATTACCAAAAGGCCTTCTGCAATTTCGATTGCCGGCGCTGCGGCGAAGTCTGCCCCACCGGCGCGATCGGGCTGCTGGAACTCGCCGACAAGCAGGTCACGCGGGTCGGCCTCGCCCGGCTGGACCTCGAACACTGCATCGTGAAGACCAAGGGCACCGACTGCGCCGCGTGCTCCGAGCACTGCCCGACGAAGGCGGTCGACACGATACCCTACGGCGAGAACCTCCGGCTGCCACAGGTGACCGACGACCTGTGCATCGGCTGCGGCGCCTGCCAATACGCCTGCCCGGCCCAGCCGAAGAAGGCGATCACGGTCACCGGCCGGCGCCGCCACGAGCGGGCGGTCCGTCGCGTCGACGCAAAGGCGACGGATCCGCGCAAGCCGGGCGATTTCCCCTTCTGAGCCGGGCGGAGCGAACATTAGCCGCGCCGCAACCGGAGGGGGTGGAGCCTAATGACGCTTACACTTGCCGGGGAATGTGACGAAACATTGGGGGCAATGGCCACCAGCTCAATCAACCTGTCCCCGGGCGAAATCGCGCGCGTGGCGCAGCTTTTGCCGGTTGCACCCCGGCTGATGGTGGAACTGGGCCAGGCGCTGCACGATCCGCACGTGGATTCCGACGAGGTCATCGCGCTGCTCCGGCAGGATCCTTCACTGGTGGCGCAGATCATCCGGATGGCCAACAGCGCCGCCTACGCCCCGCCGGAACCGGTCGGCTCGATCGAGCGCGCGCTGGCCAGTGTCGGTTTCGTGGAGGCGCACCGGATGGCCGGCGCCGTCGCGGCGCGGCAACTGGCGGGTTGGAATTTCCGGCTCTATCCGTTCAACGGAAACCAGCTGCAGCAGAATGCGCTCTATGTTGCCGTCGTCATGGAAGAGCTGGCCCGCGAGACCGGGGAGAGCTCCCGTTCGTGCTATACCGTCGGTCTGCTGCGGACCGTCGGCATGATGATGCTGGAGCGACTGGCGGGGCCCGGCGCGGCGATCCCGCCCTTTGCCACCAGCGGCGAGGCCGTGCTGGATGTCTGGGAGCAGGCTTACTGGGGCACGACCAATGTGGAGGTCGCGGAACAGGTGCTGCTTCGCTGGCGCCTGCCGCACGAGACGGTGACCGCTATCCGGCACCACTACCGGCCGGCGAATCGCCACAATCCGATCCTGCATCTGCTGACGCTCTCGGCCAGCTCGGCGTCGGACCGTTTCTTCGGCCTGCCCGGTGAGGAGTCCTACTGGACGCCCAAAGGTGAGAATTTCAGCAAGGCCGGCCTGACCGAGCAAAAATACCTCCGCGCGTGCGAGCGCGCGCAGCGGACCTTCGACCGGCTAACCAGCGCCTCGGCCTGAGGCAGAGTGGGGGGGCCGGGGGCCCGGCGCTCACTCGCCAGGACTGCCGGTGTCGGTGGACACCAGCAGGCAGAGTGCGGAGAGTACGATTGTGACAGCGATCATGGTGGTGGCGTGGTTCAGGTCAGGCGGACGCCGCCGTCGACTGTGATGTTATCACCGATGATGTAGCTCGACTCATCAGAGAGGAGGAAACGGGCCAGCTTGGCGACCTCCTCCGGCGTGCCGAAACGCTTGAAAAGCGACTGGGCGGCCATTTGATCCTCGAAGCCCTTTTGGGACTCGGCGTCGAAGCCGAGTTTGCCGTAGATGGGCGTCTTGATCGGACCCGGGCTGAGGGTGTTGACCCGGATGCCGCGCGGGGCCAGCTCGACGGCAAGGGACTTGCCGAACGAAACCACCGCGGCCTTCGTCGCCGAGTAGATGCTGGTGGTTGGGAGGCCGAGCTCCGCCACCACCGAGGCGTTGAACAGGACCGCGCTGGGATTCGCAAGCAGCGGCAGTAGCGACTGCAGCTGGAAGTAGACCCCGCGGACGTTGACGCCAAACATGTCGTCGAAGTGCTTCGGCGTCATCGCCTCGATCGGGCCGAACTGGCCGACACCGGCGTTGAGGAAGACGCCGTCGAGCTGCCCGGCGTGCTTTTGCACTGTGGCGCCGAGCGCCTGGGCGTCGGCGAGGTTGCCTGAGTCGGAGGCGAGGACGACGGCCCGCGTGCCGAGCGTGGTGCGCGCGGCGGCGAGCGTCTCCGGGTTGCGGCCCGTGACGATGACCCGCGCGCCCTCGACTTGCAGGAGTTGGGCGGTCGCCAGGCCGATGCCGGTGGTGCCGCCAGTGACGAGGAAGGTTTTGTTTTTCATATGGCGTGGATGGATTAAGTAGAATAAACGTTCCAAAATAGTCGGAAGAAAATCAGCCGAGGACTTGCAAGGCCAGGTGGGCGGTCTGCCGCAGGCTTTCTTTGTTGCCGAGCGCTCGAGCCGAGACGGCAAGGCCGAGGAGGCTGTGATAGAAGAAGCGGGCGAGGGCGACGGGATCCTTCGACTTGGCGATCTCGCCCTGGCGTTGCGCGGCGCTGAAACGCGAGGCGAAGATCCCCTCGATCTCCCGGGCGTGCGTCTGGGCGAGGGCGCGGGTGTCGGCGTCGTGCGGGGAAAGCTCGACCATCGCGTTGACCATGAAGCAGCCGGGAGAACCATTGCCGCAACTGCCGGCGATGAGTCCCTCGAACAGCCCGGCCAACGCCTCGCGCACCGGGGTGTCGTCACCAAGCTTCCGCCGGATACCATCGAGTGAGCGCTCAAGATAGCGCCTCAGGGCCGTCTGGTAGAGGGTCTGCTTGTCGCCGTAGGTGTCATAGAGGCTCTGCCGGCTCACGCCGAGTTCGTCGGTCAGGTCCGTGAAGGAGGTGTGCTTGAACCCGCGCGCCCGGAACAACTCAAGCGCCTGGTCGAGCACCTCTGCTTCGTCGAACTCTTTGACGCGGGACATGGCGCATAAAAGAACGTGCATTCCAGAATAGGCAAGCGTTATTTGAGAACCTGCGGTCCGGTCAGGTTAAACCGTGCGGCCGGTCCGGCGGCGCCCGAGTGCGAACCCTGGCACGGCCAGCGTGGCGAGGGCGGCACGGTCGGACGCCTTGGGGTGAGAGCCGCGCTGCTTGGGTCGGGCTTCGGTTCCGCGGTCCAGAACCGGCTTGCAGGGCCGCGGTAAATTTGCAGACTTCCGCACCATGCCGTCCACGCTGCGGATTCTTCGGATAGTCCTGATTGGACTTTTCGCCCTGCTGACCTTTGGTTCCGCGGTCTCGGCGCAGACGCAGGTGTCGTCGCTGGCCGATTCTGTGACGGGCTCGCTCGGAGTGGGTGAGACCCAATGGGTTGGTTTGGCTTTCACGACGGACGCGCAGACTTACGCGTTGGGGAGCGTGACAGCTCCGGTGTTTGTGAATACGGCCGGCACACTGGAGGCGCAATTGTACGCCGGCACCGGTGGAGGAGATGCCACGGGATCGGCCCTGGCTTCGTTTGGTTTCGGCGCGATAACCGGCACACCAGCTAACGTGACGTTTACTCCGGTGTCGGGCGTCACGCTCAACGCCAACACCCAGTACGTCTTTGTCCTCAGTGCGTCCGATCTGAGCGCCTGGGGCTGGTCCGCGGCTCCTTCCGGTTCGAGCTTTACTACGCCGGCCGGCAATCCTTGGACGATGTCAACGCAGGCGACATTATCGGGAGACAGCGGCGCCAGTTGGTCCCAAGCTGCGCCCTTTATGCCACTCATGTCCGTCAGCGCGACGCCAGTGCCCGAGTCCGCGGCCTTTGCGTCCACCCTTGGCGTCGTGGCGCTCGCCGGCGTGGTGCTTGTCCGCCGTCGCCGAGTCTGAACCGGCCGGCAGGGTTCAATTCTTGGGCGCAGACTTGAGGGTAGTGTGAAAGCCCATTTCCTCCTCCGGCACGCCGGGATCGGGAGGCGGATCGAGCAGGAGCATGATGTGCTGCATAAACTCGGTGATGGCCACTTCGTGAGTGTCCAACCGGGCGGTCAGCTCCTTTTCAAGCGAAGCGAGTTTCTTCGCCAGTTCGCGCGTGTCGGTCAGCAAGCTCCGCATCTTCACGAAGGCACGGACGACAAAAACGGACATCTGCACCGCCTGTGGGCTGTTGAGGATGTTGGCCGCCATGATGGCGCCATGCTCGGTGAAGGCGAATCGATGCATGCGTGGATCGCGATGCTTCTGGGAACCGGTCACAAATTGTGATCGGTTCAGATCTACCAATTCCGGCCCAGACAGTTGCAAAAGAAAGTCTGGAGGGAATTTCTCGCGGTTGCGACGAACAGCTTGGTTGAGGACACGAGTCTCGACCCCATAGAGCTTGGCGAGATCGGCATCGAGAATCACACGCTCATCGCGGACGACGTGGATGACGTTCTCCACGGACGGAATGATGGCTTGAGATTTGCGGGCAGGCGACATGGTAGGTGGGGGGCCCGTGGCGGAAACAATGCAGAAATCAGCGTCCGCCGCAAAGGCGACGACTACTCGGCTGGCCGGGCGGCGTCGGTGGACACCAGCAGGCAAAGCGCGGAAAGGATCAGGACGATCGCGATCATGAAGGAAGGGCGGTCGGAAACAAGAGGCCGCCGATGAACGCCGCGACGGCGGCGGCCATAAGCAGGTGCGCGGCGAAGAAACCGCCGACGAAGTGATAGACCAGGCCTGCGGTCGCCGCGGGGATCAGCGCCAGCAGCAGCACGACTGGCCGCGAAGCCAGGCCTGGCCGGAAAGCGATGAGTCCAAAGGTGAGGGCGAGCGTGACCAGGGTCGCCGAGTCGGCAAGCCAGAGACCCTTGAGACTCCCGGTATAGAATGGCGGCAGGTTGGCGGCGGCGAGTATGGCAGCCGCCTTGTTGAACGCCGCGGCGTGAAGCGGGCCGCCCAAAGCCATGATGAACGATGAACCGGCAAGAAGCAGACGGAACGGCGTTGATTTCATGCCGCAGACTAACACGGCCCGCTGACAGCCCTATGTCAGGAGAGGTTCGGGCCAATATCGACATCCGCAGCCCGGTCCAGACTCGTTATTCCTTCTTCGTGCTTCTCTGAGAAGAAACTTGCGGTTATGCGATTGGCTAAAGGTAGTGACTTCACTGACGAGAACATGAAGCGGGCTAGTATGAGCTAGTCGTCACTTCGCAAAGTGGGAGACGAAGGCGTGGACGGGCATGGCTTCGAGGCGGGTGCGGTTGGCGAAGAGCTCCATTAATTTGGCGGCTTTCTCGGCGCCGTAGTGCGTGACGAAGGTGTTGTGCGCCTTGTGCTGGAGGACGGGGATGCCTTCCTTGCGCCGGCGGCGGTGGCCGATGGGATATTCCACCGCAATCTTGTCGGTCTTGCGGCCGTCGCGGAAGAAGACCTGCACGGCGTTGGCGATGGAGCGCTTATCTGGGTCGAGGTAATCCTTTGAATACTGCCTGTCCTCGGTGACGGTCATCTTGGCGCGGAGTTCGTCGATGCGTGGGTCGGCGGCGACCTGGTCCTCGTAGTGGTCGGCGTTGAGCGTGCCGAAGATGAGCCCGATGGCCGTCATGTATTGGAGGCAGTGGTCGCGGTCGGCCGGGTTGTGCAGCGGGCCGGACTTGTCGATGATGCGGACGGCCGACTCGTGCGTGGTCAGCTCGACGCGCTCGATGTCCTCGAGCCGGCCACGGACCGACGGATGGAGGTGCACGGCGCATTCGACGGCGGTCTGCGCGTGGAATTCGGCGGGGAACGAAATCTTGAAAAGCACCTGCTCCATGACGTAACTGCCAAGCGGGCGGGCCAGTTTGATCGGGTTGCCCTTGAAGGAGACATCCTGGAAGCCCCAGGTCCTTGCGGTGAGGGCGGAGGGGTAGCCCATCTCGCCGGTCATAGCGATGAGGGCGAGGCGGACGGCGCGGCTGGTGGCGTCGCCGGCGGCCCAGGATTTGCGCGAGCCGGTGTTGGGCGCGTGGCGATAGGTGCGCAGGGCGGAGCCGTCGAGCCACGCGTGCGACACGGCGTTGATGACCTGCTCGCGCGTGGCGCCGAGCAGGACGGCGGCGACGGCGGTGGAGGCGACGCGGACGAGCAATACGTGATCGAGACCGACACGGTTGAAGGAGTTTTCCAGCGCCAGTACGCCTTGGATCTCGTGGGCCTTCACCATCGCGGTGAGGACATCGCGCATGGTGAGCGGGGTCAGGTGCGCGGGTAGCAACGAGTGGTAGGCGGCGGGGGCGATGTGCGCGGCCTGGTGGCGCGAAAGCCAGTCGGCGACACCGAGTATGGCCCCGAGGTTGTCCGACGGGTGGCCCCACTCGGCGGCGAGCCAGGTGTCGTTGAAGTCGAGCCAGCGGATCGTCGTGCCGATGTTAAAGGCGGCGGCCACGGGATCGAGTTCGTAGCGGGTGCCGGGCACGCGCGCGCCATGCTGGATGGAGGCGCCGGGAACGACGGGCCCGAGGAGCTTGGTGCAGGCCGGGTAGGCGAGGGCCATGATGCCGCAAGCGAGGGTGTCGACCAGGCACCAGCGGGCGGTGTCGTAGGCCTCGTCGCTTGTGATCGGCGCGCTGAGCGCGTAGTCGGCAATGTCGACAAGCAGCTGGTCGGGTTCCGGGCGGACGTTGGAAATGTGGGAAGACATGGAAGTGAAGAATCCAGCATTCAGAATCCAGGAGACAGTCACCCGCGCTGGGCGAGTGGGACAAAAGGGCGGTCGGCGGGGCCGATGTAGTTGGCGCTGGGGCGGATGATCTTGCCGTCGGCGCGCTGCTCGATGATGTGCGCCGCCCAGCCGGCGGTGCGCGCCATCACAAAGAGCGGCGTGAACATCAGCATCGGCACGCCCATCAGGTTATAGGCAACCGCGCTGAACCAATCGAGGTTCGGAAACATCTTCTTTTCCGCCCACATGAATCTCTCGATGCGCTCGGCGACATGGAAAAGCGTCCCGTTGCCGGATTCGTCCGACAGCTCGCGGGCGGTCGTCTTGATCAGGTCGCTGCGCGGATCGCTGACCGTGTAGACCGGATGGCCGAAGCCGATGACGATCTCCTTGCGGGCGACGCGGGCCCGGATGTCGTCCTCGGCCATGTCGGGCGCCGGGTAGCGCGTCTGGATTTCGAGCGCGACCTCGTTGGCGCCGCCGTGCTTGGGGCCGCGGAGTGCGCCAATGGCGCCGGTGATGCACGAGTAGAAATCTGAGCCCGTGCCGGCGATGACGCGGGCGGTGAAGGTAGACGCGTTGAACTCATGCTCCGCGTAGAGGATGAGCGAGCGATCAAGCGCGTGCACGTGCGAGGCGGCGGGGGCGCGGTCGTGGAGCAGGCGCAGGAAATGCGCCGCGAGGGAGGAATCGTCCGTCTCGACCTCGATGCGCCGCCCACTCATGGAGAAGTGATGCCAGTAGCACAGCATCGAGGGGAAGCTGGCGAGGAGCCGGTCGGCGATCTCCCGCGCGGCCTCGGGCGACGTGGCGGGGTTTTTTTCCGGCTCAAGATGGCCGAGGATCGAGCAGCCCGTGCGGAGAACGTCCATCGGGTGTGCGCTGGGCGGGACTTGCTCAAGGACGGCGCGCAACGGCGCGGGCAGACCACGTAGCCCCATCAGTTTCGCCCGGTAGGCGGCTAGCTCGGTGCTATTGGGCAGGCGCTCGTGGACGAGCAGGTGGGCGATCTCCTCGTAGGTGGTCTGGGCGGCGAGCTCGGCGATGTCGTAGCCGCGGTAATGGAGGTCGTTGCCCGTGTGGCCGACGGTGCAGATGGCGGTGTTGCCGGCGACGACGCCGGAGAGGGCGACGGATTTCTTGGCCTTGGGGGCGGGAGGCGGCGTGGCGTCGCTCATGGGTGGGTGGTATTTACCGCGCAGGCGCGAAGAAGACGAACCGGGCAAAGGAATATCAATTTCACGACCTTCGCGGTGAGATCAGGGTTTGGCTTTGGGCGGGTTGTAGCCGAGGGTGGCGTAGAGATCGGCGCGGGTCTGCATCTGGCCGACGACCGACTGCTGGGTGCCGTCTCGTCGGATGGCGTCATATACCTCAAGGGAAACGGCGGCGGCGGCGCGGGAGGCGGAAAGCGGATAAAGCACCATCGCAACGCCGGCCGAACGCATTTCCGCGAGAGTGAAATAGGGCGTCTGGCCGAACTCGGTGAGGTTGGCGAGGACGGGGACCTTGATCGCGGCGGTGAAGGCGCGGTAGTCGCCGAGTGTGTGCAGCGCCTCGGCGAAGATCATGTCGGCGCCGGCAGTGACGTAGGCTTGGGCGCGGGCGATGGCCCCGGCCACGCCCTCGTTGGCTGCGGCGTCGGTGCGGGCCATGACGACGAAATCCTGGTCGGGCTTGCCGGAGACTGCGGCGATGACACGCTCGACCATCTCGGCGGCCGGAACGAGGTGCTTGCCCGGGAGGTGACCGCACACTTTGGCCGGCACCTGATCCTCAATGTGGACTGCGGCGGCCCCGGCGGTGGCCATCGCGCGCACCGCCGCCGCGGGGTCGTCCCAACCGGTGTCGATATCGACCAGGAGCGGCAGCGGGACGCGCTTGGCGATGCGGCGGACGTCAACCAGCACATCCTCCAACTCGGTCAGGCCGATGTCGGGGATGCCGTGGGAGTGATTGGCGACTCCGGCGCCGGAAAGGTACAGCGCGCGAAACCCGGCGCGCTGCGCGAGGAGGGCGGAGTAGGCGTTGATGGCACCCGCGATCTGGAGCGGTTGCTCAGCGCCCAGTGCGGCGCGGAATCTGGACCCAAGGGTGGGCATGGCGTAACCCAACCTTATTACATGCCACGGCGCGCTGTCGAGGATGGGGGAGGGCGCTTGGCGAGAGAGAAGGCTGCTTTCCGCCGGAACTGCCGCGGGAAGACCGGCATCGCTCGCTCGGCGGCATCAGGATCTGGCTCGCCCCGGCTGCGGGGGTTTGTCAGGGTTAGGGCGGTTAGTTTAGCCCGGGTGGCGGAATGGTATACGCAACGGACTTAAAATCCGTGACCTGAAAGGGTGTGTGGGTTCGAGTCCCACCCCGGGCACCAGCCTCCGGTTGATCGGAGTTAGAAAGCATCTTCGACCAGCGCTTTCACAAAGAGTGTGTGGATTGGTCAGGAACAGGGGGCCTGCCAGCCAAGTGGATCGGAAATGGCCTTGCGCTGATTGCACGGCGCCAGCAAAGCAAAGGGTAAGAATGAAAATCGGTTTTCTGGGCGGGAGCTTCGACCCCGTGCATTTCGGTCACTTGATCGCAGCGCAGGACGTGTATGAACAATACAAGCTCGACCGGCTATTCCTTGTGCCGGCGGCTCAGGCGCCGCTAAAACCGAACGACATGCAATCTCAGACTGAGGACCGGTTGGCGATGTTACGGGCGGCGTGCGAATGGGACCGGCGCCTGGAGATCGCCGACTACGAGCTGAACAAGGGCGGCGTGAGCTACACCATCGATTCGGTCCGGCACTTCAAGCGGCAGTTTCCGAACGATGACCTTCTCTGGATCATCGGTGGCGACCAGCTGCCATTGCTGCACAAATGGAAGGACATCGGGGAACTGGCCAAGCTGATCGAATTCATCTTTCTTGAACGGCCGCGTCATCCGAGCAAACCCCACCCGGAGATCCCGGGCCTGCGACTGCATCGTTGCGACGGACACCTGATCGAGATCAGCTCGAGCGAGCTGCGCCAGCGGGTGCGGGCCGGGTTGTCGCTGCACTATTTTTGTCCGCAGAAAGTAATCGCCTATATAGAGAGCAAGCAGCTTTATCGCTGACATTGATGAAAGCCAAAGCCCCCAAGAAAACTAAGATAACACGGGCCAAACCTGCGACCAAGGCCAAGCCGTCTATCAGGCTGCTGAAGTTGATCGTAAGCGCGCTGGACGAGAAGAAGGCCGAGGACCTGCGTGTGCTCGAGGTGGGCAAACTGTCGAGCATCACCGATTACCTCGTACTGGCGACCGGAACCTCCGAGCCGCATCTGCGGGCTCTGCGGGTCGAGCTGGAAAGGGTGCTTGATCAGGAGAAGGCCAAGATCCTCGGCATCGATACAACCAAGGGCAGCGGGTGGACGGTGGTAGATGCGTTCGAGGTTATGATCCACCTTTTGACACCAGAGAATCGCGACAAGTACAGGTTGGAGATTCTTTGGAAAGATGCTGCCGAGGTCTCACTCTCCATGTTATTGAGATGACGCATCTTATTTGCATTCAGATCAACCGATAGGGTCTTTCGCCTCTATCTAGAATTTGGCATCTCATTAACCTATAACAAGCTTGATATTTAATGTAGGAATATATACTACACAATGGTAACGGCAGCTTAGTTAATGACGTCTATAATAATGCATACCCAAATACTACCTATGAATACACGCTCCACGAAAGGTTTCACCTTGGTTGAAATCATGATCGTCGTCGTCATCATCGGCCTTCTGGCCGCGATGGCTATTCCCGCCTTCCAAAAGGTTCGTCAGTCCTCCCAAGATAAGGCCGTACTGAACAACGCCCGTCAGCTGTCGGCGGCGGCCGACCAGTACTACTTGGAGAACGGTGTCTCCACGGTGGCTTCGGCGAACCTCGTCGGCGCGACCAACTATGTGAAGGTCGTAAACACGGTGGCACAAGAGACTTATCCGGACACTTACACGCAAGGTGTCACGATCACCATCAGCGGCATCGCTGGTGTGCGTACCGTGACATACGCGCCGTAACCCGGATATCATTGGTTTTGCCGGCCGGGGCTTTTACAGGCTCCGGCCTTTATTTTTTCTTGAAGGAAAACCTTGCATTGGTCCGATCCATCCGCTCTGATGCAGATCGCTCGCAAGAGCGGTCAATAATAACAAATAACCCAATACATATATGAATACTCGTTCCAACAAAGGTTTCACGCTCGTTGAAATCATGATCGTCGTCGTCATCATCGGCCTTCTGGCCGCGATGGCTATTCCCGCCTTCCAGAAGGTTCGTCAGTCCTCCCAGGACAAAGCGGTGCTGAACAACGCCCGCCAGCTGTCCGCGGCGGCCGACCAATACTACTTGGAGAACGGTGTCTCCACGGTGGCCTCGACGAACCTCATCGGCGCAACCAACTATGTGAAGGTTGTCAACACGGTGGCCCAAGAGACCTATCCGTCGGCCTTCACGCAGGGTGTCACGATCACGATCTCTGGCATCGCCGGTGTGCGCACGGTTACGTACGCGCCCTAACGCGATTCGGACCTGAAGTTTTCCAAGGCCGTCCTCCAAAGGGGGCGGCCTTTTTCTTGACCTGATCGCGCAGGCCTCGGGCCCATGCCGACAAGTTCTCTGCCGCCGCAGATATTGCTCAGCAGATAGAAATGGGCCGGCACTCCGGAGCCCGCGAAACGAAGAGTTGAAACAGAGCTTTTGTTTTAACGGGGGCCTGTCCATGATTTCGTCAGCAGCTTTTCCAGCTGGCATGCACCAACACTCATGGATCGTCGTTTTGTCCTGCTTTTGTTAACCGCGGCGCTGGCGGTGATTTTGGGTTTTTTTGCCTTCACGCCCGAGCAATCGCTGAAGCTCGTGATCTATGGTGGATACTGGGCCATGCTGCTGCTGACGGTTCTGTTTGGCTGGTCACTGCTTAAGCTGGCCCGTGAGCCCGGACCGGCTGGTGAAAGCTGGCGGAGCCGCCCACGCTGGCCGGCCGTGCTGATCATCGGTTGCGGGCTGCTACTCCTAGTGCATGAGACGTACGGGTTCAAGATCCTGATGGATGAAATCATGTTGCTCGGCACGTCGATGAGCATGCATTTCGACAAGACCGCCATCGTGCCGCAGCGGGGCCACGACATTCAGGGTGCGTTCCAGTTGCTGGCGGGACAGCTCGACAAGCGGCCGTTGTTCCAGCCGTTCTTGGTTTCTGTGTTGCACGATCTTACGGGTTACCGGCCCGAGAACGTTTTTGTGCTCAACACCGCTCTTACCTTTGTCCTGCTGGCACTGACATATGTGACCGGCTGCCGGATTGGTGGGCGCGGAGCGGGAGCGCTGGCAGTCCTGCTGCTGACCAGTCTTCCCTTGCTCGCGCAAAACGCCACGGGGGGCGGCTTCGAGCTCCTCAACCTCGTGATGATCCTCAGCACATTGCTCCTGGGAATGCGCTATGTGGAGAAACGGGACACCCATTCCTTGGAGGCATTCGGCCTTTCCGGTATCCTGCTCGCCCAGACGCGTTACGAATCCGTGCTATTCCTCCTGCCCGTCGGCCTGACCGTGCTCTGGGTCTGGTGGAGCGAACGCCGGACGGCGGTCACGTGGATGGTGATCGCCATGCCGCTGATGCTGTTGCCCTATGCCCTGCACAACAAGGTGTTCAGCGTGCGTCAATCCGCTTGGGAGATGGCAAGCCAGCCTGGCTACGACAAACCTTTCTCCCTGTCCTATCTGCCCGACAATGTCGTGCATGACCTATATTTCTTTTTCAACCCCACGGGCGAACACTCGAACTCGATAGTGCTTTCCGCCCTCGGATTCATCGCGCTGCCATTTTTTGCCCTCTGGACGCTTCGGACGCTCGGGACCTTGCGAACAACCCCTCCCGCCCGGGCGGCGCTGGCCATCTTCACGGTGGGTTTTGCCGCGCACGCGCTGCTATTGCTCTGCTATTTCTGGGGCCGGTTCGATGATCCGGTCATCCGTCGGCTCAGCCTGCCGCTGAATCTCACGCTGGTCATAGCCACGGTCACAGTGGCGGCTGAGATGAACTGGCACGGACGCATCTGGCGCGTCCTCGCTGTCGTGGTCGGGGCGGGCTTCTTTGTCCATTCGCTCCCCGCCATGGCTCGGCACGATTACACTCTCCAGTATTATGTCGGTCGCGAGATGGATTGGCGGCGCGAATTCATCGCGGCCCACCCGGAACGCGATTACCTGGTCATCGACAACAACTCCATCATCTGGATCACCCACCTCGTCTCCAGCACGCCGGTGCTGCAGGCGCTGCTGCACAAGGAAAACATCGTCTTCAACCTCCGGAACCACACCTTCACGGCGATCTATGTTTTCCAGCGCTACAGCGTGGATCCTGACACCGGCCGGCTCTTGCTTCCGGCGGAGGATGACCTCGGGGCCGACTATCAGCTGGAAACCGTGTGGGAACGGCGCTTCACCCCGCTAACCGTAAGCCGGATCAGCCGCGTCTTGTCCGTCCGCGAGGGTCCGACCGTCCAGCCCGTTCCTCAGCCCAAGCCCCTCGAGGGCATGACGCCGGCGGAGCAGGACAAGGCCCGCGAGCAGTTTCTGGAACGCTTCATCAAGCGGCTGCCTTGAGTCCGGGCGGCCCGTGTTGTCCTTCTCCGTGACCAATCCAGGCCCCGCCATTTTCCAGCGCACCGAGTTCCGCCTCGCCTTGTTCGGCCTGGCGGCGGTTGCCGCCGTCTGGTTCGGATTCATCGGCCTCGGCGTGGAAACCGCCGGCATGCTCGTCAAGCGCTTCGGCTATTATGTGATGCTGCTCACGTTTGCGCTGTGGATGGCCGCGCTGTGGCGGCTTTGGACCCAGCGCTCGCCCGGAAGGGATGTCAGCCGGCGGGAGTTCCTCTCTGCCGGCGCAGTCATCGGCCTGTTTTCCCTCATGGCGATCAGTGCCGAGCCCTTCCGCAGCAAGGTGCTGTTCGACGAATTCGTCCTCCAGTCCACGGCCTTCAACATGCATTTCTTTCGAGATACGGCCACGATGGTGCGCGGTTACGACATTCTGGGAGCCTTTCTCTCGCTCGATAACTACCTCGACAAGCGGCCCAATTTTTACCCCTTCCTGATCTCGCTGGTACACGACCTGACCGGCTACCGCCCGCTCAATGCCTATTGGCTGAACGCGGGGCTCTACCCGGTCACACTCGGGCTGGCCTATTATCTGGGCCGGCGGATGGCGACCCGCTGGGGCGGGTTTCTCGCAGTGCTGCTGCTGGGTTCGCTGCCGTTGCTCGGGCAGAATGCCACCGGCTCCGGGATGGAACTTCTGAATTTTTGCATGATCCTCGCTGTGGCCGCGCTGGGGGGCGCCTATCTGCGCCGGCCCGACCAAACCCGGTTGTCGGCCTTGGTGCTCGGGGCGGTGCTCCTGGCCCAGTCCCGCTACGAATCCGCCCTCTACGTGCTGCCCGCCGCCGTCGTCATCCTGATCGGCTGGTGGAGGGAGAAACGCGTAATTATCTCCTGGCCCGCCGTCGTGGCCCCCCTGCTGTTCATTCCCTTCGCCCTGCAAAACAAGGTGCTGAACAACACCCGCTGGATGTGGGAACTGAAGAGCGACCAGGAGTCGCGGTTCAGCACGGAATATCTGGCCAAGAACCTCACCAGCGCGGTGGATTTTCTGTTCAGCAACACGCCGAGCTACGCCAATTCGGTGACACTCACCTTGCTCGGCCTCCTTGCACTGGGCTGGCTCCTATGGCACCTGTTACGCGGGCGTCCGAATCTGCGGGAGATCGACGGAGACCGGATCGCATTGTTCCTCCTCGGGCTTGGCGCCATCGCGAATACCGGGCTGATCATGTTCTATTACTGGTCGAGCTTCAACGATCCGATGGCCTCCCGGTTCAGCCTGCCGCTGCACTTCGTGCTGGTCTTCACCATTGTGGCGGCCGGCGCCAGCCTGGCCCGTCGGCTGCCGGCCGTGCCCGCCGTATTGGTGGCGCTCGCCCTGTTCGCGACCGTGATGGCGGCGAGCCGTTTCGCCCAGCCGCTGTATTCCCACACGGGCATCGACGAGATCGAATGGGAAAAGAGATTTGTCGCCGCCCGCGGTCCCGGCCAGCGGTTGATTATCACCAACAAATCCACCCTCCCGTGGCTCCTGTTGGAGACCCCTTCCATCCTCGTGGGCCGGGCCGTGCTGGTAGCCGACCGGGTGCAATTCCAGCTGCAGGAAAACACCTTCAAGGAGATCCTCGTCATGCAGTCCTTCCGACCCACGACGCCCGACGGTGATCATCAGATTGTGCCCGTGGACAAGCTGCCCAAGGGCTTCGAACTCGAAACTCTGGGGGAGCGCCGGTTCGGCACCAAGCTCACGCGTATCAGTCGATTGGTGGCCGTGAACCTGCCGCCACCGAAGACGGACCAAGCCGCGGCCGTGCCATGAGACCTGCGCGTAGACATTGGTTCGGCTTCATCCTCCTGACCGTCGGCAGCTACGCAGTTCTTTGGTGCCGGCCGCAATGGCTGGCGGCTTGGGGCATCCGTCTCCCGCAAGGCCGGTGGTTCGTCGACACGGAGGCCCTGTTGATCGCGAGCGACGCGCATGCCCTCGGGCGGGATGAGCCGCTTTGGTATTCCGACTGGTGGCTGCGGATGCATGCCCTCGGCCTTGACCGTGGCGACACCACCGCGCTGGGCCTCGGCATCGTCGTCGGATTCCTCGTGGTGGCATTTCTAGTGCTCCGGCCGCGAAGTCTTCCTGAGTTGGTCTTTTGCTGGCTGGTGCTGTGCTCGCCGGTGGTCCTGCTCGGGGTCAATCGGGCGAACATGGACCTGTTCATTTTCGACGTGCTGGCCTTGGCCGGCTGGCTGCTGGTGCACCGGACCCGGTTCGTCCGGTGGCTGGCGCCAGTGGTCGTCGCTTTCGCGGCCGGGTTGAAGTTCTACCCGATCGTGGCGGCGGCAGCGTTGCCCTTCGCTCCGCAAGCTCGGCGGGAATCCTGGCGGCTGCTCGGCTTCATGACCCTGCTGGCCGGGCTGCTGGGATTGAACCTTTACGATGATGTCGTCCGCGCGCGCGCGCTGGTCAGCACGCCGGTCCGGCTTTATACTTTCGGGGCCATGCAGATCATCCCCCGTGACGCGGCCGGCGGGCTTGCCACGCTGGCGGCGGTTGCCCTGGGCGGCGCGCTGGTGCTCTTCTGGTGGCGACGCGCGCCGGAACCGCCCGCGGAACTGGATTCACGCGACACCCTCTTTTTCGCGGTGGGGGCGATCACCGTGGTTGGGTGCTTTTTTGCCGGGGTGAGCTATAATTACCGTCTGGTGTTCAGCCTGCTCATGCTGCCGTTGCTGGGTTTTCTGCGCCGGACCGAGCGGGCGGGCCTGCGGCGCAATTTGTCCGTTGCCACGCTGGCAGGCCTGCTGGTCTTGCTCTGGCTTGACGGCTGGGTCTGCCTGCTGGTGAATCTCCGGCCGGGGTGGGTGCAACTGACCACCGCCATCGAGTGCCGCCAGCTGGCTTACGGACTGGTGAGCTGGGTTTGGAGCGGAGCGACACTCGGATTGCTGGTGATGCTCGCGCGGCCTGTTTGCCGGCGGATGGTGCAGCCGGAAGCCACATGACTACGCCGACCAACACCCGTGGATCGTTATCCCCGTCAATCCTGCTCCTGCTGGTGGTCCTGACTGGCTGGAGCGGATTTGCCTTGCTGCCCCGCTTGGGTCGCCGGCTGGGAGTGGCGGACGGTGGCCAATGGTTTGTGGACTCCTATGCCGTCCTCGCCGCCAGTGATGCGGTGCGGGCCGGGCTCGATCCATTCCAGCCCAATCCCCTCGATGTCTACAATCGCCCGCACAGCTATTCGCACTGGTGGTTCGTGCTGGGTGACCTTGGATTCACGCGGAAGGATAATTTTCTCCTCGGCGGCAGCTGGGTGCTGGCATTCCTGGCCGCCTGCGTGCTCATCGCGCGCCCCACGGGTTGGCGCCAAGCCCTGATGGACGGGGCGGTGCTATTGTCGCCGCCCGTGCTGCTCGCGGTCAACCGCGCCAACAACGATCTGGTGGTATTCATCATGCTGGCCGGAGGGCTCTGGTTCTTGCGTGAAGCCAGGCTTTGGCGGCTTGTGGCCTTTGCGGCGCTCCTGCTGCTGGCGACCGGCCTGAAATTCTATCCCATCCTGGCCGCCGCCGTGCTGCTTCTGGTGCGCCCGCCGCGTCGCATGTGGCTGGTCTCTGCCGCCGCCGCCCTCGCCGGGGTGGTTGTCCTCGCCACCCTCCGGTCGGATTTACGACAGGCGGTGATCTTGGCCCCGGTAGGGCTGTATACTTTCGGCGTGCCGGTGATTTTTCGCGATCTCGGCTGGACGGGCCATGCGCCACTTGGCGCGGGCGCTGTCCTGCTGTCCTTGGCCGCAATGGTGTGCGTCCGGCGTGGCTGGTCGGTTCCATTGGATGATGACGCCGGGGACTGGCGCGCGCGCTGTGCGTATGCGTGCGGCGCCTTGCTGCTCACGGGATGTTTTCTCGCCGGCATCAGCTATTCCTACCGGCTGATCCACGTGGTTTTTCTGCTCCCGTGGTTGTGTCAGCAGCGCGCGACGCCGGCGGCCCGTTGGACCGGTGGATTGCTCGTCGCGACGCTCTGGCTGGACGGTTTGTACTGTCTGGTTCTTAACACTTTCGTCGGACCCATGCCAGTGGACCGGTTGGTTCACCTGCAGATGCTCTGGCGTTTTGTGACGCAGCCCGTGGCTTGGGCGGCAATGGCGCTGCTGGCCGGTTCACTGCTCAACATGCTGCTGGCGACCGTGCGTGAGACCCGCAAGGCCGCAACCGCATGAGTGCCCGGGTGCCAGCTCCCGCCAAGCCTGGTCTGTTGACGCCGCCACTGCTGCTGGCGGTGCTGGGACTGACTGGCTGGATGCTGTGCATGCTCTGGCCGCGCCTGCTGGTCTTGTTCGGCATCGCCAGTTACGGCCGGTGGTATCTGGATTCGTATGCCGTGCTGGCGGCGCTGGATGCCTTGCGGGCAGGACTTGATCCCACCGCGCCCAATCCGCTCGATCAGCTCGGCCGCGATCACAAATACTCGGATTGGTGGTTCGCGCTGCGCTGGCTGGGGTTGACGCGTGATTCCAATTTTATCGTGGGCAGTGCTTGGGTCGGGGCGTTTGCCCTGACGACCTGGCAAACCGTGCGGCCGCGCAATTTCCGGGAGGCTGGCTGGATCGCGGCGCTGCTGCTGGCCCCGCCGGTCCTGCTGGCGGTGCACCGGGCGAACAATGATCTGGTGATCTTCACGATTCTGGCGGTGTGCGGGGTTGCTGCGGCGGGCCCGACGTGGGGGCGTCAGATCCTTGCCCTGGGGGCGCTCATGCTGGCGACCGGGCTCAAGTTTTATCCGGCGGTGGCGGCGCTGGCCTTCCTCTGGACGCGCCCGCTGCGGCGGATGCCGGTGGCGCTGCTGCTCGCCCTGCTGGTGGCGGCGCTTACCCTCGCCAGCGTCTGGCCCCAGCTCAGCCGTGGCCAGTTCTCGCTGCCTTCCACGCTGCACACCATGGGGGCACCGCTGCTGTGGCGCGACCTGGGGTGGAGCGGACCAGGCTCGCTCTGGCTTGGTCTGGTTTTGATCGCGCTGGCGGCGGCAGGCTTTGCCTGGGGCCGGTTCACGACCGGCCTCGCAATCGAAGGAGAGGTGCGGGAGCGTCTCCTGGCCGCGCTGGGTGCCATCGTCTTGCTGGCGTGCTTCGCGGCCGGTATCAATTACGCCTATCGGTGGATTTATGCCCTTTGGATGGGGCTGTGGCTGTGGCGGCGTGCCACCGCACCGGCACCGCGGCGACAGCAGTGGACGGCGCGGCTGGGTTGCGTGCTCTTGCTTCTGTGCTTCTGGTTGGACGGCTTGCTGGCCCTCACGGTCAACCTGCTGTTCCCGCCCATCAGTCCCGCGGGTCAGCAGCAGCTCCAACTGGTGTGGCGGCTGTGCACCCAGCCCCTCCACTGGTTGCTCATCATGCTGCTCGCCGGCTGGCTGCTCGAGGCCGCGATGGCGATCACCCGTGAGTGGATGGCGCCTCGTGCCACGCCTAATTCCGGTCGCGGGACTTCATGACGGCCTCCAGCCACACGCTGTAAGGCCCGTTCACCGCCGCGTTCACCTCGCCCTCCGTCAACCGAAAGACGAGGATCGAGTAACCGATCATGGCCTCGGGTCGCCGTTCGCGCAAAAAAGCCGTCAGCCGCGCCAGCCGCAGCGCGTCGTAGCGCTGCCAGCTTTGCTCGAATTCTTTGGCGGCGCCCGTGCGCTGCAGCTCACGGCGGATCGCGGGGTTGGTCAGGTATTCGCGGAAATACGGCTCCTTGGCGCGCAGGACCTGATATTCCCTTTCCTCGGTCGGACTCCAGACACCGCCGGTCGGGCCGTAGGCCTGCTGGAGCATGGTGGCGCTGATGCAATACAGGCCGGCGCTGGGCTGATACCACGGATGGAGCAGCTTGAAGCCGTTTATGAAAGGCAGCTTCACCGCCTGGATCTTATAATAGTCGGGTTCGCCCGATCCGAAATAGGCAAGATAGACCGGTTGCGCGGCCGGGCCGGAATTGTTCGCGCGGAGCCAGCGCGCGAGCCCGGGCAGATCCTGGCCCCAGTCGAGAGAACTGTCCACGAGCAGCCGGTAGCCGTTGGCCGGACCGCCGGCCAGCACGTTGAAAAACGCCAGGTAATGCGGCGCCGCCCACAGGTTGGCCCCGAGCTGGCCGAGCACGAGCAGCCCCGGCAGGGCGATGCGCCACATTCCTTTCAGCACGCCCGGCGCCACGAGCCCGCCCACCAGAATGAACAGCACCGGATAGGTTGGGAGGATGTGCCGGTGGCCGATGTTCAACTTGCTCGCCAGGGAAAACGCCCAGTAAACGACGAACAACACCAGCAGAGGGGCGATCGGCTCCAGCCGCACCGTCCGCCAGCGGCGCAACAGCACGACCGCCCCGGTCGCGAGCGCCACGAGCAGCGCCAGCGGCGTCTTCCAGAGAAAGGCCAGCGGGAAGAAACGCACCCAGCCGTAGATCCCGTGTTCCCCGGCGAGGAACGCAGCACGGGCGTTGGCCGACTGCACCACCCATGCGTAGCCGTAAAGAAATGCCTCGGGCAGCAGCCGCCACTCCCGGCAGAATTCCACCAGGCGGCCGTGGAAGCCGATGTAGGGCAGCACCAGGTCCCATGGCACCGTGTAATGGTCCGCCGGGGGAACGCCCGCGGCGAACCCGGTGTAGCGGAATCCATAGAACGCCCAGATCACGGTCACCGCCACGATGGCGTGCCCCGCGACCGACAAAGGTGCGAGCCAACACCAGCGCGCGCGACCGCCGACCGGCTCCCGCGCGATGCGCCAGGCCAACAGGATGATCATCATGGGTGGCAGCAACACAGCGGAGTATTTCGCCACGCAGGCGAGGCCCAACACCACGGCGCTGAGCGAACCGTTGCGCCATGTCGGGGTCGCGAGGTGCCGCCAGAACGCTCCCAGACTGGCCAGCAGAAAGAAGACCGCCGGCATGTCCGAGGTCGTCAACGGGGCGTGCGCGAGGATGTTGGGGCACAGCGCATAGAAGGTCAGAGACAGGAAGCCCGCGGGTGTACCGAACAGTCGCCGCGCCCAGCCGAAGACCAGCAGGCCCGTGCCCACGGAAAACAGCGTCATCAGCGCCCGGCCTGCCATCAGCATCGGCCAATGGTCATGTCCGGTCTCATAAAAGAACTGGTGACCGATGGCCGACCCCTCCGCGTTGCGCCAGTAAATGTTGTCCGCCAGCGCCGGGGCCGGGGCGTTCATCAGCCAGGCGGGCAGTGCGGCCACGCGTTGCGGCAGATTTCCGTTCTCCGGCTGGATGCGGTAGTCGCCGTATTTGTTATAGAAGTAGCCACCTGTCAGGTGAAGGATCTCGTCGGCCGTCACGCTTTGGTCCGCGACGGCCCAAAGGGCCAGCGTCACGTGCAGCGTGAGCAGGGCGGCAACCCCGGCGGCGGTCTTCCAGTTGAAGCGTGGGGCGGCAGTCGGCGTCATGCACAACGGGGCGCGAAAATCATTTCAGCGCGGCGTGCAGGGCCTCGCAGGTATAGTCACACTGTGCGCGCGTCATCTCGGGGAACATCGGGAGCGAGAGAATCGATTGCGCCGCGTGCTCCGCGCAGGGGAACGCCCCCGCCAGGTAGCCGAGTTCGGCATAGGCTTTCTGCCGATGGATCGGAATCGGATAGTGGACGACCGTCTGGACCCCGCGGGCGAGGAGCTTTTGGGCGACGACATCGCGGTCCTGCTCCGGGAAGCGGACGACGAAGAGATGATACACGTGCCGTCCGCACCAAGGCATTTCCTGCGGGAGCACGACCCCGGCGCAGTCCCGCAGGTTTTCCCGATACCACGTGGCGACGTGGTTGCGCTCGTCGTTCCAGCGCGGCAGGTGTCCGAGCTTCACGTGGAGGATGGCAGCCTGCAGGGTGTCGAGCCGCGAGTTGTAGCCCTTGATCTCATGCTGGTATTTCACCACCGAGCCCCAGTTGCGGAGCAGCCGCAGTTTCTGCGCGAGCGCAGCGTCATTGGTCGTGACCGCGCCGCCGTCACCGAAGGCGCCGAGATTCTTGCCGGGATAGAAGCTGAACCCGGCCGCCGTGCCGAGCGTGCCACAGTAGCGGCCGTCCTTCAGCTTGGCCCCATGGGCCTGCGCGGCGTCCTCGATCAGATGCAGGCCGTGCTTTTGGCAGAGCGGGGCGATGGCGTCGATGTTGGCCGGCTGACCGTAAAGGTGCACGGGCATGACCGCTTTGGTCCGCGGCGTGATGGCGGCGGCGACGGCCGCGGGGTCGATCAGGTAATCCTCCAGCCGGCAGTCCACCAGCACCGGCCGGGCGCCGGCATACGAGACGGCCTCGGCGGATGCGATGAAGCTGTTGGCGACCGTGATGACCTCGTCCCCCGGCCCGATGCCGAGTCCGCGGCAGATGAACTGCAGCGCATCGGTGCCCGAGCCGAGCCCAACCGCGTGGGCGCTGCCGACCGCGGCCGCGAAGGCCGACTCGAACTCCGCGCATTCCTTGCCGTGAATGAACTGGCAGTGGTTGAGCACGCGGTCGATGACGACATCGAGTTCGCGCCGGATCTGGGCGGTTTGCAGCGGGAGATCCTGGAAGGGGACTTTATACGGACTGGTCATGGGGTCAGGAGCGGCGCTCCTTGCGCCAGAGTTTCCAGAAATTCATGACTCCCGTCAAGGTGCGCCACATGACCCTGAACCGTGAGGCTGAGGCCACGCCGCCGAGCCGTTGCTTCATGGTCACGTCCACCTCGACGAAGCTGGCCCCGAGGTCGCGCAGGCGCACGAGCGCCTCGACCAGCATCGGGATGCCGCGCTGGGTGAGCGTGATGCGGGTGAAGAGCTCACGGCGATAGGCATGGATCCAGTTCACGTCGCGCAGGTGCAACCCGAACAGCGTGGCAACGATCCGAGGGTAGAGCCACGCGTTGAGACGCATGAGCGGGTTGTAGCCGAGCCGGGCCTGCCGCACGCCGACGATGACATCGGCCTGGCCGAACCGCGAGGTGTAGGGCGCGAGGTCGCCGGGTTCGGCGGGCATGTCAGCCGGCCAGAGAACGAGGTATTCACCGGTGGCCCGCTGGACGCCGGTGCGGAACGCGCCGCCGATGCCCTGATTGGCCTGGTGGACGGCGATGACCCCGGGCAGTTCCCGCGCAAGCTGGTCGGCGATCCCGGGCGTACCGTCGCGGCTGCCGTCGTCGACAATGACGATCTCGGCCGTCACTTGCAGGGCCGCGAGCGCGCCGTGAAGTTGACGCACACAACCGGCCAGCAGCACCTCCTCGTTGAACGCGGGCAGGACAACACTGACGGCGACCGTCGCGGAACTCATGCGCGCGGGCGGACCAGACGGGCCGGCACGCCGGCGACTGTGGCGCCGGCCGCGACGTCCTTGAGCACGACGGCCCCGGCGCCGATCATCGCGTCCTCACCGATGGTGATGCCGCCGAAGATGAGCGCGCCCGAGCCGATCGATGCGCCGCGCCGGACGATGACGCGTTCCAATTTCCAGTCACCGGTACCCGCCGTGGCCGTGCGGGGGTTGCGGTCGTTGATGAACATGACGCCGTGGCCCACGAACACGTCGGCCTCGAGCGTCACACCCGAGCAGATGAAGGTGTGGCTTTGGATGCGGCAGCGCGGGCCGATGTCGACGTCGCGCTGGATCTCGACAAAGGTGCCGACCATAACGTCGTCGCCGAGGCGGCAGCCGTAGAGATTGATGAACGCATTGAGCCGCACGCGCTCGCCGAGCACTACGTCGGGGGTGATGCGATAGAGGGGGGAGTCGGGGCGCTCGGTCATGCCGTGGTGACCTTGGCGGTGCGGCCGTGGTCTTTGAGCGATTCCAAAGCGGCCTCCATGGCCAGCACCACGGCCAGGGCCATGCGAGCGTCGGAGGCCGGTGCGCGTCGGGTGCGCACGCAATCGACGAACTCGGCATCCTGCTTCATGAGCGGCTCGGAAAGCTTCACCTTGGGGATCGTGATCTGGCCGTCGCGCAGGATCATGTGGAACTCGCCAAAGGAGGCGTAGTGGTCGGCCGTGACTCCCTTGTCGTAATAGCGGATGGGCTCGAGGTTGTTCATATCGTCCCAGACGGCCATCTTGTGGTCGCCGACGATGGTGAGCTGCCGGACCTTGCGCGGATTGAGCCACGAGATGTGCGCGTGGCACACGACATTGCCCGGGTAATAGAGGGTGAGGAAACCGACGTCCTCGACGCCCTTCTGCAGCACGCTGTTGCCGGTGGCGGAAACCTCGACCGGCTGCGCGCCAAGGAGAAAGTTGAAGATTGAGATGTCGTGGCTCGCGAGGTCGAAGATGGCGCCGACGTCCGTCCGCACGGGGCCGAGGTTGGTCCGCACCGCGTCCATGTAGTAGATGCGGCCGAGTTCACCGCGGTCCAGGTCCACCTTGAGATGCAGGACGCCGGAGTTGTAGAGAAAGACGTGGCCGACCATCAGGATGCGGCCGCGCTTCGCGGCCAGCTCGAGGAGTTCGCGGCACTCGGTGGAGGTGCGGGCCAGTGGCTTTTCACAGAGCACGTCCTTGCCTGCCTCGAGTGCGGCCTTCACCAAGGGGTAATGCGAGCCGGTGGGCGTGGCGATGACCACGGCGTCGATGTCCGCCGCGCCAGTGATGTCGGCGGAATTCTTCGTGAACTGCACCCCCCGAAACAGCTTTTGTGCGGCCCTCAGGCGTGCCTCCGAGGCATCGCAGACGCGCACCACCTCGGTGCCCTCGATCATATTGAAGTTGCGGACGTGGTTGGGGCCCCACTGGCCAAAACCGATCACGCCGATACGCACGGAAGTCGAAGGGCTGCTCATCGCACGAAGCCTCTCGCCTGGCGGGGCCGGCTGTCGAGTGCGAAGTCCGCTCCCGGCCGACGCTCACCAGCCCTTCACCGGGCCTTCGAGGGCCGCGCGCACCGCAGCAGCGTCGAGCCGGAAGATCAGGATGGCATAGCCGGCGCTGGCGTCGGGCGGGCGTCTTTGCAGGTATTTGCAGAGCCGCGAAAACCGCAGCAACTCGCGCGTTGTGTCCGGCGTGGCCGGATCCCGCCACTGCCGCTCCCAATCCTCCCGCCAGGCGCCGCGATAGTCCGAGTAGACCTCGGCAAGCGAGGTGGCGCTGATGCAGTAAAGCCCCGGCTCGAAATCGTAGCGCGCAAAAGGCGGGTGGGCGATGTTGACGGCGGGCAGGAACCGGGTCGGGCTCACTCCATAGTAGGGCGGCCAGGCGCTGCCGAAATAGGAAAGATACACCGGTTCGCCGGCGCGGCGGTTCTGGCCGAGCCAGTCGCGCAAGGTGGGCAGGCTCTGGCCCCAGTCGAGCGAGCTGTCGACGACGAGACGGTAGGCACGGGCCGGGCCGCCCGCGAGGGCATTGAAGAAAGCCAGGTAGTGCGGCCGGACCGCGGTCACCTCCACGGCCGCAACCAGCAGCAATGCGACCGTTGCCTGCTGCCAGCGCCGGCCGGTCGCCGCCAGTCCCCCGAGCGCGATGAACAGCAGCGGATAGATTGCGAGGACGTGGCGATGGCCGATGTTCAGGTGGCTGGTAAGTGCGGCCAGTCCGATGACCGCGCTCAGGACCAGCAGCGGCGCGGCCGGCAGGACGAAGGCAAGACGGGTGGCAGCGTTCAGGCGCCGCAATTTGCCCAGCGTGGCGACCAATGCCAGCCCGAGGGCGGCGAGCATGCCGACGGGGGTCTTGACCAGAAACAGGGTGGGGAAGAATTGCCACCAGCCATGCAGGCTGTATTCACCTGCGAAGAAAGCGGGTCGTCCCGCCTCGCCGGCCAGGACGTTGGCGAGGCCGTTGAGCCAGGCTTCGGGCAACAAATGCCATTCGGCGGCGAAGACGAGGAACGGACCCTTCCAGCCGGCAAGCTGGAGCATCTGCGACCAGGACCAAGCGAAACGCTCCAGTTCCGGCGTGCCGGGTCCGCGGGCGGAATAGCGGAACGAGAAAAAGGCCCAGATTACCAACGTCGCGGCGGCCGCCTGGGCGAGCCCGAGCAGCAGGTTGCGGCCAAGCCGCCTCATCCGTTGGCCGGCATCGGCCCGGCCGAACGCATCGAGCAGGATCAGGAGCGCGAAGATCGGGGCGATGAACACACCGTTAAACTTCGCCACGAGCGCGAGCCCGCTGCAGAGGCCGGCGATTGCGCCGGACGCCGGATCGCGCCGCTCCAGGTGCCGCCAGAAAAACCACGCGGCCAGGTTGAGGCACAACGCGCCGGCGACATCGGAGGTGGCCAGAGCGCTGTGGGCGAGGAAATCCGGGTAAAAGACGTAGAAGCCCAGGGCGACGAGTCCACCGCCATCGCCGTGCCAGCGGCGCGCCACGGTGAAGACGAATGCGCCCAGGGCCACGCCAAAAAGCGCGTTCAACGCGCGGGCCCCGAGCAGCATCCGGTCGGTGGGATTGCCGAGGCCGTAGAAAAAATCCCAACCGAGCTGCCAGTAGTCGGAGGTGCGCCAGCGGACCTCATCCGCCGGAAAGCGCGCGCCCAGCACCAGCGGCGCGAGCCCGTGCACTCGCTGAGGCAGGTTGCCGTTTTCAAAATGCATCCGGTAGTCGCCGTAGCGATCGTAGGTGTAGCCGGCGGTGACATGCGGAAGTTCGTCGGCCGTCTGGCTCCAATGCCGGGAAGCCGAGACGGCCAGCCACCAGAACAGGCCGAGCAGGAGTACGGCCAGGCCCGACGCGAGCCGGTGGGCGGACATGGATGGTGGGAAGAGCGGAGCCAAGCGGAATACCTTTGCCGAAATTGGGCGCGAGCGCTCACATGGGCAAGCTCTCACCCGTGACTGATCCCGCCATCCTCTGCCTTTTCCTGAGTGGTGCCGTGATGGCGGGCGTCGGGGCCTGGCTGGGGGTGTGCACCGCGGGGCTGGCCGGCCGGGGCTTGCTGGAATCCACTCTAGGCTGGCTGCTGCTTGCCCTCGCTTGGGTCGCGGGCGCGGGAGTCATCCTCGGGCTCGCGGGCGTCCTCGGGGCGTTCGGTTTCTTCGGGTTGCATGCCAGCACCCTGTTGCTGTTGCTGGCCTGGCGGCGGAAGCAATTGTCCGGCGACGGCCGGCAGTGGCGTGCGTGGTTGGCCGGCTGGTGGCGGCTGGTCGCCGGCGGTTCCGTGGACGGCCGGATTGCAGCCGGGCTGCTGTGCGGGATGCTGCTGCTGGCGGTCCTCGCAATCCGAGCCGAGCCGGTGGTCTTTGATGCGCTCACCTACCGGCTGTCACGCATCGGGCAGTGGTTGCAGGACGGTCGCGTTGCGCATTTCGCGACGGACGACCCGCGGCTGAACTACATGCCCGTGGTGCCGGATCTGGTCATCGCCTGGCTACTGGGGGCGACGCGCGCCGGGTTTCATCTCGCGCCGCTGGGTCAGCTGGCGGGCGGCGGACTGGTGCTGGGCGCCACGTTCGGGCTCGCCCGGCTCGCCGGGTTGAGGCGACTTGGATCGTGGGGGGCGGTCGCCCTCTTGCTCGGCATGGCCAATGTCGCCGTGCAATTCACGACGATCCACAGCGATCTTTTCACAGCCGGGGTTTTCGCCGCAGCGTATTTCCTCTGGCACCGTGCCCTGCTCCGCGGCGAGGGTTCGTGGGTGGCGGGAATCGGCGTCGGCCTGGCGTGGGGCTCCAAGGGCACGTTGTTCTACCTGGCGCCGGGGGCGGCGCTGTGGGTGGGCTGGCTCGCCTGGCGGCACCGGCGGGATTGGCGAACCTTGAGGTCTACGGCTGGCGCGGCGGTGTTCGCGTTCGTGGTTTTTGCCGCGCCGGGCTTGTGGCGGAACCTGGAGACCTATGGCGGTTGGTTCGGCCCGCGCGAGGCCGTGGTGTTGCACCACGGCGGATCGCTGTCACCGGTGCAGCGGCTGCACAAATTGTGGATCAACCTCGGCACCTCGGCCGTACAGTTGCTGGATCCCAATTCCCAGCCGATCTGGAGTCAGGAGGCATGCCGTGCGCTGGGTCGAAGCCTGCTGCCGGCGCTGCCCAGCGAGGCGGATCGTGACGTCTTCGCCCAATACCCGCGGCGCGCGCAGGTCGCGATGATCATGGACTTGAACGAGCCGGATGCGGATGTCGTGAATTGCGGACTGCTGGCGGTGATTCTGTTTGTCGGCGGGATGGTCGCGGCGTTCGCCGGCCGGTCCCGGGCCGAGGGGGCGGCTCAGATTCTGGTCTGGGGCTCGGGCGTGATTGCCTATGTGCTGACGCAGCACGCCCTCGTGCAGTGGCATCAATGGGCGTTCCGTTTCGCCGTGCTGGCTGCGCCGTGGCTGGCGGTGGTCGGAGCCTGGGGCGTGAACCGGCTCGGGCGACGTGGGCAGATCGCCGTGTGGGTCGTGGCCGTGTTCTCCGCCGCACAGGTGTTCGTGAACGTACAATGGCAGGCCAACCAGGCCGCGTGGCAGGCGACGGTCCGGCCGGACCGGGCGCTCTCACATTTTGTCTTCAGTCGCTGGCGGGAATGGGCGGCGGGGCTGGACTCGCCCGGAAATCCGTTGACCGTGGCGCTGCCGATCAACGCGCCGCTGGCGGCGTTCTACCGCCAGCCGTCGGGCCAGGCGGTGCGGCTCGCCCCGGTGCCCGGTGATGCCGTCCGCACGGCCGAGCAATTCCTGCAGGGCAAGCCGGGCTGGATCATTGTGCCAGCGGGGCGGTTCATGGGTTTCGAAGGCCGGGTACTAGGGAGGGTCTACTGTTATTTCGGCCAGGATGGCCGCAGCGGCTACAGCTTGGCGGCATACCGCCGCCTGCGCCCAGGCGAGGAACCGGCACCGTTGCTGTATCGCTCCCTGCGGACCACGCGACCGGACCGGATCACGGATGACCTGTTGGTGCGCGGCTGGACCGGGACAGTGATACTCCGCTTGCACAACCCTTCGGCTCACCCGTGGACATTCACCACCCGGGCCGAGGGCGACCGGCAGGAGGGCGTGCTCCCGGGAGGCGCCACGCGGGACGTAGCCGTGCGAGCGCCGGCGGATAGCGCCGCCCAGGTACTGGTGGATTTCCTGACGGATGAACCTGCGGCCGCGGGATCCCGTGCGCCCGTCGTCACTCTCGCGCCGTGAGTTTACCTTGCCCAGGGCGGGCCGCTCAATTCACATGAACGGACCGCATGAACGCCGACGAATATTCCAACTTGGGTCGCGTGGAGCGCGAGCACTGGTACTATGCCGGCAAACGGGAACTGGTGCGGCGCTGGATCGCGCGTACGGGAGGGATCGCCCGCGAGAGCCTGCTGCTCGACTGCGGGGCGGGCACGGGTTTGTTTGCCGAGCTGATGCGGGCGGACTGCCGCGTGCGGGTGCTGGACGATCACGCCGAGTCGCTCGCCATCCTGCGCACGCGTTTTGGGCCGGACGAGATCGTCGAGGGTTCGGCGACCAATATTCCTCTGCCGGCATCGTCGGTCGACTGCGTCACCGCGCTCGATGTGCTGGAGCACATCGCCGATGATCGGGGCGCGGCGGGGGAGATCCGGCGCGTGCTGCGGCCGGGCGGCCATGTGGTCGTGACGGTGCCCGCAATGATGGCGCTGTGGGGCCATTGGGACGTGGCGTTGCACCATCACCGCCGCTATGCGCGCCGGGAGTTGCAGGCGCTGTTCCCGTCTGGCGATTGGGAGATTCTGCACCTGAACTACACCAATGTGGTCGCGTTTCCCGCGGTGTGGCTGGTCCGCCGCTGGCAGCGCTGGCGCAAGCCCGCGACAGCCGGCCGGGCCGAGGACATGATGCCACCGGCCGGATTGAACCGGTTGCTCCAGACCCTGTTTGTGCAATTCGGTCTCATGCGCGGAATCAGGTTTCCCTTTGGTGTGAGCCTGCTGCTCGTCGCCCGCAAGCGGGTCAATCCGTGAAGCGTGCCTCGGTCACCAGATTACCAGTGGCATCGCGCAGATAGAGCACGGCATTGCGCTGGACGAAGGCTGGCATGCCCGGCAACGGCAGGGCCAGCCGGGCCAGCGGGGGCAGTGGCTGTTCCCACGCGGAGCGGTTGGCCGGCGTCATGGGCGCGCCGTGAAGATCAAGGCCGACGGCCGACAACTGGCCGCTGGACTGGTCCCAGCTGGCGATCACGCGGGGCGTTTCGCCCAACGCGGCCAGTTCGATGCGGGCGACCGTGCGGCCGGACGGGATGGCGGCGATGATCTCAAGTTTCGCCGGCGGCAGGCCGGATTGGGGCGCGTCGAGCCGCAGGAACTCAGCCGTGCCCAGCAGCGCGATACTACGGCCGCGGCGGACCCAGAATTCATATTGCTGCAGGCTGAAGGCTTTTTGGAAATTTTGATGGAGATAGTTTTCGAGCGGACTAGCGCTCGAGAATTGGTGGTCGGTGAGAAATCCCAGCAGTCCGCGCTGCACGATCAGGACGGGGCGCTCACTACGGGTGAGCGCGGCGGCAATCTCGTCCTGTTGGCGCGGCGTGAGCAGGGTGAACCAATGCGTCGTGTCCGCCAGTGTGGGCGGAGGCAGCTGGGTCCAGGTGTTGAAGCTGAACATGCCGGGCAGCGAGAAGAGCATGTCGCCGTGCGCGGTGGCATTGAGGGTGAGGACGCGGAGCGCGCTGGCGAAGTCTTCGGGCAACCGCAGGTTCTCCGCGCCCTCGAGACGCAAGGGCTTGCCGTCGGCGTAGCGCTCCCCGCCGAGGGCGACGAGCCGGCCCGCGGCGCCAGCGGCGAGGATCACGCAGGCCGTACCCATGACCATCCGGAACCTGGGGCGACCCCGAGTCGCGAGGTAGAGGCCGGTGTCGTACAGTCCCAACGCCATGACCGGTACGATCAGGAAAGTGCCCCAAGCGATCTGGCTGCCCGCGACCGGATACGCGTGCAGGTATTGCAGCACCAGCAGCAGCCCGACCCAGGTCACAACCCGGGGGGAATCCTCGTCTTTCGCAACCGGGGAAAGCCGCACGGCAAAGATCCATGCCAGCGGCACGAGATAGGACATGGTAAAGCTGTAGCTCGTGAAGGGCAGCCATTCCAAGGCGGCGAGACCGTAGGTCAGGACCAAACCCAGCCGCAGCAGCACCAATAACCCGGCCAGCCGTCCGCCGTGACCGGACCAGACCAGCGCCGCGAGCAGCAGGGAGACGCCGCCAGCCAATGCGGCGCCGGGAGTCCAGTTGGGGGAGAAATGATAAACGCCCGGATGCCGCAACGGGCCGAGCAGGATTCCGCCGAGCAGGTCATGTGCGTTCGTGCCGCGCAGACCGACGGCAGCCAGCACCACGCCGCCGAGCAACAACAGGGCCGCGCTGCCGCGGGCGGCTTGCGCCCAGGTGGTGAGCGGCCGGCGGCCGCGCCACGCGACGGCCAGCATGGTCAGCGAGGCGTTGGCCGACAAGGCGCAGAACAGCCGGCCCCACTCCTCCTTGAGCTGCGCCTGCATCAACCCGACGGGCAGCAACACGAGCAACAGGGCGGCGAGCAGGGTCGCGCCCGAGGCCTGGCGGGGATCGGCGAGTTGCGCGGCAAACCAGGCGCCGGTCGCGGCCAGAAAGAAGATGCCGACATTGATCTTGGTGAGCAGCAGGGCCGCGCCGAGCAGGCCGGCGGCGACCGCCAGCGCGGACATCGCGCGGCGCTCGATCAACCCCGCGCCGAGCCAGGCCCCCACCGCAATGAGGGCGGCGATGAGCCCTCCCGGATGCCCGGGTTCACTCACCATGAGCCACAGATGGAAGAACGTCAGGCCGAGCGTGAATCCGGTCAACGTAACCGCGCGGGTCTGACGCCATACCAGATGCGCCGCCGCGCCCGCGGCCACCAGCCAGCAAACCAGGGTGATGAGCCGGCCGTTGGTGTTGGTGAAGGCGTAGCCGAGCAGACGGTGGCCGAAGTCGTGGAGGAGGTAGAAGAACGGACCGTACTGGCTGTAGACCTGGGTGTAGAGCCCCCCGTGCGTCGAATAGTTTTTCAGGGAGATGAGGACGTAGCCCTCATCGTCGTAGGTCATGAAAACGGTGAAGAGCAGCCAGTAGGCGGTGACCGCCAGAAGGGCGGTGGCGGCGAACAGAAGGAAGATGCCGAGCCGTCTAGCCAAGGCCGGTCTTGTGTTTGATGAGATAGGTGGGGCGCTGCTTCACCTCGTCATAGACGCGTGCGAGGTATTCCCCGAGGACGCCGATGCCGATGAGCTGCACCCCGCCGAGGAAAAGCACCAAGGTGACCAACGTGGTGAAACCGGTCTGGGCGATCTCGATGCCGAGCAGGCGGCGGACAATGAAGAAGACCCCGAGCACAAAGCCCACCCCGCTGACCACCCCGCCGGTGTAGGTGAGCAGTCGGAGCGGCAGATAGGAAAAGCTGAAAACGCCGTCGAAAGCGTAGCGCATGAGCCGGAAGAAAGTCTGCTGCGGCTGGCCGGCGGCCCGCTCCTGCCGGTCGTAGGTGATCTCCGCCGTGCGAAATCCCACCCAGGCGCGCAGGCCAGGGAAATAGCGGTTGCGCTCGGGCAGGCGTTTCAGGGCGTCGACGGCGACCCGGTCCATCAGGCCGAAGGTGCCCGCATTGTCGGCGATGGGGAAATCAGCGACGCGGCTGAAGCAGGCGTGGAAGAGGTTCATGCCGACGCGGCGCAGGCCGGTCTCCTGCCGCGTGCGGCGCACCGCGCGCACGACCTCGGCACCGGCGAGCCATCGGGCCACCAGCTCCGGGACGCATTCCGGCGGATCCTGCAGGTCGGCGTCCATGGTGACGACGGCGTCGCCTGCCGCATGGGCCAGCCCCGCGGTGATCGCGGCCTGAAAGCCGAAATTGCGGCTGAACTCGATCATAGCAAACCGGGAGTCGCGGGCGGCGTGCGCGCGGATCAACTCCACCGAGCGGTCGCGGCTGCCGTCGTCCACCAGCAACGCAGCCCAGCGCACGGCGGGATTCTTCTCGAACACGGCAGTGAGCCGCGCGAGCAGCTCGGGCAGCACCGGCTCCTCATTGAAAATGGGGATGACAACCGTGACGGCGGGGAGGCTCATGGGACGGGAGTATTGATGACAGGGATCGGTGGCGTGGCGAAATCAAAAACCACGGGAGACCGGGGCGGCGTCATCGGGCGGGGGCGCCGGCCACCGGCTTGTTCCGTCGATGGTAGACGATGAATTGGGAGTCAAACTCGAGCCAGTTGCGACCGGGCAGGAAGCTGCAGGCCTCGACGGTCGGAAGCTGGTCGAATATCTTGACGGCGTCGTAGGCATTCAGCAGCCCGCTGTTCTGCAGGTTCTGGTTGGCGATCTCGTAGGGCCGGAGGACGAGCCACACCGGGTTCAGGGTGGTGATGATCCGGGCGTAGCCGCCGGTCCCGCTGCGGACGATCCGGGAAACCTCCGGGGCGCAGAGGCCGGGAAAGTCGAGGATCTTCAGCTGGCTGAAATACCCGATATAGCCGATGGGTTCGAGGAAGACATTGTCACCCGGGGCCGCGTGCTCCCGCAGCCACAATCCGATTTGTTTCCGGCCACCGTTCTCAATGATCTCCTGCTGCTGCCGGGCACTGTAGGCCTGGGCGGCCGTCAGGAGCAGCGCGCCGCCGGCCAGGATACCAGCGCCGATGCGGCCGGCGGCCCGCCCCCGGACGCCCAGCCGGGGGCCGAGTGCCCACGCGCCGCCGGTCAGCGCGAGCGCCGCCAGCAGCGTCCAGGGGGCGAAATACCACGGGTAGGGCATGATTTGGTTGAAATATATCCCGCCGATCAACACCGCGAGAGAGGCGGCCCTGGTCGGGCGGGGCAGCACGGGCAGCACCCAGAGAAAGGCCGCCAGGCGCGCCAGCAGGCGGCCCACGAGCAGGAGGTTGACCGGCCAGCCGATGTTGGAGTAGATCGGCAGGAACAGCCCGTCGAGGGCGGTGTTGTCCACGAGGCAGCTGAGCGGGGCGGTCAGGATCCGGCTGAAGGAAAGTCCGCCGGGCGTCAGCGCTGATTTGGCAATGATGGTTTGTGGCACGGGGGAGCCGTAGAAATGCCAGGCCCACAGAAACCACGGCAGATAGAGCATACCGCCGAGCAGGAGCGCTCGGGCCAGGTGCCGCCACCAAGTGCGTTCGTCAGGCGTCAGCCGGCGCGGACCGAAGAGCCACCAAGCAAACGTCATCGCCGCGGCCGGCAGGCATCCGTCGGGCCGGGTCCACATGAGACCGCCGTAGCCGAGCGCCAGCCACAGCCAGCGCGGGCCGCCGGCCCGGGTGAGTTGGTGCCAGGTCAGCGCCGTAAACAGCAGCAGCAGGGCCGTCTCCATGCCGTTGGAGGAGCAGGCCACGATCTTGGCCTCGAAGACCCCGAGGCACAGCGCGAACCAGCAGGCGGCACGGGACCAGCCTTGTTCGCGGGCATGGCGGCCGATGAGCGCCGCGGCGACCGCCAGGGCCACCGCACTGACGATCCGGAAGAACCACAGCGCCGCGGTGTCGCCGCCGGTCAGCTTGTAGCCCAGCGCGGGCAGGAGCACGCCAAGCGGGGAAGTGAAGGTATGGACGGCTTCGCCGATCTGGTAGACCAATCCGTGCCCGTCGGCCAGGTTCCGGCTGCTGCGATAGGTGATGTAGTAGTCTTCCCAAATCTGGCCGCTGTAGCCGGCAAACAACAACGGGGCGGCCAGCGCCGCGGCGATGGCGCCGAGCAGGGTGCCGCGGGAGATCGTGGGGCTGGAGCTGGCTTCACTCATTGGAGTTTTTGGGGGATGGCATTGCGCTCTCCCGGGAGCCCAAGGCATGACACAATGGGGTTGGCGGCGGCAAGCGGTCCTTGCCCCGCCGGTCCGTGAAAACCCAGTGAAAGCCGCGGTGGTGCCCCGGGTTCACCTGAACAGGTTGTATTTCACGATCGCGTAGATGGCCCGGAAGCCATCGCGCCAGCCGATCTTTTTCCCCTCGGCGTAAGTGCGGCCATAATAGGAGATGCCGACCTCGTAGATGCGGCAACCCTTCAGTGCCGCAACCTTGGCGGTGATCTCCGGCTCGAAGCCGAAGCGGTTTTCCTCGAGCTTGATCTGCGCGAGGATCTCACGCCGGAACACCTTGTAGCAGGTTTCCATGTCGGTGAGGTTCAGGTTTGTGCCCATGTTCGAGAGCAGGGTGAGGATACGATTGCCGACCATGTGCCAGAAATAGACCACGCGGTGGGCCTCGGCGCCCATGAACCGCGAGCCGAAAACCACGTCGGCCTTGCCGTCCGCGATCGGCTTGAGCAGCCGCGGGTATTCCTGCGGATCGTATTCGAGGTCGGCGTCCTGCACGATGACGGCGTCGCCCGTTGCGGCGGCGAAGCCCGTGCGCAGCGCCGCGCCCTTGCCCTGGTTCACGTCGTGATAGATGATGCGGGTGACCAGCGGCTCGATCTCGGCGCGCAGGACGTCGCGCGTGCCGTCCGCCGAACAGTCGTCCACCACGATGATCTCCTTGTCCTCCACCGGGGCGGCGCGGACGGCGTCGACGATCTTCCGGATGGTCTGACGCTCATTATAGCAGGGGATGACGATCGATAGCTTCATGGGCAGATGTGGCGGAGTCTGGAGGGGTTGAAACGGAAGGGGAAGCCTTTTGCCGGTGCTCCCGCGGCTGGGCGAAGTTTTTCGTGGCGGCCGGCCGCACTCAACGCGGACCAGGTTGTCGTCGGAGCAGGTAAACCTGGGTCGGAAATTCATACCACATCTGCGTCTTGAACCTCTGGATGAATTCCGCCGGCAGGACCAGAGTCTGGGTGCTGAAGCCACGTTCGCTCCATTCCATGACCTTGGTTGCGAAGGGTTGTGGCATGGTGGTTGTCGCCAGCATAATGGCGTCGGGCATGCCGTCCCGAAACAACCGGTCGGCGGCGATCCGGTAAGCCGCATCGTTGCTGTCAAAGTGCATGAATACCGCCGAGGTGGCGGGCTGGCCGCCCAAGGCGAAGTAAAGCCAGGGATGTGGACCGATGACCAGGAGGCGCGTGCCGCGCAGCGAACCGGGCGGAGCCAGCGCCTGGAATCTTTCGACCGCCTCCGCCTTGACCGGCGATGTCCAGATACCACGGTAAGCGGGCACGCCCTGCATGAGCTGGAAACGGTGCCAGATCGGTTGCTCCAAATAGGGTTGAAGCACGCCGCCGACCAACAGCAGCCCCACCAAGCCCGGCAAGAGGGCCGCGGCGACGGCCCGCCGGGGGCCCGTCGTCACCTCGTCCAACTGGCGCGCACCGTAGAGGACCAGGAAGGGGATGACGCCGGCGGCGCCGACCCCAAAATTATGAAGTCCGTTGCTGCTCGTGTAGGAGACCACCGCGCCGGTGATAGTGCCGATCACGGCCAGCCCGACTGGAACCTTCCCCAGCCCAGGCGGGGCGGTCAGCGTCAGCAGCGAGAGCAAGCCCAGAAAGACTGTCAGGGCGACATATCCGGTGCCGAGGCCGACGTGGAGCAGGAGGATCGCATACAGCGCGACGTTGCCGGTGAGCAAGAGACCCAGTTGCCCCCAGCGGAGGAGCGAGCCATTGTCAAATCGCAGAACGGGTGCCCGGCCGTCCGCTGGCTCCATGGTGGACGCCAGCAGGAGCAGCAGGCCTTGGAGAATGGTGACCGGGAAAAACCCAGTCCTCCATCTGCTGATCAGTCCCAGCAAGACGCCACTTCCCGCCATGAGAAAGCCCAGCGCAGTCCAGCGCAGCACCGGGGAAGTGCCCGCACCCCCGGGATGGGCCAGGGGGCGTCCGCGTTGCAGCCGCCAGATGAAGAGGAGTCCGAGCATAATCGTGATGACCCAGCCGGAGAACTGATACGGATAGTGTATCGTGGCCCCCACTCCGTAAGCGCGGGAAACGTCGAACACGGCGCGCAAGTCGGACCAGAGGCTCGCGCCTTGGATCCGGAGTATCGCCAATCCAACCGCCAGTCCGGACAACGCGGTCGCCCCCAGCAGCATCAGGGCCTGGCGCCGGCCGAGCCGCCAGGCGGCCTCGGTCACGGCGGCGAGGATGAGCCCAACCCCGATCGGCGGATAGGAATAGGTGAGCACGGTGAGCAGGGCGGCAACCGTCACGACATAACGCCGGAATTTTTCCGGGTCGCGATTGATCCAAGCGGCCGTGAGGGCGACGATGAGCAGATAGGAAGCGGTGTTGTAGCTCAGGGCGAAAATCTGGAACGGCACCCACGCCAGGAAGGCCGCCAGTCCGACCAGCTTGTGCGCCAGGGAGAATCCACCGAGTTTCGTTGCGGTGCGCCAGAACAGCGCTCCCGTTACCCCATACGCCGCCAGCAGCAGCAGGCGGCCAAACAGGACGAGATAGTCCTGGTCCGGAAACAACAGCGCGTGCAGCTTGAAGAACGGCCAGACGAAGAAATAGCCGAGCTGCTGCACCGCGAGGTCGTCGATAAAAAAACGACCGGTCCGGATCAGGCTCTGGATATCCCCGTAATACTGCATCTCGTCCGTGAAATCCAGGCCGACCCAGACCCGGGAGACCAGCCAACCGGCGGCGGCGCACAGGCTGAGACCGGACAGGACCGCAGGCAGGCGGGATACGCGTGGATTTTCGGAGCCCGGGGGGTGCATGTGTGGGTGGGGCGATGAAGCCGGTGCCGACTCGGGAGCGAGGTCCGCCGTGCGGCTGCAAGCTAGCCGCGCACCGCAGCTAGGGAAGCATTTTCAACCACCGCGCCTCCGCCCTTGACGGCGACGAAGCGGCCCCGGCATCTTGGGGACGTGGAAGCCCGACCGTCCCCCCTGAAACTCATTGCCTTGGTGGTCCTCGCGCTGGTCGTCGCGGTCGCGGGCCTGTGGTGGTTCAAGATCCACGATTACAGCGTGCGGTTGTCAATCGAGGCGGGTCTCGCAATGCTGCGCGACACCGGGCCCCTCGCTTTCTTCATCGCGATGTCACTGCTGCCGGCCGCCGGCTGTCCTATGATTGCCTTCACGCTCACGGCCGGCACCGCGTTTGCCGACCGGCTCGGGCTCCCGCTCGTGCTGGCGTGTTGCGGCCTGGCCCTGGCCGTCAACATGGCCCTGACCTACTGGCTGGCCGCGGTCGGTCTGCGTCCCTGGTTGGAACAGATGATCGCACGGACCCGATACAAGGTGCCGGAACTGGATGAGGCCGACCACGCCGAGCTGACGCTGATCGTCCGGATCACCCCCGGTCCGCCGTTCTTCCTGCAAAGCTACCTGCTGGGCCTGGCTCGGGTTCGGTTCATCACGTACCTATGGGTGTCGTGGGCGGTCGTTATGCCGATGAGCACCGGGTTCGTGATTTTCGGCGACGCCATCCTGCATGGCAGGGCGCGGGTCGCGTTTCTGGGCTTGAGCGCACTGGCCGGCATTTCGCTCATCGTGCACTTTATCCGCCGGCATTATGGCAAAAAAAGATCCTGAGCTGCCCCTCGGGGATCCGGGCCGCGTGCGGACCGTCTCCGAGTTCACCCGCGAGGTGAAGGAGTTGTTGGAGGGCGGCCTTCGACCGGGCTGGGTGCGGGGCGAGGTTTCCAATCTCCGCGCGCAGGCCAGCGGCCACGTCTACTTTTCCCTCAAGGACGCGGGCGCGCAGCTGAGCTGCGTACTCTTCCGCGGCGACGCGGCCCGGCAGAGCGTCGCGCTGCGCGACGGCGGCCAGGTGCTGGCCTACGGCGAGGTCAGTGTCTATGAACAGCGCGGCCAGTATCAACTCGTCATCCGCGCGCTCATTGAACACGGCGCCGGCCGGCTTCAACAGGAGCTGGAAAAACTCAAACAGAAGCTCGCGGCCGAGGGTTTGTTCGAACCCGCGCGCAAGCGGGTCATCCCGCTGCTGCCACGCACGGTCGGATTCATCACCTCGCCGACCGGCGCGGCCGTGCAGGATTTCATCCGCATCCTGCAACGGCGTGGCTGGACCGGCCGCCTCATCGTGCTGCCGGTCAAGGTGCAGGGCGAGGGCGCCGCGGCCGACATGGCGGCGGCGCTGCGCGAAGCGGAGGCACTGGATGTTTTCGACCTGCTTGTCATCGGCCGGGGTGGCGGCAGCATCGAGGACCTGTGGGCCTTCAACGAGGAAGCCCTGGTCCGGGCCGTGGCGGCGTGCGGGGTGCCGATCATCTCCGCGGTCGGGCACGAGATTGATTACACGTTGTGCGACTTCGCCGCCGATTTGCGGGCGGAGACCCCGAGCGGCGCGGCCGAGCTCATCTCCAGCAGCTTCATCGCCTGCGTCGAACGGCTCAACCGCGCCGCTGAGACGATGACCAAGGTGATCGACGACACTCTCGAGCAGGCCTGCGAAAAGCTGGATCACGCCCGCAGCCGGCTCCGTTTGCTCTCGCCCGCGGCCGCCATCGAACAGAATCACCTCCGGCTCGATGACCTCGGCAACCGCCTCGGCGCCGCCCTCCGCGCGACGACGCAGACAAAACGGGAGTCGCTGGCCGGCGCCCGTTCGCGGCTGGCGGCAGCCTCGCCGGAAAGGCGCGTACAGCTCGAGTCACACCGGTTGCTGTCGTTGTGGAAGCGGCTTGAGTCGGCCAGTCCCGCCTCCGTGCTCAAGCGCGGTTACGCCATCGTGCGCGACGAGTCGGGCCGGCCGGTCGCACGGGCCAAGGGGCTTCAGCCCGGCCAGGCACTGGTGAACGAGTTTCACGACGGCCGGGTGCGGGTGCGCACCGAGGCGTGATTACTTCGCGGGGAAAAGCCGATCCGCGAAAGCCCTGGATCCGGCCGGCCGGTCGCCATCCATTCGGGCCTGCAGCAGTCTTTGAAACACTCCCGCATCACCGGCGCGACGGCTGGCGTGGCTTCGGGCGGATTCATCGGCTGTCGCCTCTCCGCTGAGGACCAGTGCGGCCAGCGCGTCGGGATCGTCGCCCGCACGATTCCGCCATAGATCCACTCCCATCCGATCTCCGCCGCGCCACAATGCGAGGGCGATGAGATTGGCGTGGCGGGAGGTGCCGGGGGAAGGCGTTTGCGCGTGGAGCAACCGGGCGGCATGCAACCATTCGGTTTCGGGCGGGCGGTCCGGTGCGCCGGTCAGCAGCAGGTTGAAATAGCTCGTCAGGGCCAGCCGCAGTGCATCGGGATGTTCCGGCCGCAGCGTCAGGACGGCCTGCGCCTCGTCCCAGGTGATGCGATCCGCGCCGGCGCGCTCCGCCGCGACCGCCACGAGGAGATGATCCTGCAGGTAGGTCGAGTGGTCCCCGGCGTTGAGCCAGCCGCCGAAGGTCAACCCGCCCAACAGTACCAACCCCCCGACGGTGCCCAGCCGGCCGCCCAGACTTTCCGGCCACCAGAGTCGCGGGAGGGCCGCGCCCCCGGCCAACACGCAGAGCAGCGCGGCCAGGGGCAGGCGGAAGCGCCCGCTTGCATAGAACACCAGAATGCCGGCTGCCACGATGGCGCCAGTGAGCAGGATGGTGGAGAGCAAGGGCCGGTTGATGTGTCCGAGGGCGCGCATTCCCAGGGCGCCCGCAAGCAGCGCGATGCCCCAGCCGAGCGGATTCCAGCGCAACCACGGCGACCGGGCCTGATGGAACGAGTAAGTCTTGTTGTTATACTGCTCGGCGTTGTTCAAAAGGTAGCCGACCTTGCGGAGTTGAAGTCCCAGCCACCCGGCAGGGTGGGCCAGGGTCTCGGTCAGCAGGCGCTGCCGCCAGTAACCGTTGACCGCGTCGATCCGGAGTGGGCCGCGGTCGCCTGTGGCGCGCCGGTAGAGCATGATCGATTCGATCCGCGCCGGATTCTCGTGGGTGCCGCCCGCTGGCGCTTCCAGCCGCATCGTCTGCGTGTAGTAACGTCCATTGGCCCCGGGGCCGTTCGCCGCCCAGAGGTTGTAGGTGCCCTGCCACGGCAGCAGGCGGAATTCACCGCTCACGCGCCACTGCCAAGTTCCTTGAGCCAGCCAGAGCAATCCACCGGCCGCCATGGCCGCCAGCAGCGGGCGGAGCTGCGTTCGCTGCCGGCTGACCGCCACCGTCCAGAGCAGCGGCAGCGCCAGCCACACAAGCAGGAAGTTCGGCCGGACCAGCGCGGCGGCAGTCCAGGCCAGCGAGAGCCAGACGATCGGGCGGCGCCGTGGCGTGGCGTCACTGGTCGCGGGCAAAAAGAGCAGGCCGACGAGGAAGCACGTGTTCGCCAGGGTGCCGTCCATGATCTGGGTCGCCTCGTGGACGAGCACGGGGTTGAGCCCGTGGAGCAGGCCGGCGACCATGCCGGCGCGGGCCGAGGCGAACCAGCATTGCGCGAGTCGCGCCACCAGCAGGGTGTTGAGCACGTGCAGCAGCAATCCGGCGAAGGTGGCGGCCTGGGGCAGGTCGTCGGTCAGCAGCCCGGCGCCGCGCAGCGCGGCGAGAAACAGTGGATAACCCATCGCGCGATAGAACGGCTCGGGGGGCAGCGTGCCGGCGGTGATCTGGGCGGCCAGTTGCAGGTTCTCGCGTTCGTCGAGCACCGCGGACTGTCCGAGCGGAGTGCCCCAGTACCAGCCGAGGTGCGCGCCGCCATAGAGCAGGGCAATCAGGGCCAGACCCCAGAAGGCCGGGCGGGTCAGCTGGCGGGAAGCTGCATCCATGTGGCTCCAGCGCACGCGAGACGGAGGGAGGGGGCAACAGGTTTCTGGAGGGAATAAATCTCCCGCCGTACACTCTTATCCGGCGGTGAACGGCGTCCAAGCCGGTTGCCAAAACGTAATTCCGGCATATTCACCCATCATGAAGCAGCGCCTCCTGTTTTCCTTCCTCCTGTTCGCCGCGGCCGTCCTGGCCGCCCGCGGGCTTCGCGCCGCCGACAACCAAATGAAATCCGCCAAGACCACTTCCGCCAAGGACGCGCTCGAGTGCAAACCCGGGGAAATCTCGGCCTGCGGCCTGCCCTCCAATGTTGTCATCGACATGAGCAAGGTCCGCGTGCAACGCACCGACGCCGAGTGGCGCGCGCGCCTGACGCCCGAGCAATACCATGTGGCCCGGGAACAGGGTACCGAGCCGGCGTTCCGCAACGAGTATTGGGACAACCACGCCGACGGGGTCTACTTTTCCGTGGGCAGCGACACCCCGCTCTTCGATAGCCGCGACAAATTCGACTCCGGGACCGGCTGGCCGAGCTTCACCAAGCCGATCGAAAAGGCGCTGGTCGGCGAAACGGTCGATTCCAGCTATGGCATGCAGCGCACCGAGGTGCACTGCACGGTGGACGGCAGCCATCTCGGCCATGTGTTCGACGACGGCCCGGCGCCGACCGGATTGCGCTACTGTATCAACTCCGCCTCGCTGAAGTTCATGCCGCGCGCCCAATACGACGCGTGGGTGGCGAAGAACGGCACGGCGGCCGCCAAGTAGTTCTTCGGGCGGCGCGCCGGTTCGTGCCCGGCGGCGCGGTCAAGGTGCCACCAGGTTCTTGCGCCGGTAGATCCGGGCTCCTTCGGCTTCAGCAACCTGGACGTACCCGGCCCGGATCAACGCGGCCAGCTCGGGGAAATTTCGGTCGTGGGCATACTGGGCATCCGCCTGGCCCATGCTGGCCGGGCCGGTCGAGTCGACAAACGTGGCGGGGCGGGAATTCTCCAGGTCAGCGAGATAACGTCTCCGGAAATAGTCCTGCAACGGACCGGCCTCGACCAGGGCCCCGCAGTGGCCGTCGCGCGTGGCCTGACGCAGTCCGGTCTCGACGTAGAGGTAGCTCGACCAGCCCCAGATGGCGATCTGCTCCCCCGCCCGGGCATGGGCGGCGACGGTCGCGGCGAGCTTGGTGCGCGGATTCTTCTGGAAGTAGGCCAGATGCCCGAAGGCGGGATTGGGGTGGTTCGCCCGGTGGAACAGCATGCTTCCGGTGAGCCCGCCGGCGCACAGGACCACGAGCCAGCGTTCGGTCGCCCGACTGTGGGCGGGCGAGGTCGCGAGCAGATTTGCGGTCATCGCGCCCAGCAGCAGGGTCGCCGGCACCACCAGCAACTGCCAATAGTGCAGGAAAGGACGCCCGGGCCCAACGATGCTGGCCAGGGAAATGAGAAAGGCGGCGAACGCGGTCCAGGTGAAGATGCGGGCGGCGCGGCCGGGAACCGGGCGCGGACGCAGCATCAGCGCGAGCCAAATGAGCAAGCCTGTTCCCCAGACGGGCAGCAGGCTGTCCCAGAGGATGGAATTCTGCCACATGGCCGCCAGCAGCGGTCCGAGCGCGGACGACCCCCCGCTGGCGTAGTTGAGATTGTAGAGGAGATAGGAGTTATAGAAGCTCCGCCATTCGCCGGCGACGGTGAGCTGCAGCGCGAACAGAGCGGCGGGCGCGAGCGCCCCGGACAGCAAACGGGCGATTCGCCGGCCCGGTTGGGGCTCTTTTGCGCGGATCTCAGCCCAGAGCCAGCCGAGCCCCATGATGCCCGCAAGCGGCAGCGCCTGCAGTTTGCCCAAGGGCACCGCGCCCAGCAGCAAACCGCCCGGACCATTCCAGATCGGACCGCCCGATGCGCCCCAGCGTCGCACGGCGGCGTAAGCGGCGCCGGCCAGCAGCGCGACCGGAAGCAATTCCGTCGAATAATGCAGGAGATCCTGCGCGTTGGTCAGTGCCTCCAAGCCAACGGCCCCCAGGCTGGCGATTCGCGCGATGCTGCGGCCGAAGCGGAGGGCCAGGCATTGGTGGGCCAGGGTCAGGCTGAGGGCGAGCAGCGCGCAGGCGGTGAGCCGCGCGGCCAGATAGTTCGCCCCGCCACAGAGCCAGGCGGCCGGCCAGAGGGTGAAGAAATCCAAGGGACCCGCCGTGCCGCCGTTGACCGAGCGCCAGAATACCGGATCATGAACCAGGGCGTGCGCCCCCGCCAACAGCTGGCTTTCGTCGACGTTGAACTGCCGGGGGACAAGGAAAGTGGGCCAGCGTCCCGCGATCAAGATGGCCAGGAGCAGCAGGCCCCACCCCCAATCGTGACTCTGGGATGATTCCGTCCGGTTGCGCAGCAACGGCGCGGCGGCCAGACCGAAGGCCAGCAGGATCAGGCCGGCTGTCAGCCAGAAATCGCCCTGCGGATGCTGATCCAGCCATGGCAGGAGGAAGGCGCCGTTACTCATGGGCTGGCGGCGGATGATTCGCCAGCGGGGTGCGTTCTGGAAAGAAAGCTGGGGTCATCGGCAAGGGAACATCAGGCGGGATTGGCCTGAGGACAGCCGGTTACCCCGGGTGGTGCAAAGGCATTCTGCGCGGCCTGGCGTATGGCGGACGGGGAAGGCCGCCGCCGCGCCGCGATTATTTCTTCACCGCCGGGGCGGCCGGGGACACCGGCACGACGGGCGCGGCCTCGGCCCACGGATAGAGCCAGAATCTTTTCGTGTCCTCGAGATAGATGGCGTCACGGGCCTGCCAGTTCTGGAGGAACGAGGGCACATTCACCTTGCCGCCCTCGCGGCTGAGGGCGTTGAGCCACGCTGTCGATCCGACATGGATCTTGAAAGTACGCTGCTCGTCGGTCGTCAGCGCGGCAAAGGGGTTGAGGCGGGTCCACTTGGTGGCCTGCTTGTGCATGTAGAACGAGAGCTCGGTCGGCCGCCATGCGTCCCAGTCGGTCACCTCCACATACACACCGGTGATCGGCTTGCCCTCGCGGTCCCGGCCCGCCCGCTTCATAAAGGCAATGCCGGGGATCTTGTAAGCCTCCATGGCCTTGACGATCTCGTCGGGGGTCTTTTTGGGAAACCCGATTCCCCGGAACGGAAAATCGCGACCGATGCCCCAGGTCCACCCGCTGTGGGAAGGGCTGTCCGACCCAAGCCCGACCATGGCATAGCCGATCACGGACTCATAGCTCGGAATGTTCGGCGAGGTTGCGACCCATTTCAGCTCCGTGTCGGGCCAGCGCATGGCGCGCGTCCAGCCGCGCATCGGGATGACGGTGAGCCGGCCCTTTTCCCGGAGCTTCTCCGGGATGGCCATGCCGGAGATGACGCGGGAACCGCCCTTGGCTAGGCGCGCGATCTCGCCGATGGTCAGTCCGTGCACATAGGGCATGTGGGGATAGGCCCCGACGCCGCTCAGGTTTTCCACGTCGAGCGGCGGGCCGTCCACCTTCAGGCCGCCAAGCGGGTTGGGCCGGTCGAGCACGATGACTTCCACGCCGTTCTCAAAGCAGGCCTCCATCGCATAACGCATGATGACGTTGAAAGTGTAGGAGCGGACGCCGATGTCCTGCAGGTCGACGACCAGCGCGTCGAGGCCCTTCACCATCGACTTGGCCTTTTCGAGCCCCTGGCCGTAGAGGGCAAACACCGGCAGGCCGGTCCGCTTGTCCACGGTGTTGTTGAAGTTCTCCCCCGCCTTGATCGTGCCGTCGATGCCGTGTTCGGGGGCGAAGAGCGCGACCAGCCGGACGCCCGGTGCCCGGCGCAGCACATCGACCGTGCTCTCGCCGCGACGGTTCACTCCGGCCGGGTGCGTGAGCAGACCGATCTTTTTCCCGGCGACGGCGGCGAACTTGTCCGCCTCCAATACGTCGATGCCCACCATCACTCGGGGGACTTTCTCGGGCGGCGGGACCGGCGGGCGCGAGTCGGGCTGGACGACGGGCGCCGGCGGTTTCTCCGCCGCCTTGGTCGGTTTGCTGGCGCAGCCCAGCACCAGTGCGAAAAGAGTGGCGGCAACGGCTCCGAGAGAAAGTTTCACGAGTGACCGGCGGGACATGTGCCGTGATTTCTGAAAATGCCCGGACCGGTTGGCGAGGAGATTCGCTGCACGATGATGGTCAGCACGCTCGCGCGATCGCGGCGGCGAGCAGCTCCGCCGTGCGGGGCAGAGCCTCGGCGAGATGGAGCCCGGCCGGCGTGATGGCATGAAGATTCTGGTCTGCCGGCATCCCGAGGCTGCCGGCGAACACGTGGACCGGCTTGCCGAGCCGGCGGGCGGCCGTGACGAGACTGCCGGGGCCCTTGCCATGGAGGGAGGTGGCGTCGAACCGTCCCTCGCCAGTCAGCACGAGATCCGCCGCGGCCAGCCGGGACGGCAGATCAAGCCAGTCGGAGACCAGGTCGAATCCCGGCACCAGCTTTGCGTTGCAAGCGGCCATCAGGCCGAAGCCGATCCCGCCCGCCGCACCGGTGCCGGGTGCGTCCATCAACGAGTCCGGCTGGCTGAAGTGGTGGCAGAGCATCAGGGCCATGCGCGCGATCTGGGTCTCGAGCCGGGGCCGGTCGCCGGCTGCGAGCCCCTTTTGCGGGCCGAAAGTGGCGGTAGCCCCGCGCGGGCCGAGCAGGGGGTTCGTGACATCGCAGGCGATGAACAGGGGTGGCAATTGCACCTCTCCCGCCAGCTGCGCGATGGCCGGCCATGTATCGGGCGTGGGCACCGCGATCGCTGCGCCACCCGCCCGGATGCACTTCAGGCCGAGTACCGCGAGCGCGCCTAGTCCGAGGTCGTTGGTCGCGCTGCCGCCCACGCCGAGCAAAATGCTCCCTGCGCCCAGGTCGGCGGCGTGTCGCAACAACTCGCCGGTGCCGAAGGTAGTCGTGTGCCACGGGTCGCGGTGCGCAGCCGGAAGCAGTGCGATGCCGCTGGCGGATGGCAGGTCGACGACCGCCAAAGTGTCTTCGACGGACAGCCGCTGGCGGACGGCGGCGGGGATGTTGCTTCCTTCGATGAAACCCACCGGGGCCTTCACCGGTGCTCCACGCGGGCCGGAAACCTCGATCCATTCAATCCGGCCCTGCGCCGCCGCCGTGAGCGTCTCACAGAACCCCTCGCCGCCATCCGTGAGCGGACAGAGGTCGAGATGCCAGTCGGGGTGCTTGATGCGCAGCGCGGCCGCGGCGGCCTCGCCGGCCTGTCGGGCCGAGAGCGCATCCTTGAACTTGTCGAAGGCGATGAGGACGCGCATCGAGAAAAATCTTCAAGCGTGCAGCCGGCGCCGCCGCGCGGCGGCCTGCGCCAGTCTTTCCAACAAGGGCACCGTCTCATCGAACGAGAGGCAGGCGTCAGTGATGCTCTGGCCGTAGGTCATTTTTTCCCGGGTGGCCGGCGGCTGGCTGCCGCCAACCAGGTTGCTCTCGAGCATGAAACCGATGATGGCGTCCTCGCCGGCGGTGATCTGCCCGGCGAGGTCGTCCACCACGAGGGCCTGCTGGTCGTGCCTCTTGCCGCTGTTGCCGTGGCTGCAATCCACCAGCACGACGGGCATCGAGCCGGATTTCTTCAGCAGGGCGGCGGCTTGGTGGACCGACTCGCGGTCATGGTTCGGGCGGCTGCCGCCGCGGAGGACAAGGTGGCACTCGGGGTTGCCCGTGGTGGCGAGCACGGCGGGCGCGCCCTCGCGGGTCAGCGAGGGGAAGCAATGCGGGTGCCGCGCCGATACAATCGCGTCCACCGCCACCTGCAGGTCGCCATCGGTGCGGTTCTTGAATCCGACCGGCATCGAGAGACCGGAGGCAAGTTCGCGGTGGATCTGGCTCTCGGTCGTGCGCGCGCCGATGGCCGCCCAGGAAACGAGATCGGCGTAATACTGGCCCAGCGTGGTGTCGAGGAACTCGGTGCCGATGGGCAGGCCGGCGGCGTTGATGTCGAGCATCAGCCGGCGGGCGAGGCGCAGGCCGGTGTTGACCTGGAAGCTGCCGTCCAGGTGGGGGTCGTTGATCAGGCCCTTCCAGCCGACGGTCGTGCGCGGCTTCTCAAAATAGACCCGCATCACCACCAGCAGGTCGTGGGCGAGGCGATCCGCCACCGGCTTGAGCCGGCGGGCGTAGTCGAGCGCCGCCGCCGGGTCGTGGATCGAGCACGGACCCACGACGGCCAGCAGGCGCCGGTCCCGGCCGAGCAGGATTTCCCCGATCGCGCGCCGGGCAGCGTCGACCAAGGCCGCGCCGGACTCGGGCAACGGCAGATCCTCCTCCAGAATCGCGGGCGAGAGGAGGGGGCGGGCGGTGCGAATGCGAAGGTCGGCGGTCGGCTGGCGCATGGGGAAGGACCAGTGAACGGACCGGGCGCGAAAAGGCACGGAGATTTTCGCCTCGGCGACGGCCACTTTGGCGGTAAAGGTGCGGGATGCTATTTCTCGGCCAGCACGGATACGAAGCCTTCCTCGAGCGCGAGCTGGTGGAGGCCGGTCTGCCGGTGACGGAGAAGGGTCCGGGCTGGGCGCTGACGGCCGCGGACCTGAGTCTCCGCGGCGACTTGCCGGATCTGTCGTTTCCCCTCCTGGCCCTCGTGGCGCCACGCGAGATCAAAGGCGATTCCGTCAACGCTCTGGCCCAACAGCTGGCCGACTATTTCCTCGCGAGCCTCCGGGGCGAGCGCATTGACGCCTCGTGGCCGTGTATTTTCCAGATGGTGCCCGAGGTCGTCGGACTCGGCCGCCGGGCGAGCGCGGTGGAGAAGGCTTTCGACGAACTGCTGAGGAAGAAACTCTCCCGGGTGGCCAAGCTGGCGGTGCCGGAATTGCCCCGCGGGGCCGGCAAGGCGCGTGGCCTGTTTGTGTTTTTTGCCGATTTCGGGCGGATGTTCGTGGCGCGCGAGGCCGTGCTGGGCGGACAGCGCCGCATGGCGGACGACGAGGCGGCGCCGTCGCGCTCCTACCTGAAGGTCGAGGAGGCCTACATCGTTCTCGGCCGCGAGCCCCGGCCGGACGAGACGGTGTGCGATCTGGGCGCGGCGCCGGGCGGTTGGAGCTACAGCGCGGCCAAGCGCGGAGCGAAGGTGGTGGCGATCGACAATGGTCCGCTCAAGGGCGGCGCGCTCAACCACCCGTTGATCACTCACCGGTTGGAGGATGCGTTCAAATTCCAGCCCGCCACCGGCGAGGGGTTTGACTGGCTTTTTTGCGACCTCGTGGAGGAGCCGCACCATGTGATGCAGAACATTGTGACGCCGTGGCTGGCCCACCGCTGGTGCCGGCGGTTCGTCATCAACCTCAAGTTCGGCCATGTGGACCCACTTGGGCTGCTGCGCGAGGTGCACGCGCCGGGTTCACCTTTCGCGGACCACGCGGTCGGTGTCCGCATCCGCCACTTGTATCATGACCGCGAGGAGTTCACGCTCGTGGGTGAAGCCAAGCCATGAAATCCACCTCAACGCCAAAAACCAGGGAGCTGAACGTCTGTGGCTGGCAGGCTGTGTCCACCCTCTTTGCCCGGCATCCGGCCGAGGTGCGGCGGTTGTTCTTTGATGCCGTGGCCGGCCGGCGGGCCGGGGAGTTTTGTTCCCGGCTGGCGCGGGAAAAGAAGGTCTACCGGCAGGTCGAGACGGGTGAACTGGAGAAGATCGCCGGCACCAAGCTGCATGGCGGGATCGTGGCCGTGATCGGCGAACGGCCGCTGCTCAAGGTCACGCGCGAGGTGCTCGACAACTGGGGCCGGACGAAGGCCCCGCTGCTGTTGCTCGACCGCGTGAGCAACGCCAACAATGTCGGTGCCATCGTGCGCACTGCGGCGTTCTTCGGCGTGAAGGCGATTATCGTGCCCGACCATCCGGCGCAGGCGCTGCCCGGGGAGGCGGCCTGGCGTGTCGCGGAGGGCGGCATGGAGTTCGTGGACTTTTTCCGCGTGCCGTCGCTCCCGGGCATTTGCGCGGAACTCAAACGGCATCATTGCCTCATCGGCACCAGCCTGCGCGGCAACCAGCTTTCACCAGCTGCGGCCCGGGAGCGCGGCCTGCCGCGTCCGCCGGCCCTCATCCTCGGCAACGAGGAGAAGGGCATCGCGCCCGAGGTCGCGGCCCAGTGCGACCGGCTGGTGAAGATTCCCGGCGAGGACTCGGTTGAGTCGCTCAACGTTTCCGCGGCGGCGGCCGTGCTCTGTTGGGAGTTTTTTGGGAAACGCTGAGGGGAGCTGCCGGAACATGAAATGGTTCTTCGCCCTCAACGATTCCAGCCCGGCCTTCGACTACTACGCCGGCCTCGTGCAGGTGGCGGTGTCGACGGCGCAAAGGCACACCAGGCTGGAACCGGTGTTTGTCCACGACGGCCCCGAGAACCGGCTGACCGACTGGCTCGCCGA
>CAZZDB010000003.1:0-60583 GCA_964652485.1 uncultured Oleiharenicola sp.
TCGTCCTTGGGCTCTTCCTTCTGCTGCTTGAGCACGCGCTCGAGGATCTCGGTCATGTCCTCGACGAGGTCGAAGACCTTGCGGGCAACGAAAATCGGGCGTTTTTGCTGGAGCGCGAGCACGATGGAGTCGCTCGGTCGGGCGTCGAGCTCGAGGAATTTCCGGCCGAGCTCGTTCTGCATGTGCAGGATGATGCGGGCGAAATACGTGCCGTCGTTGACGTCGTTGATGACGATGCGCTCAAGGTTGATCTCCAGGCCGAGGAGCAGGTGGCCGATGAGATCGTGTGTGAGCGGGCGCTCTTTCTTGACGCCGTTGATGGTCATCGAAATGGCGCTGCCGACACTGGGATCAACGTAGATGACGAAGACCTTCTCGTCATTGCCGAGGAACACGGCACAGCCGTTGGCCGTGGGCATCAGGCCCTTGATGGAGACTTCAACTATGTCGGCAGGCATGAGGCAAATGTGCGAGGTCGCCGGGAAAGTGCAAGTATGCGGGAAGATCGCTGGCCGCTGGGCTTGGTAACCTCCGTTGCGGTGGCACGGCCCGCGTCGGGCGCCACGGCATCAGAATCCGTACAGGGTGACGCCCCAGGCCCGGGCCTGCTTGAGCACCGCGGGCTTGTCGAGGATGATGACCTTGCCGGCCTCCAGGGCGGCCGCCCCCAGCCCGGCCTCGTGCATGGTTTGCAAAGTGCGCAGACCGAAGACCGGCACGTCGAAGCGAAAGTCCTGCCGGGCCTTCACGGTCTTGACGAAAAGGGTCTCGTCGGTCTTGAAGGTGCCGGCGCGCCGGAGCATGTCGTCGGTGCCCTCGAAGGCCTCGACGGCGAGCACGGTGCCCTTGCGCACCACACAGCCCTGCCCGATGTCGAGGCGCGCGATTTCCCGGGCGATGTGGACACCGTGTTCGAGATACTCCGCATCCATGGCCAGCCGGCCGGTCATGGCCCCGGGCGTGGCGAGCTGGTCGTCGATGAAGGCGCGGGCGTCGAGGAGGGTGACACCGAGTTTCTCGATCTCGGCGGCGATCGCGCCGAAGATGGTCTCGGCGTTGCGGCGCTTGAGGGAGAAAAGGATCGATGCGGCCTTCAGGTCGGGCACGAGGCCGTGGAACAGTTTCTTGGGTTTGACCTGTCCCGCCATCAGCGCGTAACCGGCGTCAAATTCCTTCAGGGCGTCAAGCATCCGGCCGAGCTGGCCGACGTTGAGGGTGACGCGCTCGGCGACGGGGAAGCTCGCGATGAGTTCCACGCTGGTCTCGTCGTCCATCGCGATCAGGCGCAGCGGCACTCCGGCGCGGCGGATGGCGGCCGCGGTGATCTGCGGGTAGTCACCCCGGCCGGCAATCAGTGCGACGGGGCGCCTGGGGTCGAAGTCCTTGGGCAGGTGGGCTGAGGTCACGGCCAACGAATGAGGCAGGACGGTGCGAGTGGAAAGAAAAAGCCGCGCCGGAATGGACGTGGCAGGAGGATTGGGCGGCCCAAGAATGCGCGCCGCGCGTCCCGGTGGAGCCGCGCTCGGTCAGGACTGGGAGCCGTAATATTTCTTGTAGCTGCGGTAGTAGCGATAATTGCTGTAATACTCGATGCGCCGGGCTGAGAGACCGTTCAGGACGATGCCGAGCAGCTCGTTCTTGCTCTCTCGGAGCTGGCGGATGTAGAGGCGGATGTGTTTCCGATAGGCACGGTTGAACCGGCACACGTAGATGACCTCGTCGGTGTTCTCCGAGATGAGCAACGAGTCGGTGACGGCACCCATCGGCGGAGAGTCCACGATGATCAGATCGAAGTGCGCCTTCATGGCTTCGATGAACTGACCGAAGACGGGGGTTTCCAGCAGTTCGGTCGGACTCTTGGAGCGGCCGCCGGAGCGAAGGAGGAAGAGGTTCTCGTCGACCTTGGTCAGGCCGAGCGACTGGTCGGTGAACGGATCGGCCGGGATGCTGGCGCCGGCCTCGAACCAGGCGATGAGGCCGGCCTCGTTGGTGAGCTTGAAGTGGCGGTGCAGCATCGGCCGCCGCATGTCGCAATCCATGAGCAGCACGCGCTTGCCGTGTCGGGCGAAGGACGCGGCGAGGTTGCAGCTGATCATCGTCTTGCCCTCGCCGGGGATGGTGCTGGTCACGAGGATCGACTTGGGAAAGTCGAGCTTGGACTGGATCTTGACCGCGCTGTAGACGCTGAGGAAAGCCTCCGAGCCGGGCGAGGTCTTGTTGCTGTTGACGAGCGAGTGCTTCTCGGTGTCCGGCACGTCGCCGAGCTCCGGGATGATACCAAGCAGGTGGGCGCCGATGAAGCCCTCGATGTCCCAGGCGCTCTTGACCCGGTCATCGAGGAAGCTGAGGCCGACGGCCACACCGGCGAAGACCAGCACGCCGAGGCCGATGCTCGTCTTCATGATATTGCGGAGATTGGGCGTAAAGGGTGCGCCGGCGGGCAGGGCCCGGTCGAGAGGCTTGACCGGGATGTTCTCGAGATTCTTCGAGGTGGTGGTCTGGTTGAGGCGGTCGAGAATCTGGATGTAGTTGTTTTTGGCGACCTGGGCCTGGTTCTCGAGGCTCTTGAACTCCACAGAAAGATCGCCGAGGCGGAGCTGGTCCTTTTCGGCCTCGCGATATTCCCGGTCATAAGAGGCCTCGGTGTCCTGGAGTTTCACGTACTGAGTGCGGAGGTCAGCGACGGACTGCTGGATGCTCCGCTCGATCTGGCCGGAGACGATGTCGATGGAGTTGGCGAGATCGACCATCTTGGGGTGCCGCTCGAGGTAGCGCTCGCTCAGGATGGCCTGTTGCTTCTTCAACTCGGCGAGCTGGGTCTTGAACGTCGGAATGTTGCCGTAGGCGGAGATGTAGCCAATCTCAAGGAGCGGGCCGTTCTCCTTCTGCATCTTCTCGATCTGGCCGAGCAGGGTCTCGACATCGAGCCGGGCGAGGCGGGCGGTGGTGCGGCTGGCGTTGATGGCGCGCAGCCGCTCGCTGACGATGTTGATGCTGTTGTCGAGCGAAACCAGCTGGTGCTTGCGCCGGTAGTCCTGCAGCCGTCCCTCGGCGGTCTCGGACTCCTTGCGCAGTTCCTCGGCGCGGCCGCGGAGGTAGTCGACGGCGAACTCGTTCTTGCCGCCGACATTTTCCATGAGGTAACGCATGAACTGCTCGACGTAGCGGTTGGCGAGGAGCGCGGCACCCTCGGGGTCGCGATTGATCACGGTGATGCTGAGCAGGAAGCTGTTGCGGATGTTGCCGGTCGACATGCTTCCGAGCAGGCCGGACACAGAAGGGGGAGTCGCGCCGGGGGCCAGGTCCTTGAGGTAGGGTCGCTGCAGGATCTTGATTTCGTCAGGCGTCAGCGACTGGGCGATCATGGTCCGGAGGCGACCGCTGTTCAGGATCTGGATGTAGGTGTTGAGGTCGATGTCGGAACGGACGGAGGTGTCCACCACCTGTTCGTTGAGCACGACGCGCTCGGGGCGTTCGAACTGCATGGTCGCCGCGCTGGAGTAGAGGGGAATTTCCTGCGCCTGCCAGTAGCCGACCGAGAGGGCGACGAGGAGCGCGACCGGCAGCGCAATCCAGAGGCGTTCGCGCAGGATGATATAGTAGTCCCGGAGCGAGCGACGCTCAATGACCTGGCTGTCGTTGCCGTGCAATGAAGGGCCGGTGAGCTTGGCCGGCGCGGTGGCGGGGAGGACGTCGGGGGCGGACATTGAGTAAGGTCAGATGAGGCGCTCGGGCACGTAGACGTAGTCGCCGGCCTGGAGCAGGAAGTTGTTGTCTTCGGAATTCGTGGACTTCTTGCCCTTGATGATGCTGTCCACGTCGACGGTGAACACCTTCTTGGTGCCGTCCGGCATGATGCGGGTGATGCTGACGGACGTGCCCTTGCCGATGTCGGTGACGCCACCGGCCTTCATGACCAGCTCGACCACCGTCAGGGTGGACTCGATCGGCAGAGTGTAGCGGCCGGCATTGCGGATTTGGCCGCCGATGGAAACCTCGCGCGGCGCATACTCCTCGACATTGATGGTGACCTGCGGATTGCGCAGGTAGCGGCCGTCCTTGTATGCGTTTTCGATCGCCGTTTGGGCCTCGATCACGGTCATGCCGCCGATGACCACCTCGCCGATCAGCGGGAGGTTGACGCGGCCCCGGGCGTCAATGCGGGTGAGGGTCGTCAGATCATCCTCCTGGAAGACGGCGACCCGGAGACGGTCCGCAAGGGCCAGGGTGTGGACAAAATTCTTCTTGTCGGTCTTGCCGGTGCCGGTGGTCTGTGCGGCCACCGCCGGCGCTAGGCCCCCGGCCAACAGGATGGCGAGGAGGAGGACGGATGGGCGGATGATTTTCATGGCGAATGTTAGTAGCGGCTGCTGACGTCGACGGAGAAACCCTGCCTTTCAAAGTCGGAGAAGGCGAGCGAGGACCAGTTACGGAAATAAGTGTAACTGGCCGCGATGCGCAAGTGCTCGTTGAACTTGTAGCTGGCCCCGGCATCCCAGCTGAAGAAAACGTCGCGGCGGTTCTGGGAACCGGCGCCGAGAAACAGGTTGCGCCCGTAGGAAACCCCCGTGCTGAACGCGAGTTTACGATTGAAGTCGTAGGAAGCGTTCGCACTGAGGCTGGTCGCATCCACGGAGGCGCCCGTGGCGATCGTGTTGAAGTCGCGGCTGATCTGGCCGGCGAGGTTGAGCTTGCGGCTGACCGGCCAGCCGAGCGAGGCGAGGGCGTTGAAGTTGCTGAAGCTCTGGCCGCCGCTGCCGGCGACCTCGCGGATCTGGTAACCGACCCGCACCGTGCCGTTCAACTTGGCGAGCAACCCGCCGGTGGCGCCGATATTGAACCAATGGTCCGTCGTGTCTTCGCCCAACGAGGTCTTGGAGATCCGGATCCGATAGCCCCCGACCAGGTCGAGCTTGGACGTATACACATAGAAGACATCGAGGGACTGGGAGTAGTCGGTCAGGTTCGCCAGCGCCGCGTTGTCGACGTAGCGGCGCTGGAGGTAGGTCGTGCCGGAGGTGAGGTAGAACTTGTCGTTGACCGGGTACTTGAGGTTGAGCCCGAGGGGAAAATTCCAGGAACTCGTGCGCAGGTTGGCGACGCTGTCAGAGCGGGTCTCGCGATAGGCATTGATCGTGAAAGCCCCGGTGGTGCGGCCGGTCGTCTTGTTGAACTCGATGGCGAAGCTCGGATTGAGGGAGTTCTGGCCCGTGTAGGTCCCGAAAGCCTGATATTCGAACTTCAGCGTGGAATTCACCGCAATGATGCCGGCCCGCCGCTTGAGCTCTAGGCCGGCGGTCGTGGACATGCTATAGTCGCCGCGGGCGGTGGAATCGGAGAAGATGTTCGAGCTGTACGCGAAGGTGCAGTTGCCGAAGACAAAAACCTGGTTGCGCGCGCCATCGATGTTCAGGAGGGCCGATCCGCGCGGGAGCACCAAGGCGAGCGCCAGCGCGGCCAGCAGGATGATCCGGGTTTTGGGCAGGGCAATCACGGTCGGGTGGTCAGTCTGCGAGCCTATTTCCCGGGCAACCGGTCCGGGCTGACTACGACGTTGACCGGGAGCTGTTCGGGAACCGTGGGCTTGGGCACGATTTCCTGGTTGGAATCGCCTCCGTCTGATCCCGTGCCGCCGGTGGCGGAGGGCGACGCGTCGAGGCCCAGGGCGGCCTTCTGCTCGATCACCTCAAAGGTGACGGTCCTTTTGGCATTGCAGGCGATACTCACCCGTTCGTCGAGGGCCTGGAGCCGTTCGGGCGGAATCTGGCTGACGGTCACCCGCGGGGGCTGGCCCACGGGGCCGGGAGTGATGACAGCCCGTTCCCCGGGGCGGACAACCTGGCCGCCGACGTCCCGGTCCCCGCCGCGGACGGTGATGTCGCCATCGAGTAGATCGACGATGGTTTCATTGGCGTTGGTCTCAATGGATACCTTGCCGCCGCGAATGTTCACCGAGCCCTGAGGGGTGGAATAGTTCATCGTGCTGCCGGATACCAACTGGCTGGTGCAAACGCCCACGGCTCCCCGCGCGACATGAACATCGCTTTGCGAGATCGAAGGCTCGACCGGAGCCTCGACGCTGGCATTGCGTTCCGGCTTGAACGGTTCCTGGACAAAGCGGTTGATCTCCACCCGGGTGTTCGCATCAATGAACATGCCGGTGCCGTTGGAGTACACCATGGTGTTGTTCGAGCCTTCCTTGGTCTCGATGATGGTACCAGGCGCATCAAATGCGGTGGCTTGGCGCGCCGTGTAGATCTTGTCGCCGCTCTGGATCTGGGATTCGCCGGTGGAGCCAGCGACATAGATCTTACTGGTCGGGCCCTTCTTCTTGCCGAGCTGCCGCTGCGCAAATGCACTGGGCGACGTCGCGATGGTCACGGCAAGGCAGACCAAAAACCAACGGAGTAAAGTTGTTTTCATGTTCTAGATTCGTTCGAGGTTAGTCCGGTCGCCGTATAGTGAGATCTTTATATATTACCCATATAAAATAGGGTGTAGCCCCTAGTATCAAGTAAATTTCGAGAAATTATGATCTTACTCAAAATACTTCAGACCAATATATTAAGTAGTCGACCTTTAACGAGTACCATGCGCTTGATCGGCTTCCCGGCCAAATGGGGTGCGATCTTGGGATTGGCTGCGGCCAGCCGGACAAGATCGGCCTCGGCAGTATCCGGAGCGGCGGTCACGTCGCCGCGATGTTTTCCGTTCACTTGGATCACGATGGTGATGGTGCTTGCGACCAGTTTGGCCGGGTCGAACGAAGGCCAGCCGCCGTTCATCACTGAGCCAGTTTCTCCCAACCGGGACCACAACTCCTCGGCCATATGCGGAGCGAAGGGAGCCAGGAGGCGGAGCAGGTCCAGGAGCGCGCTTCGCGGCAGGGACGGCTCCTTCTGCAGCGCATTCATCAGGATCATCATCTGCGCGATGGCGGTATTGAAACGCAGGCCTTCGATGTCCTCGCCGACCTTCTTGATGGTTTCATGGAGTACTTTTTCCGCCTCGGCCGACAGGGTGCCACCGGCCGTGACGCGTGGGTTGACCGCTCCCTCCACATCGAGGCATTCGCGCCAGACCCTCTTGAGGAAACGGTGGACGCCCTCGATGCCCTTGGGATTCCACGGCTTCATCGCCTCCAGGGGCCCGAGGAACATCAGATACAGCCGCAGCGTGTCGGCGCCATAGCCGCGGATGATGTCGTCCGGGCTCACGACATTGCCCCGGCTCTTGGACATCTTCGCGCCGTCTTCGCCCAGAATGATTCCTTGATGAAAAAGTCTCTGGAATGGCTCGCTTTGCGGCACGGCGCCGAGGTCGAACAATACTTTGTGCCAGAAGCGGGCGTAGAGCAAGTGCAGTACCGCGTGTTCCGCCCCGCCCACATACAGGTCGGGCACGCCCCAGTATTTCAACGCCTCCGGGCTGGCGAGGGCGGTCGGATTTCGCGGATCGAGGAAGCGCAGATAATACCAGCACGAGCCCGCCCATTGGGGCATGGTATTGGTTTCCCGGCGGGCCCGCACCCAGGAGTCGCCCGCGGGCTTGGCCGTCGTGGCGGGCACCGATCCGCCTGTCTCAAAATCATACCAGATGTCGACCCAGTCGGTGGCATTGGCCAGGGGACTCTCGCCGGTGCCGCTGGGCAGGTAGGAAGTCACCTCGGGCAGCGTGTGCGGCAACGCCGAATCGGGCAGAGGCAGCGCGAAGACTTGCTCGCCGTTCGCCCGGTAGCTGACCTCGCCGGCGGGCAGGGCGGCGCCGAGTCGGACCCGGGCGCGCGCGTAGTCCGCGGCGCTGACCCAGACGATGGGCACGGGCTCTCCCCAATAACGCTGTCGAGAAAACAGCCAGTCGCGCAGTTTGAACTGCACACTGGATTTGCCCCGGCCCCGGGCCGCGAGGTCGGCGGTGATCTTCTGCTTCGCCTCCGGCCAGGCCAGGCCGTCGTAACCGGGGGAATTGACCATCGCGCCGGGGCCGACGTACGGCAGCGCGCTGTCCCGGACGTCGGCGGGCTGGATGACGCGCACGATCGGCAGCTGGTACTGCACGGCGAACTCGTGGTCGCGCTCGTCGTGTGCGGGCACGGCCATGATCGCGCCGGTGCCGTAGCCCATGAGGACGTAGTCGGCCACCCAGATGGGGATATGCGCGCCATTGACCGGATTGATCGCGAACGAGCCGGTGAACACCCCGCTCTTGCCCTTGGCCAGGTCGGTGCGCTCCAGATCGCTTTTCGCGGCGGCGAGCCGGATGTAAGCGTCGATTGCGGGCTTCCGATCCGGTTTCGTGAGCGTCGGCACCAGCGGATGCTCGGGCGCAAGCACCATGTAGGTCGCGCCGAACAGGGTGTCGGGCCGCGTCGTGTAGACCCGCAAATCGCCGAGAGCTTCCGTTTCCAGTTTGAACAGCACTTCCGCGCCCTCCGAACGGCCGATCCAGGCCTCCTGCATCCGCTTGGTCGAGTCGGGCCAGTCCAGATCCTTCAGGCCGGCGAGCAGGCGGTCGGCATAGGCCGTGATGCGCAGAACCCATTGCCGGAGATTGCGGCGCTCCACCGGATGGCCGCCGATTTCGGACTTGCCGTCGACGATCTCCTCGTTGGCCAGGACGGCTTTCAACTCGGGGCACCACCACACGGGACGCTCGTCGACGTAGGCGAGCCCCCGCTTGAACAGCTGGAGGAAAATCCATTGCGTCCACCGGAAGTATTCCGGATCGGTCGTGGCGATCTCCCGGTCCCAGTCGTAGGAAAAGCCGAGGGCCTTGATCTGGCGCTTGAAGTTGACGATGTTGGCGGCGGTGTTGGCCGCCGGGTGCGTGCCGGTTTTGACCGCATGCTGTTCCGCGGGGAGGCCGAACGCGTCCCAGCCCATCGGATGGAGCACGTTGAAGCCCTGGGCGCGCCGGTAGCGGCAGAGGATGTCCGTGGCGGTATAACCCTCGGGGTGCCCGATGTGCAAACCGGCGCCGGAGGGGTAGGGGAACATGTCGAGCACGTAGTATTTGGGGCGCGATGATTGATTCTCGGCGCGAAAAACGTTGGTTTGCTCCCAGAAAGATTGCCAATGCGGCTCGATCTTCAGAAAGTCATAGTCTTTGCAATTGGTAGCCATCGATTTGAATCCATCACAGTGAGAGATTCCCCATCACCGTCAATCATCCGCCGGCTGGCCTTGGTCGCGCTGGCCGGCTTGGTCCTGCCGCTGGCCGCCCGCGCGGCGATGAGCCGCGGCTTCAACCGTCTGCTCGAGGCCGTGGTCCGCATCGACGTGCGGGAGATTGAGTTCGAGGACGGCACCCGGCGCTTCACTAGCGGCATTGGCTCGGGGGTCATCATCTCCCGCGACGGGCTCATCCTGACCAACGCCCATGTTGCCAGCCCGCAGGCGGTCGAAATTTCCGTCACCCTCGCGAGCCTGGAGCGCGTCAACGCCCGGCTCGTCGGCTGGGACCATTGGACGGACCTCGCGGTGCTGCGCCTCGACCTCGACGAGGTGCGCCGGCGCAAGCTCTCCTTTACGGTCGCGGATTTCGGTGACTCGAACGAGCTTTACTCCGGTCAGACCGTTTTCGCCGTCGGGACGCCCTATGGCCTCACGCGCACCCTCACGCGGGGCATCATCTCCAACAACAACCGGCCCTTCGAGGACACCAGCGGCGTGCACGGCTATGAGACGGGCCAGTTCAACACGTGGCTGCAGACCGATGCGGCGATCAATCCCGGCAACAGCGGCGGTCCGCTCGTGACCGAGGACGGCAAGGTGATCGGGATCAACTCCCGCGCCTATATCGGCGCGGAAAACCTCGGGTTCGCCATCCCCTCGAATGTCGCCCGGCGCGTGTCCGCCGAGCTGGTCCAGCACGGGGCCATCGCGCGCAGCTACCTCGGCCTGGTGCCGGGCGTCCTGCAGGACCTCGAGAAATTCTACTCCCTGGCCGTCAACACGGGCTTGCTCCTAAACGGCGTCGATCCCGGCTCGCCCGCCGCCCGGGCCGGCCTGCGCGCCGGGGACGTGGTGCTGAGCCTCAACGGCCAGAAGCTCGACGGCCGCTTTCCCGAGCAGTTGCCACCTATCCAGCAGACCATCGCCAGCCTGCCGATCGGCGCGACCGTCGCGCTGGAGGTCAAGCGCGGCGCGCAGACCCTGGCGCTCACGATGCAGACCGAGCGTCTGGTGAGCCGCGTGGGCGCGGAGTGGGTCTTCGAGAAATGGGGCCTGAGTGTCCGCAAGGTCACCCGCGCCTATGCGCGCGAGAACCAGCTCGCGGACGAATCTGGTGTCATCGTCATCGGCGTCCAGCCGGGCTATCCCGCCGCGACCGCCGGCCTCGATCGCGGCGACATCATCACCAAGGTCGGCAGCGAGGTGGTGACGGAACTGGACCGGCTGAAGGTGATCTATGCAGCCTACGAGGCCAGTCCGGCGCCGCAGCTGGTCGAGGCCCAGCGCAACCGCCGGATTTCCCTCTACGTCATCAAGCCATGAGAATTTCCCACCACCTTTCGCTGTTGCTCTCCCTGGTCGCCGCCGGACTGCCGGCCGCCACAACGCCCGAGCTTTTCAACGAGCGGCTGAAATCGGTGGTGGGGGTCGAGTTTTTCATCCAGTTGGAGACCGAGCGCCAGCCCGTGCTGGTGCTCGGCACGGTGGTGGACGAGCGGGGCACCATCGTGCTGCCGGCGCCCACGATCCAGCCCGGCGTGACGCCGGGTCAGTTGCGGGACTTCAAGGTCTACCGGCCGGGCAGCACGGAATCGGCCAATGCCGAATACCTCGGCCAGGACGCCTTCACCGGCTGGCATTTCATCCGGGTGGAGGAAAGGCTCAGGCCTGAGCTGGTGCCCATCACGAAGTATGCCGCCATCACCGCCGATCCGGCGTTGGGCGACGAACTCTGGGGCATCGGCCTGCGGAACAAGGACGAGGACTTCCTACCGTATTTCCTCAGCTCCCGCGTGGCGACGGTGATGAAGCTTCCGCAGAAGACCGCCGTCCTCGGCAGTGATGTCGCGGGCCCCGGGCTGCCGGTCTTCAACTCGTCCGGTCAGTTCGTGGGTCTGGCGCTACCGTCGTTCGGACAGAATTACCTGGTCTTCTCCCGCAACCAGAACGGCGCCCCGATCATGTTGGTGAACGTGGAGGAGAGCAGCGCGGTGCTCCTCGCGGACGAGGTGCTGCCCTACCTCGGTCGGGTGCCGCAGACTGTGACCGGGCGTCCGCTGCCCTGGTTCGGCGCCTACGGTCTCCAGCCGATGGACCCTGAGGTCGCGAAGCTGCTCAAGCTCGAGAACCAGTCCGGCGTGGTCCTGAGCGACATCATGGAGGGCACGCCCGCCGACCAGGCCGGGCTGAAGGAGCGCGACATCGTGCTCGCCATCGACGGGCAGCCGCTGCCGCGCCTCAAGCCGGACCGCATCGTCGTAGGTTACTTCGGCCAGCAAATCCTCCTGCACCGGCCGGGGGACACCGTCACCCTGGCCGTGCTGCGCGGCACCGAGCGCAAGGAGTTCAAGGTCAAGCTCGGCGACGAGCCCAAGCTCGTGCGGGAGGCCGAGCGGCATTACCTTGAGCGCCTCGGTTTCACCGTGCGTGAGTTTCTCTACTCCGACGGCATCAACCTGCGGGTGAAGCCGGCGGAGCAGAAGGGGGTTGTGGTGCATTTCGTGAAGCCCGGCAGCCCCGTGGCCGCGGCCGGGCTGCGGCCGGATGACTGGATTCGCGAGATCGACGGCACGGAAATCAAGTCCTACCAGCAGGCACTCGATAGGCTGCATGCCATCGAGGCCGACAAGACCCAGTCGGAGATGGTGTTGCTGGTCAGCCGCGGCACCGAGACGTCCGTGCTGCGCATCAAGCTTCTCTGATCATGCGTTTCCTCCCAATCGACCAATCGGCGGCTTGCCGGCCGGTGGTGAATCAGGCTTAGTTTGTCAACATATGTTCACCGGTATCATCGAGGAAACGGGCCGTGTCGTCTCATTTTCGGCCGCGGCTGACGCCTGGAAGCTCCAGGTGACGGCCCGGCTCGTGCCGGCGGACCTGGGGCTGGGCGCCAGCGTGGCCGTGAACGGTTGCTGCCTGACCGTGGTGAAGTTCGACGCGCAAAACATCTGGTTCGACGTCCTGGAGGAAACCCGCCGGCTGACGAATTTCGCGCAGCTAGCCTCCGGCGCGGCCGTCAATCTCGAACGCAGCCTCCGCGCCGACAGTCGCATGGGCGGGCACTTCGTGAGCGGCCACATCGACGGGCTGGGACGCATCGAGGTGCTGGAGCCGCGGGGCAAGGATCATTATCTGCGGGTCAGGCCCGAGGGCGATTTCGCCCGCTACCTCGTCTACAAGGGCAGCATCGCGATCGACGGCATCTCGCTCACGGTCGCCCGGGTGCAGGACCTGGCGTTCGAGGTCTGGCTGATACCCACCACCATGGCAGTGACCAGTCTGGGCGAGAAGAGGGCCGGCGACGCGGTGAACTTGGAATTCGACCTGCTGGCCAAGTATGTGGAGAAGATCGCCGCCAATCGTTCCGCCTGATTTCCTGTGTCCACCCGCGAACAACTGCTGGCCCTCAATGATGAGCTCCGCCGCCTCAAAGCCGGCGGGCAGCGGACCGTCGCCGTGACCGACGAAAGTCTCGCTCAGCTGCGGGAAGCGGTGGCCGCAGGCGCGCGCGGGCCGGCTGCTTCCGCCGCCCCAGCTGTGCCCGCCACGGCCGTCACGCCGGCGTCCACCGTCACGCCCAAACCCGCTCCCGCGCCCGGAGCGCCGGGGCTGGGCGAGCCGCCCGCCATCACTTTGCCCGAGGGCGACAAACAGACGCGCTGGAACGCCCTGCTCGAACTGGTGCTCAACGACCAGGTCTGTCGCGCCAGGGTTTATCCGGGCAAGAAAGTGGTCTTCGGGGTGGGCAATCTCGATTCGACGATCATGTTCGTGGGCGAGGCGCCGGGCGGCGACGAGGAAGAGCAGGGCGAGCCGTTTGTCGGCCGCGCCGGGCAGCTGCTCAACAAGATGATCTCGGCCATGGGTCTCGAGCGCCGCCAGGTCTACATCGGCAACATCCTGAACTGGCGGCCCGAGATGGGCGCGCGCAATCCCGACGGCTCGCAGACGGGCAACCGGCCACCGACCGCCGCGGAGATGGCCTACTGCCTGCCGTTCATCCGCGCCCAGATCGGGATCATCCAGCCGCGGGTGCTGGTGGCGCTGGGCAAGACCGCCGTCGACGGCCTGCTCGGGGCCGACCGGTTCAAGTCCATGGGTGCGGCCCGCGGGAGCTGGCACAGCTACGCTGGCACGCCGCTGCGCGCGAGCTACCATCCCTCCTACCTCTTGCGCCAGGAAGGGCTGACGTCGGCTTCGGCGAAAAAGATCAAGCGCGACGCCTGGGAGGACCTGCTCGCCGTGATGGAACGGGCGGAACTGCCGGTCTCCGAGAAGCAAAGGAAGTATTTTCTCTGACGTGAAAACGCGCCCCGTTCTCATTGCCCTGATTCTCGCCCTGCCGGCGATGCTGCCGGCCGCGGAAGCCCCCTTCGACTTCGAGGTGCTGCAATACCGCGCCAAGACCATTGCCGCGCAGCCCTACAGGGAGAAGCCGTCGCGGATTCCGGCTTCCTTTCAGAAATTCACCTATGACGACTACCAGATGATCCGGTTCGATGGTGCCCGGTCTTGGTGGCACCAGGATCGGCTGCCCTTCGAGTTGCAGTTCTTCCACCCCGGCTGGCTCTACAACAAGACGGTCCAACTCAATGAACTGGACGGGACGGTGGCCTCGCGGATCGAGTTTTCCAAGCAGATGTTTATCTATGGCGGCAAGAAGCCGTGGCTGACTCCTTCGGACATGGGGTTCGCCGGGTTCAAGATTGTCTGCCCGCTCAACCAGCCGGACAAGCTGGATGAACTGGCGGTTTTCCTCGGCGCCAGCTATTTCCGGGCGCTCGGCCGCGACATGCGCTACGGGCTTTCCGCCCGCGGGCTGGCCGTCAACACCGCGGAGCCCGGGGGCGAGGAATTTCCCGCCTTCGAGGAATTCTGGGTCGAGCGGCCGGCGGCCGACGCCAAGTCTGTCACGGTCTATGCTCTGATGGACAGCCCGAGCCTGGCCGGCGCCTACAAGTTCATCATTACACCCGGGACGGAGACGATCGTCCGCGTCCGCGCGGCGGTCTACTGCCGGAAGAATCCCAAGGTGTTCGGCATTGCGCCGCTGACGAGCATGTTTGCCCACGGCGAGAACACCGGCTGGGCCCGGAATGACTACCGGCCCGAGGTGCACGACTCCGACGGTCTGCTGCTCGAGACCGGAGTGGGGGAGTGGATCTGGCGTCCCTTGACGAATCCGAAGGCGGTGCGTACCGCGATGTTCCTGGACCGGGGGCCGCGGGGTTTCGGTCTGTGGCAGCGTGACCGCCAGTTCGAGCACTACGACGACCTCGAGGCGTATTACCACCAGCGGCCCAGCACCTGGGTGGAACCGCTCGGCAACTGGGGCCCCGGATCCGTGCGGCTGATCGAACTGCCGACGCCCGACGAGACCAACGACAACATCGTGGCTTTCTGGGTGCCGGAGCAATTGCCGCCGGCGGGCGAGCCGATCGCCTTCGAGTACAACCTGCACTGGCTCGTCGATCCCGGCCGGCGTCCGCCGGCGGGCTTCGTCAGTTCCACGCGTTCGGCGGGCGTCATGGGCCATCCCGAGCTCCGGCGTTTTGTGGTGGAGTTTGAGGGCCCGTACCTGAGCAACGAGCCGGAGGGTCCGGCGATCGAGGCGCCCGTGACCGTCGGGGCGGGCGCGGTGCAGGTGGGCCCGACGGTGGTGCAGAAGAACCGTTTCACCGGCGCGTGGCGGGTGGTTTTCGAAATCAGGCCCGATCCGACGGCGGCCTCCGTGGAACTCCGTTGCTTTCTGCGCAAAGGCCAGCATGTGCTGACTGAGACATGGAGCTACCTCTGGAGTCCCTGACCTTCCGCCCGAGCACCGGCACCCTGGAACAGTGGAATGCCGCCTATGTGCGCGTGGAGGATTACCTGCGGGCGCACCGCATCCACAACCGGCTGCATCAGAGCCGCCTGATCCAGCTGGTGCTGGGCGCCGCGGCCCGGCGCCACGAGCAGAATCCCGCGCTCGACCCGGCCACGCTCGCGATCGAGGAGACAGACCGGCTGATGGACGGTTGGTTCGCCGAGTTGTTGGACGCGAGGGACCTGCCGCACAATCGCATCGCCGCGGAGGGCCGCGTGGCGCTGCTGTTGTCGGACGCAATGGACCGCTGGCCCTACGCGTTCCTCAACGAACAGGGCACGCCCCCGGAATTCGCCGAGGCCATGAAGCACAATGCCATGAAGGCGGGTCCCGACCTCACGGTCTCGAGCATGGTGCCGCGCGAGATCGACCTCGGCACGATCACCGAGGCGGCCGGCCAGACGCTCGAGCGGATCGAGAAGCTGCCGATCGTGCGCATGCTGCTCCTGTGGGTGATGTTCACCGGTGTGCTGGCTGCGGTCTTCTACGCCACCCGCTGAGCCATGGCGACCTTCTTCACCGTCGAACAAGTGAGCCGCTCCCGCGTGGGCCGGCGCCGGATAACCTTTTTCTCGCTCGCTTTCCTCCTGACCAGCCTGGCGACTTGGTTCATGGCCGACCTGCTCTGGCGCGACGGCATGACGGGGATCGAGTGGGTGGTGCTCGGGTTGTTTGTCATCCTCTTCGCCCACATCGCGGTCGGTTTCACCACCGCGTTGCTGGGCTTGTATGTGCTCAACCGCGACGGCGATCCCTACCGCATCACGCGCTCCATCGAGGGCGAGACGCCGGCCAGCCTGCCGCTGGCCTCGACCGCCATCGTGATGCCGGTGTTCAACGAGGATCCCAGCCGGGTGTTCGAGGGCCTGCGCGTCATCTACCGTTCGCTGGAGCTGTCCGGCCGGTTGGAGAATTTCGACTTTTTCATCCTCAGCGATTCGAACGACCCCAACAACTGGATTCAGGAGGAGGTCGCATGGGTCGAGCTGTGCAAACAGCTGAACGGCTTCGGGCGGATCTTCTACCGGAAGCGCCGCATCTCGATCAACAAGAAGAGCGGCAACGTCGCCGACTTTCTCCGCCGCTGGGGCCGGAAGTATCGCTACATGGCCGTGCTCGATGCGGACAGCGTGATGACCGCCGATTCACTGCTCAAGCTGGTGGCAATGATGGAACGCAATCCCAAGGTGGGCATCATCCAGACGGCACCGCGGGTGGTGAACGGCGTCACGCTCTATTCGCGCCTGCAACAGTTCTCCAACCGGCTCTACAGTCCGCTCTTTCTCGCGGGCCTGAATTACTGGCACCAGGGCGAGAGCAATTTCTGGGGGCACAACGCCGTCATCCGTGTCGCCCCGTTCATGGGCTACTGCTGCCTGCCGGAGCTACCAGGGCGCGAGCCGTTCGGCGGACGCATCCTCAGCCATGACTTTGTCGAGGCCGCCCTGATGCGCCGGGCCGGCTGGGGCGTGTGGCTGGCGTATGATCTCGACGGCAGCTACGAAGAGGGACCGCCGACCCTGATCGACAGCGCGAAGCGCGACCGTCGCTGGTGCCAGGGCAACCTGCAGCATAGCTGGCTGCTCTTCGCCCGCGGGTTTCATCCGGCGAACCGCTTCCACCTGCTGCAGGGCATCATGGGCTATGTGGCCTCACCGATCTGGATGCTCTTCCTTCTGTTCAGCAGCATCTACGCCTTCCGGACGGTTCTGTCCGGGGCGGACGGGGTCTATCACTCCGAGAACTACACCTCGATCTTCGGTTTCGTGGTGGAGGTGCCCGAGGCCTTCGCCTTGTTTCTGTTCACCCTGTTGCTGCTGTTCCTGCCCAAGGTCATCAGCGTGGGCATCGAGGTGAAAAACGGCCGGGCCGAGGCCTACGGCGGCACCATCCGCCTCGTGCTGAGCGCCGTGCTGGAGATCGTGACGTCGACGCTGCTCGCGCCGATCAACATGATGTTTCATGCGAAGTTCGTGCTCTACATCCTGCTCGGGCAGGGTGTGGGCTGGGTCACGCAGAAGCGCGCGGCGAGCGAGGACACGGACTGGCGCGAGGCGATCATCACGCACGCGGGCCAGACGGCGTTCGGTCTCGTCTGGGGCGTGTCGGCCTTCATTTTGGTGCCGAAGTTCTTTTGGTGGCTGAGTCCGGTGCTGGCCGGGCTGGTCTTGTCGGCGCCGCTCTCGATCTTCTTCGGGAAGGCCAGCTTTGGCCGTCGGGCGCGTGAGCTGGGACTGTTCCTCACGCCGGAGGAGACCCAGCCTCCGCGGGAACTCGAGCGGCTGCACCAGCACCTGGAGGAATGCTACAAGCTGATGCAACCCATCCCGCAACTGCGTGAGGATTATGGCCTGCTGCAGGCGGTGCTCGATCCCTACGTGAACGCCGTGCACGTCTCGCTGCTCCGGCAGCGCGAAGGCAGCCACGCCGTGCGCACCTACTTCACCGGGCTGCGGAAGAAGCTGCTGGCCGATGGGCCGACCAAACTGACGCACCGCGAGAAAATGGCGCTGCTGCTCGATGCCGAGTCGATGATCTGGCTGCACGAGCAGCTCTGGAAGGAGCCCGCGGAACGCCTCGCCGAGTGGTGGCGGCTGGCCATGCGCCAATACAACGTGCTCACGGCCACACCCGTCACCGCGCTCTATCGGTGATTCCTGCCCGGCTGGTCGCGCCGAAGCCTCCGGACGCCTGGGCGACGTCGGCGAAACGGTTAGCGCGGACGACACGCGGCCACCATGCGGTCAATGCGTCGCCGGCTGCGGTGTAGCGGGAGGGGCGGGCCGGTCGCCGGCGGACGCTGACCTGATCGAACCGGGCTGAACTCCCCTCGATTCATTCGTGGGACGTCGGCGCGACCCTTCGTAGTCTATTAGACGGCAGGGGATTCGCCTTGCTTCCGCCGAGGATCCTTCGCTCATCCTGGCACCGTCCTTGCCTTATCTTGGCGCGATTCTGGCGCGCACCTTCTAAAATCTCCTTGGGACCTTCTTGCCAGCTCAGGGCGGGCTGCAAGGAGCAGCCGATACCGTGGCCCAAACGGGCCATCCGGCCGGTAAGAAATGGGCTCGAAGCACGCCGCACTTCTGTTCGCTGTCCGGGCCGAGGAAGATCCGGTGGGGCCACTGGATGCGAGGAGTAGCAAAGGGTCGCTTCGCTTTCAGGGGGAGTCGGCCGGCGGGAAATCTACTTAAGATAAAAATCCGGTGATTTGGCGGACAAAATCCTCGCGCTGCCTTGCGGAAGGCTTTGATTTGTAGGCTCGGGGTCTGACCCCGGTTTGTGCAGCGTATGCCAGCTATTTTCCCCCGCAATCCCGCCGAAGATTTTCTGCACCGCTTGCCGAGCATTTGCGGCGGGGCGGTGTTGCTGGCGGGCCTGGCCGGGCTGGTCACGAAGGAGGCCGGCTTGGGAACGGCGCTGGTGGCCCTTTGCTTTGGTGCGCTCGGCGCAGCATTGCTGGCGGGCGACCGGCTGCCGCCGCGCTGGCGGCGGACGGATCGCTGGCTGGCGGGTGGCGTGCTCGCGGTGAGCGGAGCCAGTGTGGTCCTGACCGTCGCGCATTTGCGGGGCTGGCAGACCGGCGGCTGGTCCGGCGGGCCCGGGTTCATGGCCTTGGGCACGGCGGCGACGTTCGTCCTCGGCAGCCTGTCCATGCTCGCGATGAACGACTCCCCCCAGCGAAAGCGGCTGGCGTGGTCGGCCTGGCTGGCGATCGGCGTGCTGGCGGTGAGTTGCATTTCGCTGCTGGCGGGGCTGTACGGATTGCCGGTCGTACAGGGTCCCGCTGAACCGGTCCGCATGGGCTTGCCGCCGGCCGTAGTGCACCTCCTGATCGGCCTCGGTCTCCTGACTCTGCGGCCGCGAGATGACTTCATGCAGATCTTCACCGCTGGCAATGTGGTCGGCCTGTTCACCCGGCGGCTGATCCTGCTGGTGCTCGTGCTGCCGCCGACGCTGGGCCTGCTGCAGCTGTACCTCGCGCCGTTCGGCGGCCTTGATATTAGGGAAAGCATGGCGCTCAGCACGGTGGCCTACATGGTTGGTGGCACTCTGATCACACTCTGGGCGGCGCGTCTGGCCGACCGCCTCGAGGAGCAGCGCGAGGCGGCGGAAGGCGAGCAGACGCGGTTGCTTGCCCGGCTCCAGCAGCAGGCGGCCGGTTTGCAGGAGCAGGTGGCGTTACGCACGCGCGAACTCGAGGAGGCCAATCGTCACCTGCACGCCGCCGCGCGGGTCAACAGCCAGCTTTCACTGGTCGCGAGTCACACGACGAGCGGCGTCGTCATCGCCGATTCCCGGGGTTGCATCGAGTGGGTGAACAAGGCGTGGGAGCACATGTCGGGTTACAAGCTGGCCGACGTGATCGGGCGCAAGCCGGGGCAGTTCCTCCGCGGCCCCGAGACCGACCCGGCGACCGCCGACCGGGTGACGCAGGCGCTCGAACAGGGCAGGTCCTGCTACGAGGAGATCCTGAACTACGCCAAGGACGGCCGGCCTTACTGGCAGATCCTCGACATCGAGCCGGTGCGCAATGAGGCGGGCACGATCGCCAATTTCATCTCGGTGCAGACCGACATCACCCAGTATCGCGAGTCCCAGCAGCAGTTGCAGGGGCTGACGGAGCGCCTGCAACTCGCACTCCTCTTCTCCGGCTATGGCGTCTGGGAAGTCGACGTCAGGACGGGGCACATGACGTGGGACGCGCGCATGTTCGACATCTATGGCCTGCCGCCGGGGCAGTTCGATGGCACCCGGGAATGCTGGCGCAGCTGCGTCCACCCCGAAGATCTGCCGCAGACCGAGCAGATGTTCAACGATCTCGTGACCCGGGCCAACGCCCGGTACGACTTTGAATTCCGGATCATCCGGCCGCTGGACGGGGCGCACCGCCACGTGGAGGCGCGCGGCTACCTGCAGCAGGACGAGAGCGGCCGGCCGTTGAGGGTCATCGGATTGAACCGGGACATCACCGCTGAGCATCAGCAGCGTGAGCAGGTGCGGGCCTATGCCGAGCGGCTGCAACTGGCGTTGCGCGCCTCCGGCTACGGCGTGTGGGACCTCGACGTCACCGGCGGGCACATCCACTGGGACGCACGCCAGTGCGAGATCTACGGCGTCGAACCGGACCAGTTCGCCGGCACCACCGCGGCGTGGCTCGCCCTGATCCATCCCGACGACCGCGAAAAGACCGCGGTCAGCATGAAGGTGACGGTCGAGTCGGGCGACGAGTTCTACAATGAGTTCCGCATCGTCACCCCCGCCGGCATGCTCCGGCACATCGAGAGCCACGGTCACTTGCGGCACGACCCGGCCGGCCGGCTGATCCGCGCGGTCGGGATGGACCGGGACGTGACGGGCGAGAAGGAGATGCAGGAAGCTCTCCGGTTGGCCGAGCAGCGCTGGCAGCTGGCCTTGGCCGGCACCAACGACGGGGTGTGGGACTGGAACGTGGAGAGTGGCAGCATATTCTTCGACCAGCACTACGCCGATATCCTGGGCTATACCCTTGAAGAACTGCCGCAAGATGACCGCAGCTGGATGGTGCTGGTGCATCCCGAGGACCTCTCGGAGGCGATGGTGGCGCGCAGCAACCACCTCGCGGGCCGGTCTGGCCTCTATGCGGTGGAACACCGCATGCGGGCCAAGTCGGGCGAGTGGAGATGGGTGCTCGGTCGGGGCAAGGTGGTGGCCCGCGACCTGGCCGGCCATCCCCGGCGCATGGTGGGCACGCTCAGCGACATCACGGCGCGCAAGCAGCTCGACCAGACGTTGCGCCGCAACCAGGAGCTGGCCGACCATGTCGAGCGTCTGGCGAAGATCGGCGGCTGGGAATACGACTTGCGCGACGGCACGCTCTACTGGTCCTCCAGCGTGCGGCGCATCCACGAGGTGCCGGACGACTATGTGCCGGGCCTGGAGGCGGCGATGGAATTTTATGCGAGCGAAAGCCGGCCGGTGCTGCAGGCCGCCTTCCAGCGGTGCCTGACCGAGGGCGAGCCCTACGACGTGGAATTGCCGTTGATCACCGCGACCGGCCGCCGCATCTGGGTCCGCACCCTTGGCCGGGCCGAGGCGCACGGCGGCCGCCGCGTCCGTCTTTATGGAGCGTTCCAGGACATCACCGCCCGCCATGAGGCGGAGGAATCCCGCCGCCAGCTGGAGACACAGCTTTTCCAGGCGCAGAAGATGGAAACCCTCGGCACGCTCGCCGGTGGCATCGCGCACGATTTCAACAACCTGCTGACCGGCATCATGGGTTATCATGATCTCGCCGCCGACGTGCTGCCTGAGGACCACCAGGTGCGCGGTTACCTTACCGAGGCGCGGCAGGCCAGCCTGCGCGCCCGCGAACTGGTCGAGCAGATCCTGACCTTCAGCCGGCAGCAGGAATCACCCGAGCGCATGCCCATCGACCTGGGCCTGCTGGTCGGCGAGGCGCAACGTTTCCTGCGTGCGACCCTGCCGTCCACCATCCAGATCTCGATGGAGATCGAGCCGGAGTGTCCGCGCGTGCTGGCGGACAGTACGCAGCTCCACCAGATCCTGCTCAACCTCGGTTCGAACGGGGCCCACGCCATGGAGGAGCGGGGCGGCATGTTGAAATTCACGCTGAAGCTTACGGAACTGGACGCGGCGGAGGCCGCCGCACTCGGCGGGCTTTCCCCCGGCCGGTATGTGCGCCTCAGCGTGAGCGATTGGGGGCGCGGCATGGACGAGGCGACGTTGAAGCGGATCTTCGATCCGTTCTTCACGACCAAGAAGCCCGGTGAGGGGACGGGTCTCGGCTTGTCGGTCGTGCATGGCATCGTCCGCAGCCACCAAGGGGGCATCCGCGTGGAAAGTACCGTCGGCGTGGGCACGACCTTCCATATCTACCTGCCCGAAGCCGTCAGCGAAACGCAAACGCAGAGCCTCCAGAGTTCCATCACTCCGCAGGGGCACGGTGACATAGTCTTTCTGGTGGACGACGAGGAGGTGGTGGCCAAGTTTGCCGGCATCGCGCTGCAACGACTGGGCTACAAGGTGGTCACCTTCGATTCGGCGTTGCCTTGCCTGGAGGCCATCAAGGCCGATCCGTCCGCCTGCCACGTGCTCGTCACGGACCAGACCATGCCGGGCCTGAAGGGCAACGACCTCATTGAGGCGGTGCATGTGATCAACCCTCGGTTGCGCGCCGTCCTGATGTCCGGCCATTTCACCAAGGTGTCCGCGCAAACGCTGGATCGCCTTAGCTACGTCGAGCTGCTCAACAAGCCATTCACTCTCGATGAGTTGGCCCATGCCGTCGAGCGGGCGTTGCACGGCGACACCGGGAAATAGTTGGGGGGATCCCATGCCGGTGGTCGAGCAGGGCGGGCAAACGGCCGGGGCGAAACCGGCTCAGTGTCCAACGACCCGGCGGGGCAGGGCGATCCGGCGGTTCAGCTGGAACGGCTGGGGATCGAAGATCACCCGCGGGTTCGGCAGCATCGGAGCGCGGAAGACAGGACGGTCCCAGATGATGTCGCGCTCCGGACCGGCGCGGTCGCTCGGATTGGTCAGGGAGGCGTCGAAAGCTTTGGGCAGGTGCGGGGGCATGGCGGGCTCCAGTCTTTATCGGCTGGCGGCCCGCGAAATTAACAGGAAAAGATGCCGGTGTCGCCAGGAGGCGCAGCTTCCGGGTGGCTGAATTCCGGCCGCGAGGCTTGGCCGGTCTGGGGTTGAACTGGTGGCGTGTTTCCCGCAGGTTCCGCCGGAACTGATTCGACCGCCCCTTCGGCACCGCATAACCCACCGTCATTTTTCCCATGGATCGTCTTCAAGGCCTGCTCGGCATCATACTCATACTCGGCATCGCGCTGCTCTTCTCCAACAACCGGCGCCGGATCAACCTCCGCCTCGTGCTCAGCGGCATCGCTTTGCAGGTGTTGATCGCCATGCTGATTTTCCATGTCGGGCCGGTCGCGCGGTTCTTCCAACTGGCGGGGCGAGGCATCGGCAAGCTTGAGGAATTTGCCCGCAGTGGCGCCGCCTTCGTTTATGGCGGGATCGCCGTCGATGCCGGGGTGGATCCGGCCGGCAACATGAAAGCCGGCAATTACATGACGGGCGGTTTTGTCTTCGCCTTTAACGTCACCGCGACGATCATCCTGGTCTGTGCGCTGGTGGCGGTCCTTTACCATTTCGGCATCATGCAGCGGATCGTGGCCGTGGTGGCCCGGGCGATGAACTTCGTCATGCGGGTCAGCGGTGCAGAGGCATTAAGCAATGTGGCCAGCGCCCTCGTCGGCCAGGTCGAGGCCCAGGTGATGATCCGGCCCTACCTCGCCGGCATGACCCGGAGCGAAATGCTGGCCTCGATGAGCGGCAGCCTGGCGTGCATCGCCGGCGGCATCCTGGTGGTCTACGTCAACATGGGCCTGCAAGCCGGCCTGGATCTGGCGCCCAAACTCATCACCGCAAGCCTCATGGCAGCGCCCGGTGCGCTCGTGATCGCCAAGATCGTTTTCCCTGAGACCGAGGAGAGCCAGACGATGGGCGTGGTCAAGCTGGAGGTGAAGAGCGATTACACGAATGTCATCGACGCCATCTCCCACGGGGCGGGGGACGGATTCAAGATTGCCATGAATGTGATCGCCATGCTCATCGGGTTCATCGCGGTCATTGCGTGCATCGACTGGCTGCTGGTGTCGGCCGGCCATTTCTTTGATCCGACCTTCAAGCTGTCGCTCAACTGGATCTTCGGAAAGGCGTTTTATCCCATGGCTTGGGCGATGGGCGTGCCCGGTGCCGACATCAACAACGTGGCCACCCTGCTCGGGCAGAAGCTCACGATCAACGAATTCGTTGCGTTCAAGAGCCTCACGGACAAGGCGGTGCCGATCATCACGGAAAAGGGGCTGCTCATCGTGAGCATTGCAATCTGCGGCTTCGCCAACTTCAGCAGCGTCGGAATGCAGATTGGCGGTATCGGCGCGCTGGTGCCAGAGCGGCGGGCCGATCTGGCCAAGCTCGGCCTGAAAGCCCTCTTGTGCGGCACGTTGGCTTCGTATCTGTCTGCGACCATAGCCGGCATTGTCGTCTGAGGATCGCACTCGACCCTGACTCGTGGGGTGGCTTCCCGGATCTGCCCGGACCCATCCCATGACTGGGGAGATTCCACCAGTCGGGGGACCGAACCCGATTTACGTCACATTTTTGTGAAGACCCGAAACTTTTCGCCGGGGCATGCGTCTACCGGTGAATCACACCATTCGCTGATGAGCATAGAAGTCCTCAACATTATCCTCGCGGCCTTTGCGGTTCTGGCGGCGATGGCGGTGGCCGCGGTCTGTGCTCTGGGCGTGGTGGTATGGCTGGCCGGTGGGAAGCTCGACCAGCGCAAGGACAAGAGGATGGCCTGAGCTGCAGGCTTGGCCTCCGGCGCCGCGTCCCCCAGGCTGCGGCATGGAAATCAACGAGCGGTTGAAGCAGTTCCTGGGAAGGCGGCCGGACGTGGTGCGGGCGGCTTTTGTCGCGCCCAATGCGACCGTGCTGGGTGCGGTGACCCTCGGGGCGCAGAGCAGCGTCTGGTATGGCTGCGTGCTGCGGGGCGACATCAACACCATCGAGATCGGGGACGGCACCAACATCCAGGACCTGACCATGGTGCACCTGGCCGACGACCACGGGGTGAAGATCGGGCACCATTGCACCATCGGCCACGGCGCCATCGTCCACGCTTGCGAGATCGGAGACGAGTGTCTCATCGGCATGGGGGCTACAATCCTCGACGGGGCGAGGATTGGCGACCGCTGCATCGTGGGGGCCAACGCGCTGGTCACGCAGCGCTTCGTCGCGCCTCCGGGCTCGATGATCCTGGGCTCGCCGGCCAAGGTGGCGCGGCCGCTGACCGCGGACGAGCAGGCGGCGCTGCGCGGCTGGGCCGAGAAATACATCCACGTGGCCCGGGCCCACGCCACACGCCACGCCTAGGCGATTGATGCGTGGGATTGGCCAATAAGTGCGCAGCGGCCGGCGCGCCGCGGAGTATCATGGAGTGTAACCCCGATACTCCCATGAAAGCTAATGTTGGCTCCTTCGACGCCGCAGCCCGCTTCACGGTCGGCTGCATAATCCTTGGCGTGGGTCTGCACCACGAAAGCTGGTGGGGTGCGGTCGGACTCATTCCGATCATCACTGCACTGTCGGGCTGCTGCCCGCTCTATCTGCCGTTCCATATCGATACGACCTTCACCGATCTGCCGCCTTCCCCTCACGGTCCAGAATAAGAAAGGTATAGCGGTAGTTCGCATCACAGCCCTCCCGGCGCCATGTCTCGCGCCAGGCCAGATGGCGCCATTCCGGAAAGTAGGCGTCACCCGGCACCTCGGCATGCACGAGGGTCAGGAGGAGGCGGTTGGCGAGGGACAGGGTCTCCTCGTAGATGCGTTGGCCGCCACAAACCATGATTTCACCCGGCAGGGTTTGCGCGATGGTGAGGGCGTCGGCCACGTTCGCGGCCACCCGCACCCGGTCGCTGGCCAGCTGGTGATTGCGGGTGACGACCACGGGCTGACGACCGTCGGCGAGCACCTTGGGCCAGTTTTCGAAGCAGATCCGGCCGAGGACGACGGTGGTGCCGGCGGTCTTTTGGTGAAACCAGGCCTTGTCCTCCGGGATGTCGAAGGGTAGCCGGTGGTCGCGCCCGATGACGCGGTTCTCGGCGCAGGCGACTATGAGGCTAAGGAGTTTGACCATCAGGAATATGGGCGGCAGGCATTCCAGTTTAACCGGGCCCGGGCAAGTGCATTTGAGGCCTCGGATCCAGGGTGGAATGGTCGCCCTGGATCCGAGGACGCTTGAGTTCGGCCGGCCACCCGGTATGCACATGCGCAAATGATTATCGGAGTCCCCAAGGAAATTAAGATTGGAGAAACCCGCGTTTCGATGACGCCCAGCCTGTGCCGCCGCGTGGTGGCCCTGGGCGGCAAGGTGCTCGTCGAGAAAGCCGCCGGCAACAGCGCCGGCTTCACCGACGACGAATACAAGGCGGCCGGCGCGTCGCTGGTGCCCTCCGCGGCGAAGGTCTGGAAGAGCGCCGACCTGATCCTGAAGGTCAAAGAGCCGCTCGAGGCCGAGTACGACCTCATGCAGCAGGGTCAGACCCTCTTTACCTATCTGCACCTGGCCGCCGGTCCCGAGCTGGCGAAGGAGCTTTGCCGGAAGAGCATCCTCGGCATCGCCTACGAAACGGTCGAGGGCGGCGACGGCCAGTTTCCGCTGCTCAAGCCCATGTCGCAGATTGCCGGCCGGCTTTCGATCCAGATCGGCGCCTATTTTCTCCAGTCGCAGCTCGGAGGCTCGGGCGTGCTGCTCGGTGGCATCCCTGGCACCGCCCCGGGCCACGTGGTCGTCGTCGGCGCGGGCAACTCCGGCGCGCACGCCGTGCGCATGGCCGCCGGCATGGGCGCCCGCGTGACCGTGCTCGACCTCGACACGCGCAAGCTCGAGATACTCGACCAGGAATATCGCGGCAAGGTCATCACCCTGATGTCCAACCCGGCCAATATCGAGGCCGAGGTCGCCGACGCCGATCTTCTGATCGGCGCCGTTCTCATCCCCGCGGCGAAGGCCCCCATTGTGGTTGCCGACAAGATGGTCGCACAGATGCGCCCGGGCAGTGTCATCGTCGACATTGCCATCGACCAGGGTGGCTGCATCGAGACCGTGCATGCGACCTCGCACACCAAACCGACTTACAAGGAGCACGGCGTCATCCATTATGCGGTGCCGAACATGCCCGCGCTCGTCGGCCGCACCTCGACCATGGGTCTCACGCAGGCCACCGAGCCGTTCGTCGCCATGATGGTCCAGAAAGGTGTCGAGCGCGCGCTCAACGAGCACAAGGGCCTCGCGCGCGGCGTAAACACGCGCAATGGCCGCATCACCTACGACGCGGTCGCCAAGGCGGTGGGCTTCGACCACGCCTGAATGGTCCTTGGCCCGGCGGGCATCCGGTCCGGGCGACCGGGGTGCCCGCGTCAACCCGGCGAAAAGCGTTTGCTGTCGTTGAGCGGACGTCCAGTGTTCCAGCCGCGGACCCGGGATTCCTCGTGCCATCGAAGCCAACCTGCCGACTGATATTGCTGCTTGCCGCCGCCGTTCTGGCGAGTGGGTCGGCCGGCGCGGCCACCGCGGATTCGTTCCCGGGCCAGAGTAGAAAATGGGTCTATTACCAGTCGCCCAATTTCGAACTCTACGGTGCCAACGGCGACCGGACCTCGCGCGACATCCTTGAGAAACTGGAACTGCTCCGCGCGGTCGTGCTGGACACGTTCAAGCTCAAGGTCAGGTTGCCGCAGCCCGTGACGATCTATTCCTTTGATCGCGAGAAGGAATTCAACAGCTATCTGCCGCCGGATCGACGCAAGGGCGATGTGCAATGGGCCGGCTTCTGCCGCAGCGACCTGGATCGCACCGTGATAATCCTGGCGCCGGCCGCCGACCGCGAGGCCACCGAGCAGGTGGTGTTTCACGAATATATCCACTACCTTTTCCGCATCACCGAGCAAAGGCCGCCGCCCTGGTTCAACGAAGGGGTGGCGGAGTTGTATTCGACCATGCAGGAGGACGGGCAGTGGCTGGACCTGGGGCAGCCGATTGCGGGGTGGATCCCGGAACTGCGCCAAGGGGAATTGATGCCGTTCAACGAGCTGTTTGGCGTGACAGACGACTCGCCGATCTTTCAGAACTCAAGCCACACGGGCAAGTTCTACGCCCAGTCTTGGGCGTTTCTTCATTTCTGTTGTTTCGGGCTGAACGGCATTCCGCCCGACAAGATGAATACCTTCCTGCGCGTTGCCGGATCGCCGAAGACGCAGGCTTTAGGCAACCAATTCGAGCCAGTCTGCCGGGAACTGCTTGACCTTGATTATCCGGGACTGCGCGAACGGCTTCGCGCTTACGTTGAGATCGGCAGGTTCCAGGGGCGCCGGGTGCCTCGCCCGCAGATTGCCGCGAAGTCCGGCTATTCCGCCCGACCCGCGGCCGACGGAGAGATGGCCACCCGGCTTGCGGAGTTGTCCTTGCGCTTTGCGCACGAGCCCTATGCCAACTGGTATATCCTCGACCGGGCGGAACATGGCGCCGACAGCCGCATCTGCGAATTGCTGGGCGCGATGGCGCTGCAGAAGGGCGAGAATGATGTCGCCCGCGAACAATGGACCAAGGCGATGAACCTCGGCAGCGCGAACGCCGCCGTCTATCACGAGCTGGGCCGCCTGGAAGTGAATGTCCTGCTCGACAGCTTTAACCTGGATTCCCAACTGACGCCGGAGCGCACCGATCGGCTGCGGCAATTGCTGACCAAGTCAATCAAGTGCGCCCCGGACCAAAGCACGGCCTATGAGCAACTGGCCTGGGTAGAAGCGGCCACGGCCAAGCCAAGCCTGGCCAACGTCAATCTGGTCCAAAAGCAGTTCGCCTCATTGACCAACCAGCCGCTGGCCCTGCTGGCCTTGATCATTGTACGCTGGCGGCTGGGCGATACGCCCGCGGTGCTCCACCTCCTGGACAGTCTCGACAAGATGAACCCCGCCGGATGGGTGGCCTACTGGGCCGAAACCGTCCGCGCGCGGGCCGAGAACAGGCCGCCCGACCGGGCCAGGTTGGATAAGCTGCGGCAGAAGCCGACGGCGCCGTTCCGGCTAGAACTGCCCAAGCTCGACCTATCCCGCTAAAGGGCTCCGCCGCGGCGGAGCAATCCGCGTTTCCGGCGCAACGGGTGGCGGCTCAGGCCGCAGGCACGATCTTCACGCTCTCGAGCGCGACGCGATCGATCGGCGTGCTCTTCTCGCCGCCGCCGGATTTCGTCGGGACGTTGGCCAGCTGCTCGAGCACCTCGTCGCCCTTGATGAGCTCGCCGAAGGCGGTGTATTGGTTGTCGAGAAAACGGGCGTCGCCATGGACGAGGAAGAATTGGGAGCCGGCGGAGTCGGGGTGGGCCGAGCGCGCCATCGAGATGACACCGCGGACGTGGGCCTTCGGGTTGAACTCGGCCTTGATCTTGTAGCCGGGACCGCCGGTCCCGGGCATGCCAGTCTCGCCCTGCTTGGTGTTGGGACAGCCGCCCTGGATCATGAAGCCCTTGATGATGCGGTGGAACGCCGTGCCGTCATAAAAGCCGGCGCGGGCGAGCTTCTTGAAATTCTCGACGGTCAGCGGCGCGACGTCGGGCCAGAAGGCGATCGTCATTTCGCCGTAGCTGGTCTTCAGCACGGCAACTTCGTTGGAAGCGGTGTCTTTGCTCATGGGTGCGACAAAACAGCCGCCCGCGGGCCCAATCCGCAAGAACCAAATGCCCGGACCTCGCTCTGCCCGGCAACCACCGGAAAGAGGCCGGGGACGTTTTGGTGCAGAACCAAATGGACAGGGGCGCACGCGGTTGACTCACTGGGTCCGTGCGTTTTTCGAAGATCACCCTGCAGGGCTTCCGCAACCTGCCGCTCGTCGACGTAACCTTGACGGGCCGGCGGACGTTCCTGTGCGGCGCCAATGCCCAGGGGAAAACCAATTTCCTTGAGGCCGCGGGATACGTCACGGCGCTGCGTTCGTTTCGCGGCGCGGAGTCGCGCGCACTCATCGGGCTCGGCCAACCGCAGGCCGGACTGGCGTTTGTCGTCGAGCACGAACGGTTCGGCGAGAGCCGCATCACGGTGACGATGACGGCGCAAACCCGCGAGGTGACGTGGGAACAGGGCCGGGTGGCGCGCCTGGCGGACTTTATCGGCAAATTTCCCACGGTGGTGTTCTCCTCGCAGGACAACCAGTTCCTGCGCGGTGCACCGTCGCTGCGTCGCCGCTGGCTCGACTTGACGCTCGCGGCGATGGACCCCGGTTACCTGTCGGCGCTGCAGTCCTACACGCGGGCCGTGGCGGAGCGGAACATATTGCTCAAGCACGGGGGCCGTGACGCCGGGGCCCTGGAAGCCTTCGAACACGAACTCGCGGCCCACGCGCTGGTGCTTTTCGGCAAGCGCGTGGCCGGGGTCGCAGAGCTGGATGGATTTTTCCGCGAGTCGCACGCCCGGTTGGTGCCGGAGGGAGAGACGGCCGGCTTGACTTATGCGCCCGATACGGCCGTGACCGTGAGGGAGGAATTTGCCGCGATGCTGGTCAGGAACCGGCCGCGCGACACGCTGCTGAAGTCGACGGAGCGCGGCCTGCACCGCGACGATCTTGAGCTGCTACTCAACGGCCGGCCGGCGAGGCAATTCGCCTCCGAGGGCCAGCAGCGCTGCCTCGTCATCGCGCTGCGACTGGCGCAGGCGGGCTATTTCAAGGCGAAGGGAGGGGTGACACCCGTCCTTTTGTGCGACGATGTGCTCGGGGAACTGGATCCGCAGCGGCGGAATAAATTCTGGGCATCGCTGGAGGGCGAGCCGCAGGTCGTCGCGACCGGGACGAGCCGTCCCGAGGCAGAGGCAGACTGGCAAATGCTCCGCGTGGATGGAGGGAGGATCGCAACGTGAGAACCAAAGTTGCCGGCTCCTGCCGGACGGCATCACCGGCGGGGGCCCCATGACCTTCGAACCGTGGCAATGGGTGCTGCTCTTCCTCGGGGCCGGCGTGGCGGGATTCTCCAAGACGGGCATCCCGGGCTCGTCGATTTTGTTCGTGGCGATCTTCCCCAACCTGATGCCGGCGAAACAAGCGACCGGCGTGATGTTGCCGATGCTGGTCTTTGCCGATCTCTTTGCCTATTCGATCTACCGGAAAAATCTTGAATGGCGCCGCGTCGGTCGGCTGCTGCCGGGCGCCCTGGCCGGTTTGCTGCTGGGTTGGTTCGCCCTCGGCCGGATCAATGACGCCGAGACAGCCCGGATCGTGGGGGCGATCATCGCCGTCATGCTGGGCTTGCACATGTGGCGGTGGCGCGGGTCGGCGGATGAGGCCGTGGCGCACGCGCCGGTCTGGCTCGGGCCGGCGATCGGATTGTTCGCGGGGTTCACCACGATGATCGCGAATGCGGCGGGACCGATTATGGCGCTCTACCTGCTGGCGATGCGGCTGCCCAAGCTGGAATTTCTCGGCACCAGCGCCGCTTTTTTTATCGTGATAAACTGCGTGAAGGTGCCGTTCATCGTGCAGCTTGGCCTGATCAATGCCGAGAGCCTCAGACTCAACCTCTGGCTCCTACCCGCCGTCGCAGTGGGAGCGCTGCTCGGGCGTCCAATCGTGGCACGCGTGAATCAGAGAATATTCGAGCAGGTTGTGCTTGGTTTGACTGTAGTTGCTGCCCTGAAATTACTATTGTTTTAGGCATAAAAACTCTTAAGTCATTGGATTATAAACCAATGGTGTGATGATGAGATTGCCTATTGTATTATAGGTTAAAGACCCTATTATGACTTCGTGAGCCGCCGTTGCTTCCGCTTCACCTCCTTGTTCCTTACCGCGCTTGCCGTGTGGTCGGGCGTCAATGCTTTTGCGGGTTCGGCGACCGACGTCACGGGGCTTTACTACACGGGCCTGAATTCCAGTGGCACCCTGGCCTCGGGTGGTGCGCAGGATTCACATTGGGCTGTAACCTATGCCTTGGTGAACGGTGCGACTTACACGGGAACCAGCACCTACACGGGAACCGCCTATGTTTTGAGCAGCAGCTACATCGATGCGGCTTATGTGGCCAACACGAGTACCGCGCAGTGGATCACGGCCCCCGGAGCTAGCACGGCAGCCACGGGCGGAACCACCAATGTGGGTGGTGACTACCTGCCCGGTAATGGCACGAGCGGCACCAACAGCGCCTACTATGTTTACCGGCTGGCGTTCACCATCACCGGCACGGGCGGGGGCACGGTGACCAACAACATTCAGATTTCGATGACCATCGCGGCGGACGATGCCTACACGGTCTACGTCAATCCCGCCTCCTCACCCACGGTCAACGCAAGTGGTGTGATCAGCGCGGGAGGGACGGCCGCCTCGGCCAGCGGGACGTCTGCTTGGAACAACACGAGCTCCTTCGCCCTGGGCAATAGCACGGCGGGTGGGGGCACCAACAACTCGACCTTCAAGATCGGCACGAATTACGTCTACGTGGTCGTGGCCAACACCAACAGCCAGACGGGCACGAACGGTTCCACGGCGCTCAACCCCAGCGGTCTGCTCGTCTACCAGGTCGGATCGGGCATCACGATCGACGGTCGCGTCATTCCAGAGGTCGGCACGTGGCTGCCGGTCGTCGTCGCCCTCGGGCTGTTTGGCTGGCGCCGCTTCCGCCGGCGAGACGCCACCGGGTCAGTTGCCTAGTGCGGCGGTGATCAACTCCACCTCGCGGATTGTGAGAGACTCCGGGGCGAGCCCCTGCAGCAATCGCCGCGCCTCGGCCGGATGGCCGTCGGCCGCCAGGGTCAGTCCGTAAACAAACCCCACGGCCGGCGAGCCGGGGGCCTCCGGCGCCCGAGGCCGGAGAACCCGGAGGGCCTCCGCCGCCCGTCCTTGCTGCAGGAGGGTGAATGCCAGCGTTGCAGCAAAGGCCGTGTTCTGCGGCTCCTGCTCAAGGTTGGCGCGGGCCGTGGTTTCAGCCAGCCGTTGCTCGCGTCCGGTCAGCGCGGCGAAAAAGGCAAAGTTGTTGCCGATCGAGCGGTCTCCCGGCTTGAGGAGGTGGAGCTGACGGAACACCCGATACTGGCCCTCGGCGTCGCGTCGCACCTGATAATGCCGCGCCAAGGAACCGAGCGCGTCGATTGCGATCTGGCCCTCCTGATTCGCAGCCCGCCACCACAGGGCCTCTCCTTCCTGTAGCCGGCCCCAGCTGTAGAGCTGCGAGGCGGCAAACAGCGCGTGGACGCTGTTCACCTCCGCATGGTTGTAGAGCGTTCGCCACAGCTCGTCGGCCCGGGCGGCATCGCCGAGCATCTGCGCTGCTTGGAAGGCATAGCTCCAGCGCAGGAAATCGGCTTCCGTGCCCCAGTTCTTGTCTTGGGTCCAGGCCGATAACGCGGGCCAGTCGCCTGCCTGCCGCAAGGCCTCAGCCCCGGCGACGGCAAGCGGCGGCCGTTGCATGGCGTCGGCGGGAAGGGTTCCCATCCAGCGGACGGCATCAGCACCCCGGCCGATCTGGTTAAGCCAGCTCAGCAGCTGGGCCGCGGCCTGTGGGGTGACGGCGTGGTTCTTCTCCAGGTCCGCCAGCACTTCCACGTAATGTTTCTCATCCGACTTCGCCAAGGCCAGCAGGCAGCGGGGCATATCGCCAACGGTGCAACCCGGATGAATGCGCAAAGCTTCGGCCCACCGGCGCAGCGCGACCGGATCGTTCCGGGTCAGGGCATCCTCCAGCAGAGTGCGCAGGGCGGTCGCGCCCCACTCGCGGTTGCCCGTCCACTTGGTCAGCAAAGCGAGTCCGCGCTGCCTTTCCTTCGGGTCGGTGGCGTTGAGCAGAATTAGCCCGAGTGGCACCTCATTGATCGCTCCCGGACCCTCCAGCCGCCGGGCGGCCTCGAAAAAATTCCTGGCGGCGGTCAACCGCAACTGGCGCCGGGCGAGTTCACCTCGCAGCCGCTGGACGAAGGGCGAGGCGGCCTGCTCGTTGACTGGCAGCTGATCGAGGGCCCGACTCGCCTCGGACTGCGCGTCGGCGCGGAGAGCCGCCGCCGCCCAGGCAATGACGAGCGCCGGGTCGCCCGGTGCGAGTTCGGCTGCGCGCCGAGCGTAGTTCAACGCCAGGTCCATCTGACCGCCCCGCTGGGCCAGGTCGGCTGCGATCTGCCACGGTTCCGGGTTGGAGGGATCGGCCACCGCGGCCTGTTGGGCGGCGTCCGCCGCATACCGCAGATGGCCGCTGGCGAGCCAGGCGTGGGCGATACGGAGGGAGTTGCGCTTGTTCCACCAAGGATACGCCCAATACCAAGTGGCGCCGCCGAGCACCATCGCGCTCGCAGTCAAGTAGAGCGCCACCCGGGCCGCCCGGCTCGCCTCAAAGAGGTCAAGCAGCCACCACCAATAATCGCGGGCATGCCAGGAGCGTAGATGCGGGCCCTTGGCCGGGAAGGGCGGGCGGGTCCGTTGCCCGGACTCGCGGCTGTGGTCGTGACGGAACGCTTTCATGGCAGGTGGGCTGGGACGGATTTTGAGTTGCTCCGCCCGGGGATAACAAGCTGGAAGCGAGGATGCGCCCGCCAAACATTCCCCTTCTTCTTTCCGCGGGTTCCGTGTATTCGATGGGCACCGATTATGGCGCGATCATCCGTCCGACAGATGTGGAAGGCGAAGCTCGAGGGGAAACTCGCGGCCAAGTCGCCGTGGCCCGACGCGCCGGTGCTGCAGCGCCCGGCGTTCCAGGGGCGCGTCCTAGGCATCGACCCGAGCTTGCGGGGCACTGGTCTGGCGTTGATCGAGTTCACGCCCGGCCACCAGCCCGTGCTGTTGAGCTGCCGGACGGTGAAGATCGGAGCCAGGCTCCCGATGGCGCACTGCTTGGGTGAAATCCACCGGGCCGTGGCAGGATTTGTGACGGAGTTCGCTCCGCGCCATGTCGCGCTGGAGCAGACGATCTACGTGCAGAATTTCCAGACGGCGCAGATCCTCGGGGCGGCGCGCGGTGCGGCCATCTCGGCGGCCGCGCTGCAGGCGAAGGAGATTTTCGAGTATGCACCGTTGCGCGTGAAGCAGGCCGTCACCGGCCGGGGCATGGCCAGCAAGGAACAGATGGCCCGCACCGTCATGTCCATGCTGGGGCATGACCGCACGCTGGCGCTCGACGAGGCGGACGCGGCCGGCGTTGCCTTGTGCCATGCATTGACCTGGCGCGACTGAGCCGGCGCCAGACTCCCTAAGGGGGACTTGGTGGACGAATTTCATGCGAACCGCTGATGCAGGGTATCGGTTCTTTCACAAAGCGGTGCCGCCCAGACAAAAACAGTCATCGCAGGCAAATGGCCGCCACTTCATCGAGCCCGGTGAAGGGAATTCAAATTGCGCCCGCGATGCGGGACTCCAACGATCGGATCCCCAGTGTGCCGGTCGGCCATGACAGGCTGGGTCGGACCATCCTAAATGAATTTCGCCATACCATTCAGACCCAAACTGTTTGACACCCTTCGAGGATATGGGCGAAAGGATTTCACTGCGGATCTTATCGCCGGAATCACGGTCGGCATCGTGGCCCTCCCGCTGGCCATGGCCTTCGCGATTGCGTCCGGGGTCCCGCCGCAAGCGGGCATATTCACCGCGGTAATCGCCGGCTTCATCATCTCCTCCCTCGGAGGGACCAAGGTCAGCATTGGCGGACCGACAGGGGCGTTTATCGTCATCCTCTACGGCATCTACGTCAAATACGGCGCGGAGAACCTGGCGATCTGCACGATCATGGCCGGAATCATCCTGTTCCTGATGGGGGCCGCCCGTCTGGGCACGATGATCAAGTTCATTCCCTATCCGGTGACGATGGGATTCACATCCGGCATCGCGGTGCTGATCTTCAGCACGCAGATCAAGGATTTCTTCGGCCTGCAGGTGGACAAGGTTCCTTCCGAGTTCATCGAAAAGATGAAAGTGCTGCTCGAACACGCCGGCACCGTCTCCTGGTCCACACTGGCGGTCGCCGCGGCCTCGCTGGCCATCATCATTTTCTGGCCCAAGTCCTGGCAGCGACGGGTGCCAGGTTCCATCGTGGCGCTGGTGCTGGGCACACTGGTGGTGGTCGTCTTCCAGATTCCGATTGAGACCATCGGCACCAAATTCGGCGGCATCCCGCAAGGGCTGCCCCGACCTCACTTCCCGGTCCTGTCCTGGGCAATCATCCAGCATCTCATCCAGCCGGCGACCACCATCGCCCTGCTCGCCGCCATCGAGTCGCTGCTCTGCGCGGTAGTGGCGGACGGCATGGTGGATGACCGGCATGATTCCAACCAGGAGCTGATGGCCCAGGGACTCGCGAACATTGTCGCCCCGATCTTCGGCGGCATTGCGGCCACTGGTGCCATCGCGCGCACAGCCACGAACGTCAAATGCGGCGGGCGCACCCCGGTTGCCGGCATGGTGCATGCGCTCACCCTGCTGATCATCATCCTTGCCGCCGCCCCGCTCGCGAAGTTCATCCCGCTGGCCACACTGAGCGCCGTGCTGGTCAACGTGGCGTTGAACATGGGGGAATGGCATAATTTCTCCCGCCTGGCCAAGTGGCCGCAAAGCGACGCGCTGGTTTTCCTGACCGCCTTCAGCCTCACCGTCATCATCGACCTGACGGTGGCGGTCGAGATCGGCATGGTGCTGGCCGCGGTCCTGTTCATCAAGCGCGTCAGCGAAACCAGCCAGATCACCGCGGTCGACGAGGCGACCGAGACCGAAGGCTCCCACCATTCGCTCGTGGGCAAGGATATTCCCGCGGGAGTGATGATCTATCGCATGTTCGGCGCGTTTTTCTTCGGGGCGGCGGACAAGCTGGAAAGCGCCCTGCTGCGCGAGAAGCAGGAACCGGAGGTGCTCATCTTGCGCATGCGCAAGGTGGTGGCGATCGACGCCACCGGCCTCAATGCACTCGAGGACCTTTACGAAAAACTCCACCGCAAGGGGAAGCATCTGATCCTGAGCGGGCCACATACGCAGCCGCTGTTCGTGATGGAAAAGGCCGGGTTCCTTGAGGAAATCGGCCGGGAGAATGTCACGCCCCACGTGGATGCGGCTCTGGCGCGTGCCCGGGAGATTCTCGGACTGCCCCCGGCCCCGCCTTCGCCCGTCGATGCCCTGCTGAAGGAAAAGCAGCAATTGGAGACGGCGCGGCGCGAACTTTCCACCGCGATCGAGCGGGTCGACCGGGTGCTCAACCCCCCATCGGAGAAACAGCCATGAAAGCGCCGCGAAACCAGCCTGGGAACGGCCGCTCCGGCCGTTGCAGGGCTGCCGCCCGCCGGCCAGCACCGGCCCGAAACAGCGCGCCCCGGCCATGTATTTGAACGTGGTCCAGCTCGCGGAGTCGTTCGGGGTCGGCGAACACACTGTCGATGGCTGGATCCGCGAGGATGGATTGCCGTGCATGAGGGATGGCGGCCGGTTGCTGTTTGACCGCGGGCAAGTGGTCGCCTGGGCGGCGGAGCGCGGGATGGCGGCGAAGGCGGGTTTTCTCGCCCCGATGCACGGCTCCGCCGGGGCCGGCCGTCTCGGGGCGCTGTTGCGGGCGGGCGGTATCTGGCGCGATGTGCTGGTCGCGGAGCTGGCCGGGGTGCTCGAACGCATTGTGACGGCGCTGCCCGGTGCCACGCCGGCCGTGCGGGGCCTGCTCGTCCAACGACTGCGCACCGCGGGTGGCGTGACCTGGGCTCCGGTGGGCCGGGGATTGGCCCTCCCTCACTTGCGGGCGCCGGTGGCGCTCGGCCGTGATTCCGGCATCCTGGCCCTGGTGTTCCTGCGCGATGCCCTGCCGCTCGCCGATCCACCGCCCGACGACGTGCCGGTCACCCGGCTGCTGTTTTTCATCGCGCCCTCGCCCCGGGCCCATCTTGAACTGCTGGCCCAGCTCAGCTCGGGTTTGACCCGGGGCGGATTGAACGCGGTCGTGCGGGGAGAAACCCCGGACGAAGCGATCTGCTCGGCGTTGGCCGCCGTCGAGTCCGCAGACACCGCGAAGGGAGCCTCATGACACCGGGTGGCTTCATCCTGATCGCGACGGTCGCCACGCTGGCGGGATTCGCCGCAGCGCGCAGATCGCCGCGCTGGTGGCTCGCGGCGACCTTGACCGCGGCGCTGGCCGCGCTGGCTGCCGCCGGCTGGGTGCTGGCGGGCGGCGAGCCGTGGGATTGGCGGACTGATTTTCTCGTCGGAGGCGAGGCGGTGCACCTGCGGCTCGATGCGATCAGCGCATTGTTCCTGGCCTTGCTGGCGGTGGTCGGCGGGGTTTGCAGCGTCTATGCGTGCGAGTATTGGCCCGACTCGGTCCATCCCGCCTCGGCGCCCTCCGGCCGTGCTTGGTGGCTCGGGTTGCTCGGCAACATGGGATTGGTCCTCCTGTCGGTGAACGGCCTGCATTTTCTCCTGGCGTGGGAACTCTACACGGTTTGCGCCTATTTCCTGATCACACGGGAGCGGCAAAGAAAGGAGGTGCGGGCGGCGGGCTGGCTCTATCTCGGCGCGTCGCATGCCGGCACCCTCTGCCTGTTCGCATTCTTTGCGCTGCTGGCGGCCCGCACCGGCGGTTGGGAACTCGGGCCCATGCGCGGCAGGGCGGACCTGGCGCCGCTGTTCTGGCTGGCGTTGGCGGGCTTCGGCCTGAAGGCAGGCATGTTTCCGTTGCACATCTGGCTGCCCTCGGCACATGCCAGCGCGCCGAGCCACGTCTCCGCCATCCTGTCGGGTGTCACGCTCAAGATGGGCATCTATGGCCTGGTGCGTTTCAGCGGCTGGCTGCCGGTGCCGGTCGCGGCTGGCTGGACGGTGGTCGTCCTCGGCGTGGTGAGTGCGGTGCTCGGCGTAGCCTTTGCGCTTGGCCAGCACGATCTCAAGCGGTTGCTCGCCTACCATAGCGTGGAGAACATCGGCATCATTCTCATCGGACTGGGCTTCGCGCTGGTGGCGGCGGCGCAGGGCAACCCGGTCTGGGGTCTCCTGGCGCTGGGCGGCGGACTGCTGCATGTCTGGAATCACGGCCTGTTCAAGGCGCTGCTGTTCCTCGGGGCCGGATCGGTGCTGCACGCCACGGGCACCCGTGAGATGAGCCGGCTCGGCGGTCTCTGGCGGGTGATGCCTTGGACGGCGGGCTGCTTCGTGCTTGGCGCCGCGGCGATCGCGGGCCTGCCACCCTTGAACGGGTTCGTGAGCGAGTGGCTGGTTTTTCTCGGCCTGTTCGATGCCACCGTGGCGCGGGGTGCCATGGCTTGGGCGGCGGTGCCGGCAGCCATGCTGCTGGGCATGACGGGCGCGCTGGCCCTGGCGTGTTTCGTTAAGGTGTGCGGCGTGGTGTTTCTCGGTCTCCCGCGGACATCGGCCGCGGCGCAGGCGCACGAAGGCGGTCCGCTCATGCGCGGGCCGATGCTCGCGCTCGGCGGCTTGTGCGTCGCGATCGGGCTCGCTCCGGCGTTCTTCTGGCCGTTGGTTGCACGGGCGGTGGTGGCGTGGAATCCGGCGTGGGCCGGCATCCCGGTGCCCGCACCGCTGGCCACCTTGGGAGCCTGCCACGTCGTGCTCCTCGCGTTGGGACTGTCGGCCGCCGGGCTGCTGAGGCGACGGGTGCGGCAGAATGGATTGAGCCGCGCCGTCACCTGGGACTGCGGCTACGCGGCGCCGACGCCGCGCATGCAATACACGGCCGGATCGTTCGCCGGGATCATCACCGGGTGGTTCGCGTGGATTCTCCGACCGCAGCGGCAAGTGGATTCACCCACAGGTCCGTTCCCGCATCACGCCGATCATGCGGAGCACACGCCGGAAACGGTGCTCGAACAGGTGGTAGAGCCCGCGGGAGCCATCGTGATGGCTGTATCCACGGCGGTGCGCCGTCTGCAACACGGACGGGTGCAGGCTTACATCTTCTACCTGCTGGTGGGACTCGTCGGCCTCGCGACGCTGATGCTGGTCGGAGGAGCCCGATGATCGCCGCGCTTGAAATCATCCCGCACCTCGCGGCTTGGCTGCTGCTCGCGCCGCTCCTGCCCGGCATCATCAACAAGATCAAGGCCTGGGTCGCCGGACGGCGCGGACCGCCGGTGCTGCAACTCTATTATGATCTCGCCCGGCTCTGGCGCAAGGGGGTGGTGTTGAGCACCGCGGTTTCTCCCGGGCACGTGGCCGGCCCGGCGGTGGCGTGGGTGGCGCTGTCCGGCGCGGCACTGCTGCTGCCGGTGGGCCACGATGGAGCGATGTCGTTCCGCGGTGACGCGTTGCTTTTCGTATATTTGCTCGCCCTGGCGCGCTTCTGCCTCGCGTGCGCCGCGCTCGACACCGGCTCGGCCTTCGAAGGCATGGGTGCGGCGCGTGAAGTCAGTTACGCAATCCTCTCCGAGGTGGCCATCATCACCGCGCTGCTGGCCCTGAGCGTGCAAAGCGGGAGCCTGTCGCTCGGCTTGATGCTGGCCCCTTCGGCGGGCGCGGGCGCAGCGCTGCTGGCAGCCGGGCTCTTCACCGTGCTGCTGGCAGAGAATTGCCGGGTGCCGTTCGACGACCCCAACACCCACCTGGAATTGACGATGATCCACGAAGCCATGGTGCTCGACCACAGCGGTCCGCCGCTGGCCGTGGTCCTCCACGGCGCGGCCCTGAAGCTCCTCGTCTTCACCGTGCTGCTGGCCGAGGCCGTGCTGCCCATCGGGGAACTGACACCCCTCATGTCCGTCACCGTCCTGGCCGTCGCCGTGCTGGTGGTGACGGTCACCGTGGGGTTGGTGGAATCACTGCTGGCCCGCTTTGCCTTTCGCCGCGTGCCCATGCTCCTGACAACGGCGTTCCTGCTCTGTCTTTTTGCGCTGCTCGCGGCATGGAAGGGAGGCCATGGATGAACGGGCCGCTGAATCTGCTTGTGGGCCTGGCGATGGGGCTGAACCTGCTGGCGCTGGCAAGCGGCCGGCTGCCCTCGATCATCCGGGCGGCGGCGATGCAGGGCATGGTGCTGGGGGTGCTGCCGCTGCTGCTTGAGAATGAGTTCAGCTGGCTGGTGAGCGCCGTCGCCATCGGCACGATCGCGGTGAAGGGATTTGTGATTCCCGGCCTGCTCCGCCGTGCGCTGCGGGCCGCCAACATCGAGCGGGAAGTCGAGCCCTTGATCGGCTACATTCCTTCGCTGCTGATCGGTGCGGCGGCCACGATCGGGGCGGTGGCACTGGCGGATCAGCTGCCATTGCGGCCGGAACATGCCGGCTCGCTGCTCGTGTCGGGTTCGTTTGCCACGGTGGTGAGTGGGTTTCTGCTGCTGATGGGCCGGGCCAAGGCGATTTCCCAGGTCTGCGGTTACCTGATTCTGGAGAACGGCATTTATCTGTTCGGCCTGCTGTTGATCCGGGCGACGCCGCTGATCGTGGAAACGGGCATCCTGCTCGATCTCACGGTGGCGGTCTTCGTCATCGGCATCATCGTGGACCGCATTCAGCGGGAGTTCGACACGCTCGACACCCGCAAACTCAACGTGCTGCGCGAATGAAGGAACTCGCGCTCATCATCGTGCCTCTGGCGGGAGCGACGGTCGCGTATCTCTGGCCCGCGGAGCGCACGCGCCCGTGGCTGCTGCCCGCGGTCGGGGCGGTGCATGCCTGCCTCGCCGTGGCGATGCTGCTGAATCCGCCCCCGCTGGCGGCGGGTGCGTGGCTGGGCTTTGACCCGCTGGCCCGGGCGGTGCTGCCGGCCGTGTCGGTGTTGTTCCTCGTCTGCGCCGCCTACGGCGTGGCCTACCTGCGCATGCGCAGCGAACGTTCCAACCGGGTGTTTGTCGCGATTTTTCTCACCTTGCTCGGCCTGATGAGCCTGGCGCTGCAGGCACAGCACCTCGGTCTGCTCTGGGTGGCGGCGGAGGCGGCGACACTCTCCACGGTGCCGCTGCTGCATTTCAATGGCACGGCCCGCGCCTTCGAGGCGACGTGGAAATATCTCCTCATCGGCGGCACCGGAATCGCGTTGTCGCTGCTGGGATCATTCTGCCTCGGCTATGCCTCGCTTCTCGGCGGCGGCGGCGGGGAGCTCACCTTTTCCGCTCTCGCGGCCCAGGGCGCGGGGCTCTCGCATCCCTGGGTGCTGGCGGCGTGGGTGCTGCTGCTCACCGGTTACGGCACCAAGATGGGCCTCGCGCCGATGCACACGTGGAAGCCCGACGCCTACGGTGAGGCCCCTGGCATGGTCGGGGCGCTGCTGGCGGGCGGCATGACCACCGTGGCCTTTGTGGCCTTGCTGCGGGTGCGCCAGGTGATGGATGCCGCCGGTGCCGGACGCGTGACCGAGTTGACGCTGCTGGTGCTGGGGCTGTTTTCCATGTTGGTGGGCGCGCTGTTCCTCCTCGGCACGCCGGATTTCAAACGCATGCTGGCCTACTCAAGCGTCGAGCACATGGGCATCCTGTGCGTGGGTGCGGCCCTCGGTGGGGCCGGCGTCTGGGCGGCCCTGTTTCACGTCTGGACCAACAACCTGACGAAGGGCGCGCTGTTTCTCAGCGCCGGAAACATCCGCCGGGCCGCCGGGGCGCGCACGGCCGACGAAGTGGCGGGCATGGCCCTGCTCACGCCAGTGTCAGCCCGGATCTTCGTGACGGGCATCTTCGCGGTGACGGCGCTCCCGCCATTCGGGCCGTTCTTCAGCGAACTGCGGATCGTGCGCACGGCGTTCGCGACTGGGCACATCCTCGGGGCGGGGGTGTTTCTGGGCAGCCTGCTGCTGGCGTTTTTCGGGCTGACCCGGCTGGTGTTCGCCATCGTAGACGGCCGGCCACACCCGGCGGCGAGGGCGACCGCCGCCAAGCTGGGTGAAACCGCCGGCACGCTTTGGCCGCCGCTTGCGCTGCTCGGCCTTTCGCTCTGGCTCGGCCTCGCCACGCCTCCGGTGCTGCACGAAGCCTGGACCGCCGCGGTGCAAGCCCTTTTTCCCGTGCCATGAACCCGCCGCAACAATTCGTTCTGCTGGGCAATGCCACAAGCCTCCGGTGGACGGATATTCCTGAGTGGCCGGTGGCGGAGTTCATTGACGCGGCCTCGGCCGAGCTTGATCGCGGCGGACGGCTGTGTGCGTGGTTCGGCGTGCCCGAAGGGGGGGGGACGAGGCTGGTGGCGGTAGTGGCCTTCGACATGGACAACACTCTCGCGGTCGGGCGCAGCATGATGGTCGAAGCCCAGGAGAGCATGCCATTTCCTGTGCCCGATTGCTACCCGGCCCTGACGCCGCGGCACGCCCAGGCGCACCTGTTCGAGCGGGAAGTGTGGGAGCAGCACGGGCTGGTGCCGCAGGGGCATCCGTGGTTGAAGCCGGTACGGCGCGGCCGGGACGGCAGCCCGGCCACCGGGGAGTTTTTTCGGGTGGAAGGCCCCGAAGTGCACGAGGTGGCGGTCGGCCCGGTGCACGCGGGCATCATCGAGCCCGGGCATTTTCGTTTCCAGTGCGCAGGGGAGGAGGTGCTGCACCTTGAGATCGCGCTGGGCTACCAGCATCGCGGGGTGGAGGAGGCGCTGCGCGGTGGGCCGCACCGGGCGACCATCAGCCAGATGGAAACGGTGGCGGGCGACTCGACCATCGCCCACGCGACGGCGCATGCGCTCGTGCTGGAGGCATTGGCCGGCGTGGAAGCCCCGCTGCCGGCGCAATGGCTGCGCGCCATCGCCCTCGAACTGGAGCGGCTCGCCAATCACGCCGGCGATCTGGGCGCACTGGCCAATGACGTCGCCTTCCTGCCGACGGCATCCGCCTGCGGAAAGATCCGCGGCGATTTTCTCAACCTGACCGCCCTGTTGTGCGGCAATCGCTTTGGTCGCGGTTTGGTCCGCCCCGGCGGTTGCCGTCACGACCTGCCGGCGGCGCAGGCATTGGAATTGGGTGCGCGACTCAAGGTGGCGATGGGGGAGATCGAGGAAGCCTCGGCCTGGCTGTGGGACGCGGCCTCGGTTCGCGCGAGGTTTGAGGGCACCGGCGCGTTGTCCGGCGAGCAGGCGGCGGAGCTCGGGCTCGTCGGTCCCGCCGCGCGCGCCAGCGGACTGGTACGCGATGTGCGCTACGACCATGCGGCGGGCTGGCATCGTTTCGCACAGATGCCTGTGGCGGTCTGGCCGGGTGGCGACGTGTTCGCCCGGGCCCGGGTGCGCTGGCTGGAAGCGCAACGTTCGGGCCGGTTCATCGCCGAGCAACTGGCCGCACCGCCGGAGGGGGCGATGCGCGGGAACATGGCCTCCCTGGCCGCCGGCTCGCTCGCGGTGGCCTTGGTCGAGGGCTGGCGTGGCGAGGTGTGCCACGCCGCGCTGACCGATGCGACCGGGCGCTTCCGTCGCTACAAGATCATCGATCCCTCCTTCCACAATTGGGCCGGCCTCGCGCTGGCCCTTCGCGGGCAGGCCATCTCGGATTTTCCGCTCTGCAACAAAAGCTTCAATCTCTCCTACTGCGGCTCTGACCTGTAGGTTCCACGCTCGCCATGTTCCTCCTCGATACCATCACCCATCGCCTGCAGCGTGGCTGCGAGACGATGGCCTATCCGCAAGGACCGGCGCCCGCGCTGCCTGCCCGGCATGGCGGGGCGCTCCGGGTCGATGCGGGCAAGTGTGCCGACCACTGCAACGCGTGCGTGCCGGTTTGCCCGACGGAGGCCATTGTCCGGCCCAAGGATCAAGCGGTCGCCCTCGACCTTGGTCGTTGCCTTTTCTGCGCAGAATGCGTGGCAGCCTGCCCGACGAAGGCGATCACCCAGACCGGCGACCACCGGATGGCGGTGCGGAGACGCGAGGACCTGGTGCTCGGCGGACCCGGTCAGGAGCAACTCCGCCTCGCGACCGCGTTTGAGGAGAAGCTGCGCAAGCTCTTCGGCCGTTCCCTGCGCCTGCGGCAGGTGAGCGCGGGCGGCTGCAATGCCTGCGAGGCGGACGTCAATGTGCTGGGCACCATCGGCTGGGATCTCAGCCGCTTTGGCATCCAGTTCGTGGCGTCGCCGCGGCACGCCGACGGGCTGCTCATCACCGGCCCGGTGACAAGTAACATGGAGCTGGCCCTGCAAAAGACGTGGGCGGCGGTGCCGGCGCCGAAGATTGTCATCGCGGTCGGAGCCTGCGCGATCACGGGCGGGCCGTTTGTCGGCAACCCCGAGCAACTGGGCGGCGCGGCATCGGTGGTGCCGGTTGATCTGTTCATCCCCGGCTGCCCGCCGCATCCGCTGACGATTCTGGACGGACTGTTGCGGTTGCTGGACCGGCTGGAAGAGCGCCGGCTGACGCCCGCGGGCTGACGCCGCGATTACTTGCCGAGGACGGTGCGGATGATCTTGCCGAGCTCGCCGACGCGGTAGGGTTTGGTGAGGTAGCCGCAGAACCCCATGTCGAGAAACTGGCGGGCCATTTCGTCATTGTCGTAGCCGCTCGCGATGATAGCGCACACGTTGGGATTCAGCTCGCGCAGGACCTTGAACGTTTGCTCGCCGCCCATGCCGCCGATGATCGTGAGATCCATGATGACGACGTCGTAGGGCCGGCCGATATTGAGGTAGCGCTTGTAGAACTGGACGGCCTCCTCGCCATTCCGCGCGATGTCGCACTTGTACTCCAGGCTCTCCAGCATGCCGCGCGTGAGGGTGCAGATGTTCTCGTCATCGTCCATGAAGAGGATGCGCCCGGTGCTGGCGGCGAAGCGGAGGCTGGGCGAGCGGCGGGCCTCGATTTCCTCGGGCTTGTCGGCCTGCGGGAGATAGACGGTGAATGCGGAGCCGACGCCGACCTCGGAGGCGATGGCCATCTGACCGCCGTGGCGCTTGACAATGGAGAGCACGGTGGCCAGGCCGAGGCCCGTACCGGTCTTCTTCGTCGTGAAAAACGGCGCGAAGACCTTTTCGAGGTGCTCGGGCTTGATGCCGCTGCCGTTGTCTCGCACCTCGACGGAAACGTAGGTCCCGGCGGGAAGCGGGGCGACGGCGCTTTCGGCGAGGGCGACGTTGGCAGCGGTGATCCAGATGTTCCCCTGGCCGGTGGCCATGGCCTGGATGGAGTTGATGACGAGGTTTTGGAAAACCTGCAGGATCTGGGCGCGGTCGACGAGGATGGTGCTGGTGTCGGGCGCGACCGTGAGCTCGATCTTCACGGTCGAGCCGGCGGCGGCGAGGCGCACGGCGTCATTGAGGACGTCCACCGGCTTGGCGACCTGGCGAACGGCCGTACCGCCCTTAGCAAAGGTGAGGAGTTGCTTGCTGAGGCCCTTCGCGGCGAGGCACGCGCGCTCGCTGTTCTCAAGGCCGGAGAAATCGCGCGCGTCCTTCGCCATCGATACGCCGCCGAGAATCGTGGTGAGAAGGTTGTTGAAATCGTGCGCGATGCCGCCGGCGAGCTGGCCGAGGGACTCGAAGCGGTTGGAACGGACGAGTTCCTCCGGCGTGAGGCTCATTTCGTCGGGGTTGCGGAAGGCGACCACGACGCCGGTGGGCTTGCCCGCGCCGTCGACCATGACGCGGGCGCTGTAGGCGACAGGCACGGGCTGGGCCGCACCGGTGGCGAGGGCGAATTCCGCATTCAGCGGCGTCGAATCGCCGGTGGTGAGCGCCTTGTCGATGGGGTTCTCGCCCGGCTGGCCGCTCAGGCGGTGCACGAGATGGAAAATCTCGGAAGCGCTCTGGTTGAAGCACTGTTCCACGGTGCATCCGAGGAGCTGCTCGGCCTTGGCGTTGAGGAGGAGGACGCGCCCATTGGCATCGGCGACCAGGACGGCTTCATGGATCTCGGCCAGCAGGGCGGCGAGTTGCCCCGCGGGCAGCGCCTGTCCGGCGGCGGGTGTGTCGGCCGTCGCGGCGAGTCCCTCCGGCAGCGGCACCGCGAACCCGAGGACGCGGTTCAGTTCCTTGCGGCGGGAAATCTGGCGGACGATCCCGGCGTGCACCGTCACCTCGCGACCCTCGCGATGGCACAGCCGGAGCGTGTCGAAGTAGGCGACCTGGCTGGGGTGCTGGGCAAGGAAGTAGGACTGCATGCCGCCCACGGTTTCGTCCATCGGCAGCGTGCGGAGGAAGGACTCGAGCGTATCCGGCAGATCGCTCTCGCTGTACCCCAGCAGCGATTTGAAGCCCGGGGAGAGCCAGCAGAGGCCGTTGGAGAAATCGAGGTCGAAGACGCCGACGCGGCCGCGGTCCGCAAGCTGGAGGAGGCGCTCCTCCGCGCGGAGGCTGGCTTCCTCGAATTCCTTGCGGTCGGAGACATCGAGGTGCGCGCCAATGACCCGCTGCAGCGCGCCGTTGGGTCCGAAATGCTGTTGGCCGACGCTTTGTACCCAGACGTAGTGGCCTTGCGCATGCCTGAGGCGGAATTCGAGCGAGAACTGCCGGATCCCCGTTGTTCCGCCGCGGCCCTGCCGGTCGGGCGCAGCCGCCGAGTCGTCGGGATGGATGAGCGCGAGCCAGCTCTCGTAGGTGTTGGGCAGGGCGGCATCGGAATAACCGAGCATGCGTTTCCACGCGGGCGAGTAGTAGACCTCGTTCTTGACGAAGTTCAGGTCAAAAAACCCAAGCGGGCTGCGCTCGTTGAGCTGGGTCAGGAAATTGTCGGAGGCGGCGAAAGGCGGGGCAGTGGGGGAGCGGTGGGGAACCGCCGCGGCGGGCGCCGGCAGGGTGACGAACGCCAGGTAGCGGACGGGATCATCGCCGGCCTTCTCAATGCGGACCAGCGCGTCGAGTGCGGTGGCTCCCTTGGGTTGGAGCTTGAGGGCGATCACCTGGTCCTGGGCGGCGGAGAGCAGCACTTCCCATTGCGATTGGATCCAGCCCGGCTCGCGGGACACGACGTCGAACGAGAACAGGTTTGGGAAGAAATCGTTGACCAGCTCTGAGGCGGAAGCCTGCCACAACGAGCTCGCCGCCGCACTCGCCACTTGGATACGGCCATCGGTATCGAGCACCAGCACGACCCCCGGTCCTGGGGTCAGGCTCCTGACGGTGTGATGGGTCGTAGGCGTGCTCATTTCCCTGTCGAATATTTGCAAAAAGGAATGGCTACCGGCGAGCAGGATTTACGATTAATTGTCAGGTTACTAGGGTCTCCAAGTAGCTTTTACGAGCGCTTGAGGGAAAGCGTCCAGTCGCACCGGAGTTCAACATCCGGGTCCGATCTGCGGCCATTGGGCGATGCGTTTCAGCAAGAAGTCGATCCAGCACGGCTGATCGTTGAGGCAGGGAATGTGCGTGAACGACTCGCCGCCCGCCGCCTTGAAGTCCTCGGCTCCTTCCACTCGGATTTCCTCGAGTGTCTCAAGGCAGTCGGTGACGAAGGCCGGCGTGATGACCAGCAGGCGTTTCTTGCCCTGCTTGGGCAGTTCCGCGAACAGGTGGTCGGTGAAGGGCGCAAGCCATGGTTCGCCGACCAGCCGTGATTGGAATGAAATGGACCACTTGGCTGGATCGAGGCCGGCTTTTTGCGCGAACAGGTGCGTCGTGCGCGTGATCTGCGCCTTGTAGCAGGTGCTGTGGACCGGCGAGCAGGTGTTGCAGCAATCGGCCACGACCTGGCAGTGCGCCTGTGAGGTGTCGGCCTTCGTCAGGTGGCGCACGGGAATGCCATGGTAGCTGAAGAGCAGGTGGTCGTGGGGCCGGGCCAGGTAGGGGCGGGCGCTCTCGACCAGAGCCGCAATGTAGTCGGCGTCGCCATAGTAGGGCAGCACGCACTCGATCCTCATGTCCGGCGCGATCTTCGCGGACTCGCGCTGGACCTTCACCACGACGGTTTCCCAGCTTGACATCGCATAATGCGGATATTGCGGGAAAAGCAGGAGACGGTCGATGCCTTGGGCGCGAAGCTGGTGCAGCACGTCCGGGATGGACGGATTGCCGTAGTTCATGGCCAGGGCGATGGGCAGGTCGGTGCGCTTCTGCAAAGCGGCCTGAGTGCGTTTGCTGGTGACGATCAGCGGCGAGCCCTCGGGTGTCCAGATGCTTTGGTAGGCGTGGGCCGACTTGGGGGCGCGGAAGGTCGTGATGATGCCGTTGACCAGCAGCCAGCGCAGGAAGCGGTTGCCCGGCCGGTCGATCACGCGCTCGTCACCCAGAAACTCGCGCAAGTAGCGCCGCACATCGGGGACGGAGGTTGAGTCGGGCGAACCGAGGTTGAGCAGCAGGACGGCGTGGCGGGACATTTGCGCTAGAGGTTTCCGGGATTGAGGGCGATGTCAAACCGGGTTCGAACGCCAACCGCCTGACCATCAACCAGGCCCGGGCAGACGGCACAAAGTCTTGTCACTTCGCACCCGTTGACATATTTTCTATCCGAAATTTCAGGCCGTATACCTCATCGGTCAAAGACCGGCTCAAGCAGCCGCTGCGCCGACCGATCATTAGGCAAAGATTCTCCCAATTACCTCCAAATCACAGTCGCGAGCCGGCCGCTGGTCCGTCTGCGTCTCCTTTCTGTCGCCCGATTGCCCGGCCGGCAGCCGGGCGATCCGGCGCGGCTGGCTGGTGCTGGTCGCACTGATGAGCGCCAACTCTGCCCGTGCGGCCGTGGCGGGTGGCGAGGTCCCCAGTGGACCCTGGGGCTGGCTGGTGCTCACCGGGTTGGTCGCCGGCGGCCTGACTTGGTTGGTGTCGCGACGGGTCCCAACAATAGTCCGGGGACGCGCGGCTACGGGCGCGCACGAGCGCCGCTTGGACCAGCTTATGACCAGGGCGGATTGCATGCTCTGGCAGGCCAACGTCACCCGGGATGCAGCCGGCGTGTATCACTGGGAGTGGTTCGTGCCAAAATCCGAGCTTTACCGCCGGATTGTTGGCGAGGATCCGACCGACCCGCCCATCATGCCGTGGGGCAAGCTCAACGTGCCTGAGTATGCCGAGATTGAGGCCTGCAGCCGCGATGCCATGAGCCGAGGCCTGCCCGGATATGAGCAGGAGTTTCGGGTGATCCTCGGGAAGGAAGTGCGGTGGATGCACGAAAAGGCCTCGATCACGCCGCTGGGCCGCGAGCACTGGAAAATCGAGGGAGTGGTCATCGACATCACCGCGCAGCGGCGGGCGGAGGAGGCCCGGCACAAGAGTGAGGAGCACCTGCGCGAACTGCTGTTCCGGGCGGATTGCCTGCTTTGGGAGGCCACGGCCGAGCTGACGTCCCACAACTGGAAGTGGGATTTTCACGTCCAGCCCTCGGGGCTCTGCCAGCAACTATTCGGCCGACCGCAGCCGCGACCGGAGGACGGCCTGTGGCGCACTTTCGACATACCGGAACGCGAGGCGATGAACGAGCTTTGCCGCCAGGTGATGCGAGAGGGTCGACCGGGCTACGAACAGGTCTTTCATATCGTCAAACCGGATGGTGGCGTCACCTGGATCAAGGAAAGCGTTTCGATCAAGGCGCTCGGCGAGTCGAGCTTTTCCTTGGTGGGCGTGGCAACGGATATCACGGGCCAGCGACAGGCCGAGGAAGCCTGGCGAAACAGCGAGGGGCGCCTGCGCAAATTGCTGACCCGGGCGGACTGTATCCTGTGGGAATCGACCACCGAGCTGACGGCCGACGGCTGGAAATGGGACTACGACATTCAGGATTCGAGGCTTTGCCACAAACTGTATGGACCGCCTAAGCCAGGCTCGACCGCCGGGTTGTGGTTGCGGTTTCAGATTCCCGAATTTGCGGAGATGAATCAGCGCTGCCGCAATGCGCTGGTCGAGGGCCGGCCGGGATACGAGCAGGTCTTCCACATCGTCAAGGAGGACGGGGAGATCATCTGGATTCAGGAGACCGTGACGATCAACCGGCTGGGCGAGAACCGGTTTTCGTTGGTGGGGGTGGCAACCGATATCACCGCCCAGCGAGGTGCGGAGGCCGACCTCGCGATCGAAAAGGAACGGCTGGCGGTAACGTTGCGCGCCATGGCCGAAGCCGTGATCACGACGGATGTCGACGGCCGGGTCCTGTTCTTCAATTCCGCCGCCGCCACCTTGACGCAATGGAATGCTGAGTCCGCCGTCGGCCGGTCCGTGGCGGAGATCTGCCGGTTCGAAAGCAATCACACGGGCGCGCCGGTCGATGTGCCGGTGACGCGCGTCGCCCGGGGGGATGTCGTGGCCAATCTGCCGCCGCAGACCCGGCTGGTCACCCCCGACGGACGGCGTTGCCTCGTCGAGGGCTGCTGCGCGCCCATCCATTCGCCGGACAGCACCGTGACTGGCATGGTCCTCGTTTTTCGTGATGTCACCGAACAGGAGCGCCTGGAGCAGCAAATGGTCCGGTCCACCCGGTTGGAGTCCGTGGGCATCCTCGCCGGGGGCATCGCCCATGACTTCAACAACATCCTGACGGGGGTGATGGGCAACCTCACCCTGGCCATGCTCGATATCGGATCGAACGTGGAGGCCGCCGAGCGGTTGCGCGAGGCGGAGAAGGCGACGTTACGGGCCCGGGATCTCACGCAGCAGCTGCTGACCTTCGCAAAGGGCGGGGATCCCGTGCGCGTGTCGGTTCATCTGGAAGGACTCTTGCGCGAAACCGTCACGTTTGCCCTGCACGGTTCCAGCGTGAAGGCGATTTTCGACATTCCGGCAGACCTGTGGGCGGCGGATGCCGACAAGGGCCAGATCGGACGGGTCATCCAGAACCTGGTGATCAATGCCGTTCAGGCGATGCCTGATGGCGGCATGTTGCGACTGGCGGCCCGGAATGAGGTGATCGCCGGAGTCAGCCACCCCGGACTGGAACCGGGGGACTACGTGCAACTTACGATCGCCGACAACGGCGAGGGCATCGCGGCGGATAACCTGACTCGTATTTTCGACCCCTATTTCACGACGAAGCAACACGGCAGCGGACTCGGACTGGCGGCCGTTTATTCGATCGTCAAGAAGCACCGGGGCTTCGTCGACGTGGAATCACAACTCGGCCACGGAACGACCTTCCGCATCTGGCTGCCGGCGTTACAGCGCGCTCCGATCGAAGCCGCGGTGCCGGTGCCGGTCGCTCCCGCCCGGTTCTCCGGTCGCGTGCTGTTCATGGACGACGAGGAGGTCATCCGCAAGATGGCGGGGCGCATGCTGCGGCAGTTCGGTTTCGAAGTGGACTGTGCCGTGGAAGGCCGGGAAACGGTGGAGAAATATCGCGCGGCCCTTGCCCGGGGCGAACCCTACGCCCTCGTCATCATGGATCTCACCGTGCCCGGCGGGTTTGGTGGCCGCGAGGCCATCAAGCAGCTGCGCGAGCTTGATCCGCAGGTGCGGGCGATCGTCTCGAGCGGCTACTCCAGTGATCCGGTGCTGGCGAACTACCGCGCTCACGGTTTCTGCGGCGTCATGGCCAAGCCCTACCAGCTCGAGGACATCTTCCGCGCCATCCGCGAGGCCCTGGCCGGGTGAGCGCGGGATTCAGGCTGCGAGGGCGCGGATGCCGGCGATCAGCCGGTGGACATTTTCCGGTGCGATCCGGTCCGTCACGATGGTGCGGGGTGTCGCGCGCTCCAGGTCGAGGCGGGTGCCGGACTCGCTGCCGGGCCGGACGAAATCCTCGATGAAATCCATGCCGCCCTTGGGCTTGATCCAGCGGTAATATAGGTCCGCCGCCTCCGACTCGATGACGATGTCCAGTTTCAGCAGAATATGGCAGTAAAGCGTTAAGTCCCGGTACGAGGCAAACCACGTCGGGGGGCAAACGAGTTGGTCCCGGATGATGAGGGTCATGGCAGAGTCCTTTCTGCAGTTTTGATGCCGTCCGATGGCGGAAGTGAGATTTGGTCTGGATTTGCGCCGGTGCAGCGCGTTCAATGCTCCTGCCTTATCGGCACATTTTCCCATGAATTCAACCAGACCTCCCGTGCTCCTCGTCATTCGTGATGGTTGGGGCAAGAATCCCGATCCCAGCCAGGACAAGTACAACGCCGTCCAGCTGGCGGCCAAGCCGTGCGACGACCTGTTGCACGCCAAATATCCGTATACGCTCGTCGCCGCCAGCGGCCTCGACGTCGGTCTGCCCGACGGGGTCATGGGCAACAGCGAGGTCGGCCACGAAAACATTGGCGCGGGTCGCATCGTCGACCAGGAGCTCGTGCGCCTGAACAAGCTCTTTCTCGAAAAGAAGCTTCCGGCGAATCCGGTCTGGCGGGCCATCGTGGACCGGGTTAAGGCGCGGAAATCGAAGCTGCACCTCATGGGCATCGTGTCCGACGCCGGCGTTCACGGCATGCTGGAGCACCTCTATGGCATCCTGCGCCAGGCGAAAGAGGAGGGACTGACGGACGTTTTCATTCATGCATTCACGGATGGACGCGACACGCCGCCGCATAGCGGGCTTGGCTATGTGCAGCAAGTCGAGGCCGAGTGCAAAAAGATCGGCGTGGGCCGGATTGCCTCGGTCTGCGGCCGCTTCTGGGCAATGGACCGGGACAACCGTTGGGAGCGCGTCCAGCAGGCTTACGACATGCTCACGGGCCGCAAGGCTACCGCCACGGCCCGGAGCGCCGAGGCGGGCGTTTCGAACTACTACGCCCATCCCCTCAGTCCGACGCAGAATGGCGACGAGTTCGTGCCGGCGACATCGATCGTGGGTCCGGACGGCAGGCCCGTGGCCGTGATCGGCAACGGCGACGCCGTGCTCTTCTACAACTACCGCGGCGACCGCCCGCGTGAAATCACCAAGGCGTTCGTCATCGACGGCTTCAAGGGCTTCGACCGCGGTCCAAAGCTCGATCTCTACTACGCCACGATGACCGAGTACGAGGCGGGACTGCCGGTGCATGTGGTATCCGGCAAGCCGGAGAAGTTGAACAACATCCTCGGCGAGGTCGTGAGCAAGGCCGGCCTCGCGCAGTTCCGCTGCGCCGAGACGGAAAAGAACCCGCACGTGACCTTCTTTTTCAACAATTACCGCGCCGAGCCGTTTCCCGGCGAGGACCGGGCCTGCCCGCCGAGCCCGAAGGTGCCGACATACGACATGCAGCCCGAGATGTCCGCCGCCGAGGTGACGAAGGCCGCGAAGGACGCCATCCTTTCCGGCAAATACGGCCTGCTGGTCGTCAATTATGCCAATCCCGACATGGTTGGTCACACCGGCTCCCTGCCGGCGGCCATCAAGGCCGTCGAGGCGACTGATCGCGGGGTGGGGGAACTGCTGGCGGCGCTGGCCACCCAGCATGGCAAGGCGGTGATTCTTGCGGATCATGGCAATTGCGAGCAGATGTGGGACCCAGTCAACAACGGCCCGCACACCTCGCATACCCTCAATCTCGTCGAGGTTTTCGCCGTCGGCGACGGTCTGGTGGCGGGCCGGACGAAGATGCGGACCGGCGGCCGTCTGGCCGACATCGCCCCGACCGTTCTCCACCTGATGGGCCTACCCAAGCCCGCCGAAATGACCGGCCAGAGCTTGGTGCTCGAATGACAGGTCGGTCGTTCGGCCCGCGGCCGGGCTCGAGAGACACAAAGAAAGTCGTAGCTTGGAGTGCCGCCGGGTGGCGGAGAGTCACCACGGGCTGGCGCTTGCCGTCCGGGGAACCCGGCCGCACGTCTCTTTGAAACCGGTCTATCCCTTCTTCCACGGGACCGCGGACCGTCCCTTCATCAGCTGCCGGCGCACGACCTCGAGCAGTTGGGCCGGTTTGAAGGGCTTCATCAGCATTTCCGCCACACCCAGCGAGGCCAGTTCCGTACGTCTGTCGTCGTTGTCGAGTCCGCTGGAGGCGATCACCTTAAGATCCGGCGCGAGCGACCGCAAGGCGCGCACCAAGGCCGTGCCGTTCATGACCGGCATCATCACGTCGGTGATCACGAGGCGGACGTGTTCCCGCTCGGTGATGTAGACGTTCAGGGCTTCCCGTCCATCGGCGGCGGTCAACACCCGGTATTGGTGCATTTCCAGGATTTCCCGCATGGCCTCGCGAATGCCCTGTTCGTCGTCGACCACCAGGACCAGCTCGCCGCGACCCAATGGGGCCGGGGGCGGGGCCTGTACCAGCGCCGAGAACGCAGACTCACCGGCGGCGGGCAGGTAAGCCTTGAAAGTACTGCCGCGGCCCACTTCGCTCTGCACCGTGACGAATCCACCGTGGCTGCGCATGATCCCGACCACGGTCGACAGGCCGAGCCCGCTGCCCCGGCCCACGCCCTTGGTCGTGAAGAAGGGATCGAAAATGCGGTTGATGATCTCCGGCGCAATGCCCTGTCCGGTGTCCGACACCGTCAGCACCGTGTAGCGGCACGCGCGCGCGTCGGCGTGGAGGAGCAGGTCGTCCGGGCCAAGCTGCGCATTGGTGGCGCCGATCGTCAGGGTGCCGCCCGTCGGCATCGCATCCCGGGCGTTGACGCAGAGATTCATGAGCACCTGGTGCAGTTGCGTGGCGTCGGCAATCACCGGCCAGAGGTCGGGCGCCGGGGCCTCGGCGATCGTGAGCTCCCGGGGAAAGGTCTCCCGCATGATACCGGCCATCTCCTTGAGCAGGTGCCGTGCTTGAACCAGTCCGCGCTGGCCCTCCGCCCCGCGGCTGAAAAGCAGCAATTGCCTGACCGTGTCGGCCGCGCGTTGCGCGCCCTTCGCCATCATCGCCAGCAGTTCGCGGTCCCGGCCGGCCGGTGCGCGGGCCGAGAGGAGCTCCGCCGTCATCAGGACCGGCGCAAGAAGGTTGTTCAGGTCATGTGCGACTCCGCCGGCGAGCGTGCCAATGGCTTCCACCCGCTGGGAACGCAGGAATTGCTCCTCCATTTTCTTCTGTTCGGTCGTGTCCTCGGCGACGGCGACCAGCCGCCGGACATTGCCCGACGCGTCACGCGCCGCAAACGTCCGGTGCCGGATCCAGCGCACCGCCCCGTCGGACCGGACGATGCGGTAGCTCTCGCCCTCGCCGGTGCCGCGTTCGCGCGTCGTCGCATCCTTGACGCGCTCCCAGTCGTCCGGATGGATGCTTTCCAGCCACGCTTCAGGCGATTCCTGCAAACCGGCCGCGGTCTGTCCCCAGATCTCGGCATAGCGCGGGCTCACGTAAACGACCCGCCTCGATTCCGGTTCGTAGATCCACAGCGCTTCGGGGATGTTTTCCACCACTTGGTGGAAGCGCGCGTCGCTTTCGTGAAGCGCGGCCTCGGCGACCTTCCGCTCGATCGCCTCGCCGAGGACGTGGGCGATCGTCTGGAGAAAGGTGACCTCGTGGGGGGTGAAGGCGCGCCGCCGCCGGGTGTGGGCCCCGAGCACACCCCAGGGCTTGTGCCGGCCCCGGATGACCACGGTCATGCCGCTGACGATCCCGTGGTCGATCAGCAGGGTTGAGCCCCGAAACCGGGTTTCCGCGTCCAAATCCTCGACGATCACCGGTCCGCCGCTCAAGCACGTGAAGCCGGCCTGCGTGACCGGACTCGCGCTGACAATGGCGGCGGCGGCCAGTCCGTCCGGCCAGCCGACCGCCGCGCGCAGATGAAATTGGTCGCCGTCTGACAGCAGCTCGAGCACCGAGCAGAACTCCGTTCCGAGCGTCTGCGCCAGCTGCGCCACCGTTTCATCAAACAGCGCGTTGATGTCTGCGCCGGCCAGCGCGTGCTGGCCGAGCGTGGATACCATCTGCTGCTGGTGGGCGTGCGCCGAGATCGTCTCCTTGGCCCGCCAGCGCTCGATGGCGTAGCGAATGGCGCGCACCAGTCCCGTTTCGTCGCCCGAGCGTTTCACGAGGTAGTCCTGCGCGCCGGCTTGCACGGCGACGACCGCCATCTGCTCGTCGTCGCGGCCGGACAGGATGATTACGGGCACGCCGGACTTGGCGCGGTCCAGCTCCGCGAACGTCGCCAAGCCGTCGCTGTCGGGCAGGCCGAGGTCGAGCAGCACCACGTCAAAATGCGCCGCCTTCAGCTGTTCCAGGGCGTTCCGCAGCTGCTCGACGTGGACGACGGCAAAGCCGACGCCGCGCGCCTGCTCCAACTCCTCACGGACGAGCAGCGCGTCGGTCGGACTGTCTTCCACCAGCAGGACCTGGATTGTGGGGTCGTCCATCGGCTCGGAGGTGGGTCAGAAGGTCGTTCGTTCCAGTGGCGCGAGGTGACCGTGGCCGCCGTTCACGCGGGAGGGAGGGTGACCACGTTGAACCAGAACTGCTGGATCGAGCGCACGACCTCCGCGAAGACGTCGAAGTCGACCGGTTTGATGACGTAACAGTTGGCGTAAAGGCCATAGGCTTTCACGACGTCCTCCTCGGCTTTCGAGGTCGTCAGGATGACCACCGGGATCTGCTTCAGCTTCGGATCGTCCTTGATTTCCGCCAGCACCTCCTGGCCGTTCTTGCGGGGCATGTTCAGGTCGAGCAGGATCAGGTCCGGGCGGGGCGCCTTGGCGTGTTTGCCGCGACGATGGAGAAAGTCCATGGCTTCCATGCCGTCGTCGACGACGTGCAGCGTGTTGAGCACCTTGGCGTGCGCGAGCGCTTCCTTGGTGAGCATCACATCGGTCGCGTTGTCTTCGGCCATCAGGATGGTGATTGATTTGTTTCGGTTCATGGCGGTGCCGGGGGCTGGTGGGTTTGCGGGAGGGTAAAATAAAAGGTCGAGCCCTGCTCGGGCCGGGATTCGATCCAGATGCGGCCGCCGTGTCGCTCCACGATTTTCTTGCAGATGGCCAGGCCGATGCCCGTGCCCGGATAGCGGGCGCGGGTGTGAAGGCGCTGGAAGACCCGGAACACGCGTTCGAAATACTGCGGTTCGATGCCGATGCCGTTGTCCGTCACGCTGAACAGCCAGCCGTCGGCTTCTGGCCGGACGGCGATGCGAATCACCGGCGGTCGGTCGGTGCGAAACTTGATGGCGTTACCGATCAGGTTCTGGAAAAGCTGCGCGAGTTGCGCGCCATCGGCCCGCAGGGTCGGCAACGGATCGTGCGACACCATGGCGCCGCTTTCCTGGACCGCCATGGTCAGGTTGGCTAGCGCCTCCTCCAGGACTTCCTCGCCTGACACGAGCTCGAACGCGTGCGCATGCGTGCCGACGCGCGAATAGGCCAGCAGGTCGGTGATCAGCGCCTGCATCCGCTTGGTGCCCTCGACCGCGTGCGTGATGAATTCCTCGGCCCGGTCATCGAGTTTGCCCTCGTAACGCTTCTTGAGGAGCTGCACGCAGCTGGCGACCGCGCGGAGCGGCTCCTGCAGGTCGTGGGAGGCTACATAGGCGAACTGCTCCAGTTCGGCATTGGAGCGCCCGAGTTCGGCCGCCGTTTTCCGGGCCTCCTCGATGGTCGCGCGCAAGAGATCGCTCTCCGCGAGCAGCCGTTCCTCGAGGTGCTTCGCCGCGGTGACGTCGCGGGTCACGCCAAAGGTGCCGATGATCTGGCCGCCCTCGTCGCGCCAGGGCAGCTTGGTGGTCGACGCCCAACCCTTGGTGCCATCCAGCAGCGTGGTCTGCTCGATCTTGGCGATGAGCGGTTGACCGCTGCGGATGATTTCCCGTTCGTCGGCGAGGGCCCGTTCTGCGTGCTCGCGGGCAAAGAAATCGAAATCGGTCTTGCCCACGCACTGTGCGGGGACGGCGGCGCCGAGGGATAGGGCGTGCGCGACGTTGTTGCGGACGAACCGGCTCTCGAGGTCCTTGAAATAGATCCGGTCGGGACTGGTGTCCATCAACAGTCGCAAAATCGCCGAATCCAGGGAAGCAGTGGCTTCCCCAGGGGCGTGCGAGGTGAGGGGCCCATCGCTCATAAGGACCTCGTGATATATGACGTCTGCCGGCGGCCATGCAACCACAGATGTCCCGGTATGCTTCCCCGCCCCGGGATGGGGTGATGTTTCAGACAATTTCTGGTTGCCCCGGGGTGGGGCGGACCGTTTGGTTGGGCGTTCGTCCCCATGAAACGCACCCATCACTGCGCCCAACTCACCAAGTCCGACCTCCACGCCACGGCCTCGCTGGCTGGCTGGGTCGACTCCATCCGCGACCATGGCGGCATCATCTTTGTCGACCTCCGCGACCGGCAGGGCATCACGCAGGTGAAGTTCGACTCCGCCCTGCGCGAGCAGGCGGCGTTGCTCAAGGACGAGTCCGTCATCGCGGTGGCCGGCAAGGTCGAGCTGCGGCCCGCAGCGATGGTGAACAAGAACCTGCCGACCGGGGAGATCGAGTTGGATGCCACCGAGCTCGTCGTCCATAATATTTCCGACACGCCGCCGTTTCCGCTGACGGACGCCGGCGGCGACAAGGTGAACGAGGACCTGCGCCTGACCTACCGCTACCTTGACCTGCGCCGGCCGAAGATGCTGAAGAATCTGATCACCCGCCACCGGGCCACCAAGGCCGTGCGGGACTACTTCGACTCGCAGCAGTTCATCGAGGTCGAGACCCCCGCGCTGTTCAAGAGCACGCCGGAGGGCGCGCGCGAATACCTTGTGCCGTCGCGCATCCATCCCGGCCAGTTCTACGCGCTCTCGCAGTCGCCCCAGCAGTTCAAGCAGATCCTGATGGTCGCGGGGGTCGAGAAATATTTCCAGATCGCCCGGTGCTTCCGTGACGAGGATCTGCGCGCGGACCGTCAGATGGAGTTCACCCAGATCGACGTCGAGGCGTCATTCATCGACCGCGAGGGCATCTATTCGCTGTTTGAGGGCATGCTGAAGAAGGTCTGGAAGGAGGTCCTCAACCACGATTTGCCGACGCCGTTCCCGCGACTGGCCTACAAGGATGCGATGAACCGCTACGGCGTGGACAAGCCCGACACGCGCTTCGCCCTCGAGCTGGTGGACTTCTCGGACACCTTCAAGGCCTCCGGCTTCAAGGTGTTCGCGTCCACCGTCGCCGCGGGCGGTTGCGTGAAGGCGTGCAACGCCAAGGGACTGGCTGACATCACGCAGGGCGAGATCACCGCGCTCGAGGAGATCGCCAAGTCACTCGGGGCGAAAGGCCTCGCCTTCATCAAGGTGGAGAACGGCGAATGGAAGTCCCCCATCGTCAAATTCTTCTCCGACGCCGAGAAGGCCGAGCTCACGCAGCGCCTCCAGATCGCGGACGGCGACATCGTATTCTTCGCCGCCGCCCCTTGGGAACGCGCCTGCGCGATCCTCGGCCGCACCCGGCTCGAGGCCGCGCAGCTGCTCGTCAAGCGGGGCAAGCTCAGTATCCCGGCCAACCAGTGGAATTTTCTCTGGGTCGTCGATTTCCCGCTGATGTCCTACGACGAGGAGCGCAAGGCCTACGTGGCCACGCATCACCCGTTTACGGCGCCGGTGCCGGAGGATGCGGCCCTGCTCGATTCCGACCCGAAGGCCGTCCGTGGCCAGCACTACGACGTCGTCCTGAACGGCATGGAACTGGGCGGCGGCTCGATCCGCATCCATCAACCGGCGCTGCAGAAGAAGGTTTTCGAGGAGGTCCTCAAGATACCGGCGGACGTGGTCGAGAGCCGCTTTGGCTATATGTTGAAGGCGTTCACCTATGGGGCCCCGCCGCACGGCGGCATCGCCTTCGGTCTCGACCGGATGGTGGCATTGCTCTGCGGCACCACCAGCATCCGGGATGTGATCGCCTTTCCCAAGACCCAGAAGGCGCAGGATCTCATGGCGCAGAGCCCGACGCCGGTCACGGTGAAGCAGCTCAAGGATCTCCACATCCAGACGGTCGTGCCACTGGCCTGAGCGAATTTGCCTAGAGCTGCACGGGCAGGCCGATCTCGATGATCTGAGTGGGCGTGATCTGGTAATAGTCCCGCGCCGGGCGCGCGTTGCGGCTGAGGAAACCGTAGAACCTCTTCTGCCACTCCCACATTCTTGCGTTGCCACCGGAAATGATCATCTCGCGGTTGAAGAAGAAGACGGTGGTTCTCGGGTCGATCGGCACATGCTGGGCTTGGATGCGCTCAATCAGGTCGCCGACGTTGGGCGATTGCATGTAGCCGTAGCGCCCCACGGCACGCCAGATGCCCTCGCCGAGCTGGTGGACGACGAGCTGCTCGCTGGCATGGATGACCGGCACCTCCTCGGTCAGGACGCAGAGCAGGATGACGGTGCGGTGCAGGGTGCGGTT
>CAZZDB010000004.1:0-26980 GCA_964652485.1 uncultured Oleiharenicola sp.
CCTCGCCAAAGCCAGAGCGGATTGACCACGCCGCGATACAAACGGACGCCGCCCGGCTTGCAAGCTGCCTCCGCGCCACCATCATTCGGCCGTGACTCTCGCCGAGAAACAGCAGCGGCTCATCACTGACTACCTCGTCATCGACGACCCGCAGGAGCGCCTCGCCGCCGTGGTGGACCGAGCTCGCCGGTCTCCGCCCCTGCCCGACACGGCGCGGACCGAGGCGAACCGCGTCCGCGGCTGCGTCTCGCAGGCTTGGATCACCGCCGAGCTGCGCGACGGCCTCTGCCAGTTTCGGAGCGACGCCGACTCGCCGCTCGTGCGCGGGCTGCTCCTGCTGCTCTGTGATTTCTACAGCGGAGCCACGCCCGCCGATGTGGCGGCCACCGAGCCCGGGTTACTGGAGGAACTCGGCCTCGCCAAGAATCTCTCCCCCACCCGGCTCAACGGCCTCCGCAGTGTTCGGGCAAAAATTCGTGAATTTGCCGCGACCGCGGCCGCCTGAGTTCCCGCGAACGGAAACTTGCCGGGTTTCTGCCCGTCAATAGGCTCAACCAGTCACCTCGATGTCCTACGACCATCACCCTCACCACTGTTGCGGCATCTCGACCAATCCCGAAGACTACTTCCTGACCCGCCGGCAGTTTCTCAACCGCGTGGGCTTGGGTCTCGGTGCGCTGAGTTTGGCCTCGCTGCTCGACCCGCTTGACCTCATCGCGGCGCCGGGCGAGGCACCGCTGCTCAACACTCTGGCGCCGCGCGCCCCGCAGTTCCCCGGCAAGGCGAAGGCGGTGATCCACATTTTCGCACAAGGCGCCCCGTCGCACGTCGATACATGGGACCCGAAGCCGATGCTCTCCCAGATGAACAACCGGACCATCGGCAACGATGGAGTGGCCATGGGCTCGCCGTTCAAATTCCAGCGCTACGGCAAGTCCGGCATCGAGGTCAGCGAGCTGTTCGCCAAGACCGCGCAGCACGTTGACGACATGGCGGTCATCCGCTCGATGTACACCGACATCCCCGCGCACGATGTCGCCACGGTGTTCATGAACACGGGCTCGATCCGCATCGCCAAGCCGAGCCTCGGAGCGTGGACCGTCTACGGCCTTGGTTCCGAGAACCAGAATCTCCCGGGTTTCATCTCGTTGCGCAGCGGCCAGCTCCCCACCGGCGGCGCGGCCAACTACGGCGCCGCCTTCCTGCCGGGCGTCTACCAGGGCACCAGTGTCAACACCCAGGCGCAGAACGTGCAGCAGATGATCCAGAACATCCGCAATCCCTACGTCGCGAAGTCCGAGCAACGCCGCCAGCTCGATTTCATCCACCAGCTCAACGAGCTTCACGCCAAGAACCTCCAGCAAGACGCCGCGCTCGAGACGCGTCTCGAGACCTACGAGATCGCCTTCCGCATGCAGGCCGAGGCCACCGACGTGTTCGACATCAACAAGGAGCCCGCCGAGGTCCGCGCCACCTACGGCAACAGCCAGCAGGGCAAGCAGCTGCTCATCGCCCGCCGCCTCGTCGAACGCGGCGTGCGCTTTGTCCAGGTCTGGCACGACGGGTGGGACCATCACCAGGACCTGGAGGAACGCATCACGGCGAAGGCCGGTGAGATCGACCAGCCGCTCGCCGCCCTCATGGCCGACCTCAAGCAGCGCGGCCTGCTCGACTCCACGCTCGTCATCTGGGGCGGCGAATTCGGCCGCAAGCCGACCAAGGACAAGAACGGCGGCGAGAATCCCGGCCGCGATCACAACGCGAAGGCCTTCACCGTCTGGATGGCCGGCGGCGGTGTGAAAGGCGGCATCGTCCACGGTGAGACCGACGAGTTCGGCGGCGCGGCCGTGAAGGACAAGGTCCACGTGCACGACCTGCACGCGACCATCCTCCAGTGCCTCGGCTTCGACCACACAAAGCTCACTTATCGTTTCAATGGCCGCGATTTCCGGCTCACCGATGTCGCCGGCAATGTCGTGAAGCCTATCCTGGCATGAGCCGGCCGGCTGCTTTTGCCTACTGGAGAGGGGTGGCGTTCTGCGCCGGGGTGTGGTGTCTCGCCGCGTCCCTCCGCGCGGCCGATCCCGCGCCGGCTCCTTCGGCGACCGTGTCCCCGGTCGCCCTGGCAAAGGAGGACCTGCAGTTCTTTGAAACCAAGATCCGTCCGCTGCTGAGCGACAACTGCTACCAATGCCACAGCCACCAAGCCGACCGCGTGAAGGGGAAGCTGATGCTCGATTCGCGCGACGGTCTGCTGCTCGGCGGCAGTAGCGGTCCGGCCCTAGTGCCCGGCAAGCCCGACGACAGCCTCCTGATCCAGGCTGTGCGTTACACCGATGCGGATCTGCAGATGCCGCCGCCGGACCACGGCGGCAGGCTGACGGCGGATCAGGTTGCCGATCTGACCGAGTGGGTGCGGCGCGGGGCGCCCGACCCTCGCGTGCCGCTCATGGCTTCCAACGGCCAGGCCTATGGTGGCGTCGGCAAGGCCCACTGGGCCTTCCAGCCCGTAAAGAAGCCTGCCGTGCCCACCGTCACGGACGCGTCGTGGTGCCAGTCGCCCATCGACAACTTTGTCCTCGCCAAGCTTGAGGCCAGCGGACTCCACCCAAACCCCGCCGCCGACAAGCGCACCCTCATCCGCCGCGTGACGTTCGACCTCACCGGCCTTCCACCAAGCGAACCTGAGATCCAGCGCTTCCTCGCCGATGACTCGTCCGCAGCCTACGCCAAGGTCGTCGACCGCCTCCTGGCCTCGCCCCAATACGGCGAGCGGTGGGCGCGCTACTGGCTCGATGTCGCCCGTTACTCCGACACCAAGGGCGACGCGACCAGGCGCAACGACCCGCGCTACCCGCACGCGTGGACCTATCGCGATTACGTCATCAACGCCTTCAACTCCGACAAGCCCTACGACCAGTTCATTGTCGAGCAGCTTGCCGCCGACCGCCTCGTCGCGGCGGCCGAGAACCAGGCGAAGGCCCGACAGCAGGATCCGCCCAACGACCGCAGCGTGCTCGCCGCGCTCGGCTTCCTCACCTTGGGCAACCAGTTCGACGGCCGGCGCGACGATGTCATCGCCGACCAGATCGACGTGACCTCGAAGGCCTTCCTCGGCCTCACCGTCGCCTGCGCCCGCTGCCACGATCACAAGTTCGATCCGATCCCCACGAAGGACTACTACTCACTCTACGGCGTCTTCGCCAACACCGTCATACCCGAGCGGGCCGCCGATGAACCGACCCTCCTCGCCAAACTGCCGAAAACCCCCGAGCTGCTCGACTATCTGGCAAAAAGCGCCGACCTGGAGAAGAAGACTGAGGCCATCCGGGAGCAATTTGCCGAGTTCCGGCGTTCACACGCCCGTGACCCGGAAAAACGGCGCGAACTCGTCCGCTCCGAGGCCCAGCTCCAGCGCGAGATGGGCGACCTCGAAATGAATCACCCCGGCGCACCCGCCCGGGCCAACGCTGTCGCGGACGCACCACACCCACACGAGTACTCCGTGCTCGTCCGCGGCGAGCCGGAGCACAAGGGCGACGAGGTGCCGCGCCGCTTCCTCGAGATCTTGTCCCACGATCCGAATCACCGGACCGTTTGGACCAAGGGTTCCGGCCGCCTTGATCTCGCCCGGGCGATCGCCGACCCGAAGAATCCCCTGACTGCCCGCGTGCTCGTCAACCGCCTCTGGCAGGAGCATTTCGGCTCAGGTTTCGTCACCACGCCCGACGACCTCGGCAACATGTCGGCGCCGCCGGCGAACCCCGAGCTGCTCGACTGGCTGGCCGCGCGCTTCACCGAATCGGGCTGGTCCATCAAGCAGCTCCAGCGCACGATCGTGCTCAGCAGCACCTACCAGGAGTCCAGCACCGCCAATCCCGCGGCCGTCGCCCTGGATCCGTCGAACCGGTTCCTCTGGCGCGCCAACCTCCGCCGCCTCGACTTCGAGGAACTCTACGACTCGCTCCTCGCGATCGCCGGCACGCTCGACCGCACCGTCGGCGGCAAGTCCATCACGCCGGCCAGCGATGCCTTCGGCCGGCGCCGTTCGCTCTATACCTTCATCGACCGGCGCAATCCGCCCGAACTGCTGACCCAGTTCGATTTCCCCAACCCCAACACGCCCACCGGCCGGCGCTACGAAACCACGGTGCCCCAACAGGCGCTCTTCCTGATGAACAGCCCGCTCGTCGTCGAGACGGCTCGCCAGCTCACGCACCGGCCCGAGTTCACCGCCTTCAACCGCGACCAGGACCGCGTCACCTCGCTCTATCTCGCCATCTTCCAACGACTGCCCACCGATGAGGAGGTGGAGCTTGGTGTCCGTTACGTCCGCGCCAATCCCGCCGGCAAGGCGCTCGATCTTCCCGAGCCGCCCGCCCGGAAAAGCGCCCGCGAAAAGGCGCAGGAGGAACGCCGGGCAAAGTTTGCGGCCAACAATCCCAACGGCCGGTTGACCGATCAGCGCCCCATCGGCGCCACCATCACCCCCGGCGGCCCCGAGGACACCTGGACCAAGCTCGCCCATGCCCTCTTCCAGACCAATGAGGCGATGTTCATCAATTGAGCGAGGAACCGCCGCCGCCCGGCCTATTCCGACCGCAGCAGTTTGCTGACATCCACCTTTGCCGCGCGCCGCGCCGGCCAGAGGCAGGCCAGCACCGCCGCCGCCAGCAGGACCACGGCCACGCCGCCCAACACCCACGGGTCCAGTGCCGACGTCTCAAACAGCAGGCTCTGCAGGAAGCGGGTTAGCGCCAGCGCACCACCGAGGCCGAGCACGAGGCCGGTCAGCATCAGCGCGACGCCCCGCCCCATCACCAGTCGCACCAAATCGCCCGGCATTGCCCCAAGCGCCATCCGGACGCCAAACTCATTCATCCGCCGGTCAACCGAGTAGGCGAGCACGGCAAAGACGCCCACCACGGCCAGCAGCAGGGCGATGGCAGCCATGAGTTTCAGCACCGAGTTGGCCTTGTTTTCCGCCCACAGCTGTTGGTTGCGATCCTCGTTAACGGACACGATCCGCTGGACCACAATCTGGGAATCGTAGCCGTAGATGCGACGGCGCAAGGCATCGGCCACACCTGGGTTGAAATCGCGTCCCAGGCGCACGAAAAACGTGCTGAGGCTGCCGGGGCTCCAGCCCTCGCCCATATAAACGTAGTTACCCGGTGCCTCCCGCAGCCGGTCGCGAATATCCGCCACGACCCCGGCGACTTCCCAGCCCTTCCAATCCTTGCCCGGATGGGAACCGGGGACGAGCGTACGCACGAACTGGCCGACGGGATTGTCGACACCCGACCACAGGACCCGGGCGAGTGTCTCATTGATCAAGACCTCATTGCCGTTCGCCTTGTCAGGCCAGCGGCCGCGCGTCAGCTTGATTCCCGTGACCCGCTGGAATCCGGGACTCAATCCGGCCATGCCGATCTTCACCGGTTTGCCCCGCGGGCCTTCCAACTCGATGTTGGTCGAGAAATAATATCCCGGCAGGATGATGTCCTGGCCGAAGCCGACCGCCCGCACCCCGGGCGCGCGCTCGAGTTCCGCCTGAAGCTCGTGCAGCCGCGTCAGCTGCGCCTCTCGATTCATGCCGTCCGCGCCGCGCGGCGGCAAGGACAGCTGAAGCTTGATCAACCCGTGGGGTTCGAATCCCAGGTTCACCTTCTGGAAGTTCTCGAACGTCCGGATCATCAGGCCGGCGCCGGCGAGCAGGATCACCGCGAAGGCCGCCTGCAACACCACGAGCGCCCCGCGCAACCGAGCCAGTGCTCGGCTTTCACCCAACGCCGCGCCGCCCTCCTTGAGCCCAGCGTTGAGGTCGGCGCGCAGTACGCTGATCGCCGGAATGATGCTGATGACGAATGCCGTCAGGACGGTCAGCCCGGCCATGACCGCGATGACCCGCCAGCCGAGCGTCCATTCGGTCCAGCTGCGGCTGACAAGTTCCGTGCCCCCGAGGGAAGCCAGTAGCAGCGGGAATACCCAGTTGGCCACCAACAGGCCCAGGATCGCCGAACCCACCGCCAGCGTCATGCTTTCCAGCGTGAGCAGCCGGATGATGTGGAACCGCCCACCACCAAGCGCGAGCCGGATGCCTAGATCGCGGCGCATCCCCAGCATGCGCACGAGCATGAGATTCGAGGCGTTGAGGCACGCGATCGCATAAAGGCAGCCAACGGCCCCGATCAGCAACCGATATAAATCCATCGGGGCATACTGGTGCAGCAACTCGGTCAAACCCACCACCACCACCTTGTCCGAAACCACGAAATACCGCATCTGGGCCGCCACATCGACCTTGGCAGTCCGGAGCGCCTCCTGCGCCTGCTCGCTCGTCACCCCGGTTGTAAGCCGGGCGAAACACAAGAACTGCTGCGCCCACGGCTGCGCGGGATCCGGTCGAAATACCAGCGGGCGATAGACCCCACGATAGAGAAACGGCGGAAATTCCTGGCTTTCTTTGAGTATGCCCACGACCACGCAGACGCTGTCGCCCACCCGGATCTTCTGCCCCAAGGCTTCCTCGCGCCCGCCCAGGTGTTCCTTCCAGAATTGGTGCGAAACGACGACCACCTGATCGGCACCGGGAACGTCGTCCCCCGCGGCGAAACCGCGACCCCGCCAGGGCGTGATTCCTAGCGTCGGCAACAGATTGGGTGAGACCGTCAGCCAGTTGGTATCCACCGGCTGTCCCTCGACGACTACGTTGCCCGAGTGATTGCTGGTGAGCTCCAAAGCCCTAATCGCCCCTTTTGTATCCTTATATGCCCGCACCATGTAGTCGAAGCGCACCGGGTTGAACACTTGCTGGTCGCTTTGGCCTCCCAGCATGTAGACATCAGCCGGCATCTGGCTCCGCCGAAACAGAATCCAGTCCGTCGCGCTGAAGATCGCGCCGCCCGATCCGATGCCGAGCGCCAGCGTCAGGACCGTGACGAGCGTGAACCCGCGGTTGCGCAACAGGCTGCGGAGAACATGGCGGAAATCAGACAGCATGGGCGGAGGGTGCGAGACTCATACGACGTGTGGCCCACACGTTTTCTATGCGGATAGAAATAAATCCTGCGGGTCCTCGCAAGGGCAATCCCTTCCACCCAGGTTTGCGGTGATCCTAAGGTCCGAACAACTTCGGCCCTTCGCTATCCTCGACGTCGTCCTCGACCGATTGGTCGATTCCTACTACCGCCTCATGGGCTTCGACGAACCGGCGGCCTTGCTCGAACCCCCACAGCCAGCACGCACCGTCAAACCGATCGTGCACCAGCAGGTAATCCGGGAGCGTGTCGTTCGACTCGGCGGCGATATTGAACCGGTTGTCGGTCATTCGCTCGAGGATCTGGCGCAGCCGCGACAGCAGCGGCGCCGAGTCGAGGGTGACCTTCCAGTGCCGGGCCAGCACCACTGGGTTGCGACCGGAAAAATAGTAGCCGAAGAACCGCGGCGGCTCGAAACGACCCGTGACTCCCAGCAGCCGTACATGGTCCTCGACCGCCTCAATGAACTTCACCCGCCAGGCGAGATCGCGCGGCAGTCTGATTTCGGGCAATTCGATGAGCAGTTGGTCCGTCATGGACATGGTTCCTTCCGTGGTTACTTCCATAACGACCACATTTCCCCCGGGCTTAAGGGTCCGTTTCTGGCGTTCTGCCCAGGATTGGTCGTTTTTACCCTGTTCCCGCGCATTTTTCGTGGTTAATTCGCCTCGTTTTGCCACCGCTCTACGACGCCCACCAGCACTTCCATTTCGACCCGCTGACGCCCCATCGCGCAACGATCGACGCCGACGTCCGCGCACTCGGACTCAAGCGTGCCGTCGTCAATGGCACCAACGAGGAGGAGTGGTCCGTCGTCGCTGGCCTCCCCAAGCAATATGACTGGGTCCTGCCCAGCTTCGGCATCCACCCTTGGGACTGCGGCAACCGCTCCAAGGAGTGGCACGCTGAGCTGGCCACGCAATTGCTGGCCAATCCCTACGCCGGCGTCGGTGAAATCGGTCTCGACCGCTGGATCGTCGATGGTATCCGGCCCGACGATCCCCGCATCGCTGGACTGCGGGTGGCGCCCCTGGACGAGCAGTGCGAGGTCTTCGCCACCCAACTCCGGCTGGCCGCGGAACTGACGCGCGCGGCGTCCATCCACTGCGTGCAGGCGTGGGGTGCACTGCTGGAGGTGCTGCAGAACACTCCTCGTCCGGCCCGCGGCTTCCTGCTCCACGGCTACGGCGGGCCGGCGGAGATGATTGCGGGGTTTGCCCGGCTTGGGGCGTATTTCTCCTTCAACATCGAGCTGGTGCAGCCATGCCATGCCGACCGGTTGGCCAACTTCAAGAGCATCCCGGCCGACCGCCTCCTCGTGGAGACCGACGCGCCGACCAAGGCTCCGCCACCCGTCCGAAATCGTTTTCCCCTGGGTAACGGAGCAGACGGCTCGGCCATAAATCATCCTGGCAACATCATCGTGGCCTACGAGGCCCTGGCCGGCGTGCGCGGCGTTGCGCTTGAATCACTTGCCGATCAGGTGGAGCAGAATTTCACGCGGCTTTTCCTCTGACCGGACCTCGGAACGGAATCGCTGCTTCCCAAAGCACGCACTTTCTGGTCACATTTTGCACGTTTTGCCCTCCCCACGCAGTTGGCCCGGCGTGATATCTCTATGGCAAATCCTATCATCATCCAGGGGGGCATGGGCGTCGCTGTTTCCGGCTGGCGGCTGGCCCGGGCCGTCGCCCAGACCGGCCAACTCGGTGTCGTGTCGGGTACCGCACTCGGAAGCGTGCTCGCCCGCCAGCTCCAGCTCGGCGATCCGGAGGGTCATTATGCGCGCGCGATCGCCCATTTCCCTCTTCCGGCCGTGGCCGAACGTATCTGGCGGCAATATTACATCCCCGGCGGCAAGGCGCCCGACGCGCCCTTCAAGTCGACGCCGATGCCTTCGCTCCGTCCCGGCGCGGCCTCCAACGAGCTGACGGTCCTCGGTAACTTCACGGAGGTCTACCTCGCCAAGGAGGGCCACACGGGGCGCGTCGGCATCAACTTCCTCGAGAAAATCCAGCTCCCGACCCTGCCTTCGGTCTACGGCGCGATGCTCGCCGGGGTGGATTACGTGCTGATGGGTGCGGGCATACCCCGTACCATCCCTGGCGTGCTCGACCGCTTCGCCCGCGGCGAACCAGCCGAGTTGAAAATCGATATCACCGGCGCCGGACCGGAGGACGATTGCCTGTCCACCTTTGATCCTCGCTCACTTTTCGGCGGCGCGGCCCCGGAGCTACCCCGTCCGCAGTTTCTCGCCATCATCTCATCCGCAACCCTGGCGATGACGCTCGCCCGCAAGTCCAACGGCCGGGTCGACGGCTTCATCGTCGAGGGCGCAGTCGCGGGCGGCCACAACGCGCCTCCGCGCGGTCCGATGCAGCTAAGCGCGATCGGAGAGCCCGTCTACGGTCCCCGCGACGTGCCGGAGTTGGGCAAGATTCGCGACCTGAGCCTGCCTTTCTGGCTCGCGGGCGCACACGCCCGGCCGGAGAAACTCGCCGAGGCGCGCGAACTCGGCGCCGCGGGCGTGCAGATCGGCACCGCCTTCGCCTTTTGCGAGGAATCCGGCATCATGGCCGACCTCAAGAAACAGATCTTCCGGCTCAGCCGCTCCGAGCCGCTGCGGGTGTTCACCGACCCGCTCGCCTCCCCCACCGGTTTCCCGTTCAAGGTGCTTCAGTTGCTCGGCACCCTGTCCGACGAAGTGCGTTATCTGGCCCGCGAACGCATCTGTGACCTGGGTTATCTCCGCGAGGCCTATCGCAAGGCCGATGGTTCCACCGGCTACCGCTGCGCCGGCGAACCGGTCGACGACTACGTCAGGAAAGGCGGCAAGGTCGCAGACACGGTTGGACGCAAATGCCTATGCAACGGCCTTATGGCCACCGTCGGGCTTGGCCAGTGGCGTCCAGGCGGGACGGAGGATCCGATTCTCACCGCCGGTGATGAGGTGGCCCACCTCGCCCGCTACCTGCCGGCCCACCGCAATTCCTACGGCGCGGCCGACGTGATCCGCTGGCTGCTCGGTGAGCCGGCCACCGTCTGAGGCTCCCCGAACGTAGTTGGGCATTGGCTGAATTTTGGCGCGGGACCAGCCGTCACGGTTATCGTCGTCCCGGGGCGTGGTCCGACGCCCCGCTCTTACCGTGACTTGATGTCCCGGTTTCGCTGGGAGTGACCCTCAAGGCCCGGCCTCGCCTGCCGGCCTATCTGTTTCGGCCAGGGCGATGCGCCGCACCATCTCGCCCGCCGCGATAAAACCAAAGGTTCCGGTGATGAATACCGCCGCGCCGAAACCGGTCGCGCAATCGAGCCGCAGGTTCGTGCCAGCCTCCGGTTCGGCCGAGCAGGTGCCATCAGCCCACGGATAAACCGGCTGCTCCTGGGTGGATACGCAGGGGATGCCATAGGTGTTGCCTTCGCCCTTCGCGAAACCGTGATCGCGCCGCAGCTTCTTGCGCACCTGCCGCAGCAGCTCGTCGCCGTGCGAATCGCCGAGGTCCGCGACGATGACGCGCGTAGCGTCGCGCCGGCCGCCGGCGCTGCCGACCGTGAGCACGGGCTGGCCGCGCTTCGTGCACTCGGCGATGACCAGCGCCTTGTTCGACATGAGGTCGATGCAATCCGCCACCCAGTCGTAGCGCCCGGCTAGGAGCCGCTCCACCGTCGCGGCGGTGAAATATTCCGCGATGGTCGTGACCGTGCAACCGGGATTGATCAGCTTCACCCGCTCCGCCAGTGCGGCGACCTTGGGCCGGCCGATGTTGCCGTCCAACGCGGGGAGCTGGCGGTTCACATTGGTCAGGCAGACGTCGTCGAGGTCGATGAGCGTCAGCGCCCCGACCCCCGAGCGGGCCAGGCCCTCGACCACCCACGAGCCCACGCCGCCCACGCCGACCACACAGACGTGCGCTGCCTGCAGGCGTGGCAGCGCCGCCGCGCCGTAGAGCCGGGCCAGTCCGCCGAAGCGTTGCAGGTAGTCGTCGTTCATCCGTAGCGGCGGTCTATGACCGCCGCCCCCCCGGTTCGTCAATCTCCGGCGGTCTGGGCCGCCCTCAACGCACCCGGCGCGCAAAGCTGCGCATATCTTGTCCCGCGCGACCTATTAGCCGGCGGCACGGCTGCGGTGCGAATCCGTCATGACTGCGGCGCGTGGCCTCATCGCCATTGGTTTGGCGCCGCCTTGAAGGTAACATGCGAGCCTAGCAATTTCCACGCCCACTACCCCTGACCGGACATCCCCTATGAAAAGTTACCTTCACGGCAAACGTGGCGTCGATCTGTTGCACGATCCCCTGCTGAACAAAGGCACGGCCTTCACCGATGCGGAGCGCGACGCCCTCGGCGTTCGTGGTCTCGTGCCGCCCCGCGTCACGACACAGGCGGCGCAGGTCACCCGCGTGCTTGACAGCTTCCGGCGCAAGACCACCGACCTGGAAAAATACATCTACCTCATCTCGCTCCAGGAACGGAACGAGAATCTCTTCTACCGCGTGGTGATGGACAACCTGAGCGAAATGATGCCCATCATCTACACGCCGACCGTCGGGCTCGCCTGCCAGCGCTGGGGCTACATCTTCCGCCGTTCGCGCGGCCTCTACATCACCGCGGCGGACCGCGGCCGCATCGTGCAGCTGCTGCGCAACTGGCCGCACGCCGACGTCCGCATGATCGTCTGCACCGACGGTGAGCGCATCCTCGGCCTGGGCGATCTCGGCGCCAACGGCATGGGCATCCCTGTGGGCAAGCTTTCGCTCTACACGGCCTGCGCCGGCGTGCACCCGGCCCAGTGCCTCCCCATCATGCTCGACGTCGGCACCAACACCCAGAGCCTGCTCAACGATCCGCTCTACATCGGTACGCCCCAAAAACGCCTGCGCGGCCCGCTCTACGACGAACTGGTCGAGGAGCTCGTCACCGCCGTGCAACAGATGTTTCCCCAGGCCTGCTTTCAATTCGAGGATTTTGGCAACGCCAATGCCTTTGCACTCCTGCACCGCTATCAGGATCGCCTGTGCACGTTCAACGACGACATCCAGGGCACGGCCGGCGTCACCCTTGCCGGGCTCTACTCCGCCTCACGCTTGAGCGGCGTCAAGCTGACGGATACGCGCATCCTCTTCTACGGCGCCGGCGAGGCTGGCATCGGCATCGGCGACCTGATCGTCGAGGCGCTCAAGGCCGAGGGCATGTCCGAAGACGCCGCCCGCCGGCGGTGTTGGTTTTTCGATTCCAAGGGCCTCGTCGTCAAGAACCGCCGGGACTTGGTCGAGCACAAGCTCCGCTTCGCGCACGACCACGGGCCCCAGCAGGACCTGACCGCCGCCGTTGAGGACCTGAAGCCGCACGCCATCATCGGCGTGTCCGGCATGACCGGTGCCTTCACCGAACCGGTCGTGGCGGCCATGGCCCGGCTCAACCCCCGCCCGATTATCTTTGCGCTCTCCAATCCGACCTCGAAATCCGAGTGCACGGCCGAGCAGGCCTACGCCTGGTCCCAGGGCCGCGCCATCTTCGCCAGCGGCAGCCCCTTCCCACCGGTCAGGTACAACGGCCTCACCTATGTCCCGGGCCAGGGCAACAACTCCTACATCTTTCCCGGCGTCGGGCTCGGCGTCATCGCCAGTCAGTCGTCGCGCGTCACCAACGAGATGTTCTTTGTCGCCGCCAAGGCCCTCGCCAACCTCGTGACCACCGCCGACCTGGAGATCGGCCGGATCTACCCAGATCTCGCGCGCATCCGCGAGGTCTCGGCGGCCATCGCACTCGCCGTGGCCGAGAACGCCTTCGCCCGTGGCCTCACCCGCCAAGCCCGGCCCGACGACCTCGTCGCCCACGTCCAAGCGCAGATGTATCAACCCGACTACGTGGATTATGTTTAGGTCGACCCTTGCAGGTCGGGCGGAAAGTCCGGCCTACAGGATGGCTTCGACCGCTGCGATCGCCCGCTGCTCGCGCTGCGCCCATTTACCCCGGATCAAGGCATAGGGCAGGTGCCGTCGGTCGAGCGCGCCACGCCAGAGGCGCATGCACTTCTCCCGGTCAGCCGGGTCGGGAAAGCAGCGCTGGGGGTCGGGCGCAAACGGCACGTCGATGTCGAGGAGAAGGTAAAGGGGGTAGTTCCGGCAGCGGGCTTCCGCGCCCCGCCGCAATTCGTCGGGGCTCGTGCCGTAGAGCAGATCGCTCCAGAGCATCGTCGTGAGCGCGTCGGTATCGCAGATGACGAGCCGGCCGGCGCCCGCGGCGGCGGCATCCTCGCGCCGCCACTGCTCCCGCGCGACGGGCAGCATGTCGTCCAGCGTGAGCACACCGCCCTGCTGGTCCCAGCGCTCGCGGGCATACTCGGCCACGAGCGGCGCGCCGAAGTGCGCGGCGAGCCTTCCCGCCAGTTGCGTCTTGCCGGTGGATTCGGGACCAAAGATGGCGACACGTTTCATGGCGCGGCCGTAGCTGGCTTCCACCACGCACGCCAACCGAGAAACGCCATGACGAGGTAGATGGCGTAGAGCAAAGATGTATAAAAGAGGCCGCCGAGCCAGTACGAGCAGACCGCCACCAAGTTTACCGTGATCCAGAACGGCCAGTTGTCGATTTGCTTGCGCGACTGCAATACTTGCGCTGCCACGCTGTAGGCGGCGATGAATGCGTCGCGAAACGGCATGACCGCATCGGTGTATCGCTGCAGGACGAGTGCCCACGCCACGGTGCCAATGGCAGCGAGCCCGATGGTGGCAATCAGACCGCGTCGGGTCAGCCGAGTGACGGGCAGCTCGGGCGCCGCACCCTTGTGCCTTGTCCAATGCCACCAGCCATAGGCAAGGGCGGCGAAAAAGAAAATCTGCAGGGTGGCATCGGCGTAATAGCGCGAACGATAGAACAGCACCCCCTGCACGGTCACCGCCACCAGCCCCACGGGGAACGCCCACAGGCTGCGCCCGATCATCAGCCCCACCCCGATGATGCCCAAGGCCAGGTTGGTTTGGTCCAGCGGCGACGCGGTCGTTAGGCCCGACTGGACGTCCTGCCAGACTGCACTCATGCCCCGGCCCTTTTTTCCCGCGCGAAAAAGGCCTCCAGCGCTTCACGGGTGATGACATACTGGGCGGCGCAGCGCGGGCAGGCAATGTGTACGGACTCATCGCCGCCAAACACCCCGGCCATGTCCTCGCGCGCCGCCGCCGCGATCGTGCCGAGGATTCTCGTATGGTTGCAGCCGCAGTGCCACTGGCAGCCACGCCGTTCGATCGGTGCGAGCGTCTCCCTCTCCTCCAGGGTCCGCAGCCCGGCCAGGTCGACCGCCCGCAGCCACGGCTCGTCGCAATCCGGATGCGAGACCAGCATCGCGTAGGTGTCACCGCCGAGGTCGAAGTAGCGCGCGATGCGCTGCTCGCTCGCCGCGTAATATTTTTCCACCACACCGAAGGCGTCCGTGCCGTCGAAGTCCACGACGCTGCGGCGGGGCGCCGCGCCGCGGCGCGCGACGATGTCGCTGTAGAAGATGTTATGCTCCGCCTCCCGCACGTTCTCGGTGAACAGCCGGCCGGCCACGGTGCCGTCCTCGTTGTCGCCCGTGAGAAAGAGGTTCAGCAACGGCCGCTGGAAATTCACCGTCCACGCAAGGTGCTCGCCGTGCGGTCGCGACGCGCAATGCAGCGCGAAAGCCGCGAGTGCCGGCTTGAAAATCTTGTCCTGCTCCGGCGTGTAGCGCAGGTGATGGTCCGCCAGATGGAGGTAGTAGTCGGTAAACAGCGGCCCGAGATCCCCCTGCACCCGCAGGACATTGCGGTGGCGGACAAAATCCACCTGCACAATCGTGCCGTTCGGCTCGGTGGTCAGATCATCGGACATGGGCTGCAGTGTATGCAGATACCCGGAAAGTCGAGCGCAGCCAACAGCCTGCCCTGCAAGCCTTGGCCAAGCCCGCAGCCGGAGGCCGGTCGCTTCTTGGTAAAAAGCACCCGGCGTTCAATCTTCGTGAAAAATTAATCCATTTCGGCGTTTGCCATTAGTAGGCACTGACCCCATTGCTTTGGCCACATGTCCACCCCCACCGCCCGTGCTCCCCACTCCGAGGAGGAGCTTTCGCTTCCGCTGTTCTTCGCCACGGTCGTCCTGTCGCTGGCCGGCTTGTACGGTCTGCTCTGGCTCCTCGCCCCCCAAGGGGTCTGGCTGCATCAGGTTGGCGCTGCCGCCTGGAAGTTCGCCGCGGCCTTCCTCGTTATCAAGCTGTTCAACTGCTTCATGGAATTCTTTTTTCACCGCTATGTGCTGCACAAGCCGGTGGTGCCGTTCCTCAGCCATTTCTACAAGCAGCACACCTTGCACCACAACCTGACCCGCATCGGCCGCCGGCGCACCCCGGGTGGCAATGAGGTGCCCTACGTCGAGAACATCTATCCGATCACGGAGCCGCACCAGACAGAGGCGTCGTTCTTCCCTTGGTTTACCCTGGCCATCTTCGGCCTCATCCTGACCCCGGTGTTCGCCCTGCTGCAGTGGCTGGCCCCGTCGTTCCCGTGGTTTGTCTCGGGGTACGCCGCCTTGGGCACGTCCCTTGTCTGCTACGAGGTCTTCCACGCCATCGAACACTGGTCCTTCGAGAAGTGGGCCGTGCTCATCGAGCATCCTCGCTACGGCTGGTTCTGGCGCAAGGTCTACAGCTTCCACTTGCGCCACCATGCCGTGATCGACTGCAACGAGGCGATCTCGGGCTTTTTCACCCTGCCGGTCGCCGACTTCTTCTTCGGTACCTGGATTTTCCCGAAATCACTCTACACCGACGGCGGAGAATGGGAGGCGTCTGAATTTGTCAGTCCGCGTCCGTGCCGTTTCATCCGGTGGTGCGACAAGGCGTCGGACAACCTGGTGCGCAACCGCCGTCTCGCGGCGCAGGGCGCTCCCCTTCAGCCGGTGGTTCCGCCCGCCCCGCCCCGTGACTACACCCGCCTCGAGCGCTTCGCCCACGGCCTGACCCATGGGCTCGGCCTCACCGCGAGCGCGGCCAGCCTTGCCATGCTGGTGTCGTTCGCCGCCCTCCAGGGCGATGCCTGGCACCTGGCCAGCTTCACGGTTTTCGGCGTGACCCTCGTTCTGCTCTACACCGCCTTTGCCATCTACCACCGCCGCGAGGAAATGGAATGGAAGCTCACCGTGCGCAAATACACGCACGCCGCGACCTTTCTCGTCATCGCCGGTACCGCCACGCCGTTCCTGCTCGTTTCGATGCGCGGCCCGTGGGGCTGGTCGCTTTTCGGTGTCATGTGGGGCCTCTGCACGGTGGGCGTCGCCCTGCAGCTCATGTTTTCCGGCCGCTACCGCGCGGTCACGGTCGTGGCCTATCTGCTGGTCGGGGTGGTCGCGGTGATCGCCATCAAACCGGTCATTGCCACGCTGCAACCCGGAGCGCTCTGGCTCGGACTGGCCGGCGTGTTGAGCTATACGGTCGGCATGGCATTCTATCTCTGGCGACTTCCGCGTTTCGACCACCTGCCCCGCCAGTTCTTTTTTGTGGGCGGGACCGTCTGCCACCTGCTGGCCGTGCTGCTGTTTGTGCTGCCCGTGCACGGCTGAGACCAGATTACCTCGAACCGGATTGCGGCAACGGCGCTCCATCGGGCGCCGTTTTCGTTGGTGATCGCCTCCCCGTAAGAGTAATGTGCCGCACGTGCCCCGAACGCCCGTGAACCGGCCGGGGCAATGAAACACATGGTGGAAAGGCCGCTCGAGCTCCGCGATGTCACTCACCCCGCCACGCTCGCGGCGGTGCGCCGGTTGCCGCGTCATCTTTTCGTTCCCCCCGGACTGCGCGCGGAGGCCTACGATGACAACCCGCTGCCCATTGGGAAGGGCCAGACCATCTCGCAGCCCTACATCGTGGCGTACATGACGGAACAGATCGATCCCACTGGCACAACCCGGGTGCTGGAGATCGGCACCGGTTCGGGCTATCAAGCAGCCGTGCTCGCCGAGATCTGCGCCGAGGTCTACACCGTCGAACTTATTCCGGAGCTCGCCGAGCGCGACGCCTCCGTACTCCAACATCTCGGCTATAGAACGGTCCACTTCCGCACGGGCGATGGGTGGGAAGGCTGGCCTGAGGCCGCGCCATTTGACGCCATTGTCGTCACCTGTGCCGCCGAGAGCATCCCGCCGCCCCTGCTCGGCCAGCTCAAGGATGGCGGACGCATGATCATGCCGCTGGGCCCGGGGGCGGGCGGGCAAGACCTGGTACTGGTAACCAAGGCCGACGGCAAGATCCGCTCCCGTCCGCTCATCCCCGTGCGCTTTGTGCCGCTTGTGCGGGAACGGAAATGATCGATCCGACAGCTCAGTCCGACTTGATCACGCCCTTGCTCTGCAGCTTCTTGACCTTCGGCTTGATGACGAAGCTGCAATAGCCTTGGCCGGGGTGCTGGTTGAAATAGTCTTGGTGGTAGTCCTCGGCGCGCCAGAACTTCTTTAGCGGCACGATCTCGGTGACGATCGGGTCGGCGTATTGCGCCTGCGCGGCAATCTTGGCACGCGCTGCGGCCTTGTGCTCGGCCTCATCGTGATAGAAAATCACCGAGCGATACTGGTCACCCTCGTCCGCCCCCTGGCGGTTGAGCGTCGTGGGGTCGTGCGACTCGAAGAAGACCTCCAGCACCTTGTCGTAGCTGATCACCGCCGGATCGAACTCGACCTGGATGACCTCCGCGTGGCCGGTCCCGTGACTGCAGATCTGCTCGTAGGTCGGATTCTCGGTGCTGCCACCGGAGTAGCCGCTTACACTATGGATGATGCCGGGCAGGCGCTGGAACACGGCCTCCATGCACCAGAAGCAGCCGCCCCCAAAGGTGGCGAACTCATGTTTCGACGCGGGTTTGGTTTCAGCCGAGGCGGTCATGGCAGCGAGAAGGGACAACAGGGTGGCAAGGGCGCGGACTTTCATGCAGGTGGGAGGAGGAAAGCCACCTTTTATTCCGACGCAAGGACCGCCGCCTTTCGCCGCTAGAACTTCCAAAGGCCAGACTCCAAATGCCAAACTGACTGGCGAAGCCCTGAAATTGGGGTTCTGAGCTGATTTTCCTTTGGGATTTGGCGTTTGGCCTTTGGCCCTTATCCTTTTCGTCTATTTCCCATGGATGACCCTCGCTTGGATAAATGGCTCTGGAGCGTGCGTGTTTTCAAGACGCGCCCGCTGGCCACGGCCGCCTGTCGCGCCGGCAAAGTCCTGATCGGTGAACTCGAGGCCAAGCCAGGCCGCGATGTTCACGTCGGCGAAATCGCCACGGTTCGGGTCGGCGTCATCACCCGCACGGTCAAGGTTCTCGGTTTACCCCGCTCGCGCATCGCGGCGAAGCAACTGCCGGAATTCATGGCCGACCTGACGCCCGCGGCGGAATACGAACGGGCGAAGCAGGCTGGCATCGAGCATATGCTCGCCCGGCAGCGCGGGATGGGCCGCCCGACCAAGAAGGACCGTCGCGACCTGGCCGACCTCTTCGGCTTCGAGTGAGAGCCGCTAGCGCGTCAGCTTCCGGTATTTGATCCTATGCGGCTGGTCGGCGTCCTTGCCCTTCCGCTTCTTGAAATCCTCGAGATAGCTCGAGTAGTTGCCGGCAAAGACATGCACGTAACTGTCGCCCTCGAACGCCATGATGTGCGTCGCCACGCGGTCGAGGAACCACCGGTCGTGCGAGATGATGACCGCGCAACCGGCGAAGTTCTCCAGCGCCTCTTCCAGCGCGCGGATGGAATTGACGTCGAGGTCGTTGGTCGGCTCGTCGAGCAACAGCAGGTTGGCCCCGCTCTTGAGCACGCGGGCCAACAGCACGCGGTTGCGCTCTCCGCCGGAGAGCACGCCGACCTTCTTCTGCTGGTCCGCACCCGTGAAGCCGAACTGCGCGCAATACGCCCGACTGTTCACCGCACGCGTGCCGAGGGTCATGATTTCCTGGCCGTCACTTATGACCTGCCAGATGGTCTTGTCGCCCTCGAGCGAATCGCGCGATTGCTCGACGTAGGCTGACTTGACGGTGTCGCCGACCCGGAAGGAACCGGCATCGGCCTTTTCCAAGTTGGTGATGAGCCTGAAAAGCGTGGTCTTGCCCGCACCGTTAGGCCCGATGATTCCCACGATGCCGCCGGGCGGCAGCGAGAAATTCAGTTTCTCGAACAGCAGTTTGTCGCCGTAGCCCTTGCTGACGTCCGACGCCTGTACGACGAGCATACCGAGACGCGGGCCGGGCGGGATGATGATCTCGAATTTCTTCTCCTGTTCGGCGACGTCCTGCTTTAGCATGGCCTCGTAGGCGTTGATGCGGGCCTGACCCTTGGACTGCCGCGCCTTGGCCGACTGGCGGATCCATTTGAGTTCGCGCGCCATCGCCTTCTGCCGCTTGCTTTCTGTGCGTTCGGCGACGGTGGCGAGCGCCTGTTTCTGCTCGAGCCACGAGGAGTAGTTGCCCTTCCACGGGATCCCCGCGCCGTGGTCGAGTTCGAGAATCCAGCCGGCCACGTTATCCAGGAAATAGCGGTCATGCGTGACGGCGATGACCGTGCCCTCGTAACGACCGAGGTGCTGCTCGAGCCAGTTGACCGAGTCGGCGTCGAGGTGGTTGGTCGGTTCGTCGAGCAGCAGGATGGACGGCTTCTGCAGCAGCAGTCGCGCCAGCGCCACGCGGCGGCGCTCGCCGCCCGAAAGATTGTCCACGATCTGGTCGCCCGGCGGGCAGCGGAGTGCGTCCATCGCCTGCTCCACCATGGGACCGACGTCCCACGCCCCGAGATGGTCGATCTGTTCCTGCAGTTTGGCCTGTTTTTTCGAGATGACGTCGCGCGCCTGATCATCCGCGGCGGCGGAAATCTCGTCCCAGCTCGCATCGTAGGCCGCCGTCAGGTCGGTGAGGTGCTTCACCCCCTCCTCGACGCAGGCGCGCACCGTGGCCCCGGTGGTCAGGGCGGGTTCCTGCGGCAGGAATCCGACGGAGTAGCCCGGCTCGAAATGCACCCGGCCGTCGATCTCGGTGTCGATCCCGGCGAGGATGCGCATGAGGGAGGACTTGCCGGAGCCGTTGAGGCCGAGCACGCCGATTTTCGCGCCGAAGTAAAACGACAGGGAGATGTCGCGGAGGATTTCCTTGCGCTCGATCTTCTTCGAGACGCCGAGCATCGAGAAGATGATCTTGGGTGCTTCGGGCTGGGCCATGGGTGCGCAGGCAAACCCAGCCCGCGCCTCGTGGCAACGCAATCATGCCGGTCTCCCTGATGACACTCAGGACCGGTTGGGCAGGAAATGATAAGCCAGCCAGAGCACCACCAGCACCACACCCGCGGCCGCCACGGCCTTGATCACCAGAGCCCGGTGCCGGCGCATCGTCCGGCCAGTGGGTTCGCCTCCGGCGGGCTCCACGAGGAAAATGCGGATCTTCTCCGGAATGTTCTTCAACTTCTGCGGCGGAAGATAGACGCCCTTGAGATCGAGCTGGTTCTTGACCTGCTGGTAGATGAAGCTTGTCAGCGCGATGCCGCCCGGGTCCGCCAACGGCTGGACCCGCGCGGCAACGTTTACCGTGTCGCTGAAAATGTCATCCTGGACGTCCACCAGTTCCCCGAGATGAAGCCCGATGCGGACCGCATACCGGTTCTGGACCGGCACCCAGGCGTTGTTCGACTCGACGGCCGCCAGCACGCTCTGGCTGCAGCGGACGGCCGCCAAGGCGGTGGGAAACTCCGCCATCGAGCCGTCGCCCAGAAACTTGACCAGCCGTCCGCCGAACTTCGGCACCTCGGCCCGCAGGAGCTTCTCCAGCTCTCCCACGCAGGCCAGCGCCCGCGCCTCGTCCTTGGACATCATCGCACTGTAGCCGACCATATCGAGAAACATCACCGCCGCGAGCCGGCGGTTGGGTTGCCCCAAGCCCGGATTGGTCAGTCCGAACCCAGGGTTCGATTGGCCGAAACTTGGAGTGGTGTCTGCCATGGCGGATGCCTTTCTCGATAACTATTCTGGCCGGAGGCACAAGGAGGAACCATGCCGGAGCCCGGACGGCGGAGGGCCGGCCCACCAAGGTCACCGGTCCCGGGAATAGGTCTGCGTTACCAGAGGGACGCCGAGGTCGGCCTGTCCGGATGACCAGATTGCGGGTCGCGAACCGAGACACGCGTGGCGGCGGGCGGCGCACCTTCCACCAGGGCCCGGAAGAATTCCGGGTCGGCGTTCAGCCGGGCGCGAAGGATGCTGCCGTAGATCTGGGCCTTGGAACTCGCCAGCTCCTTCCCGGTGAGCCCCAGCAGTTCGATCCGCCTCAGCGTCTCGGCGAGCGTCTTCACATATTTCAACACCTGCGCGGCGTCCGGCCGGCTGCTGGCCTGCAACCATACGCGGAAGTAACTCGCCTCGGTGTTGGCGGACTCGGCGGTGAAAGCCTCATAGCTCGATGCGAGCGCACCGGCGATCTCATCGAGTTTGCGCCGATCCCCCCCGATCAGCCCGGCGGCCGAGGCCAGGCGGAGAACCTCGCGAACCGCGCGGTTCTCCACCCGGGCGTCGGCCACTTCGTATTCGGAGTCGCGTGGAATCTCCCGTTCCGGAACCGTCACAAACAGGCCCATCCGACGCTCCCGGGAGACCTTCTCCTCGGGGCGCAACGGCCGGGCGTAGATGCCGAGCGCCTGCAACTGCTCGCGCACCGCCGCCGCGAGATCGACTTCCGGCGGGGCGGTCTCCGCCTCGCCATGGGGAACGTTCGGCGTAAAGGTCGACTGCAGCACCGTGCGCGGGGCCGCATTCAGCGATACCAGCGTGGTCAGCGGCACCTGGCTGGCCGTCAGACCCAGTATATCGACGGCCGGATCGATGAACGGACCAAGGCCGTCGATATGCAGGCCGGGGCTGAACCCCGGCGCGGTGCTGAGATCGAGATAGATCAGGTTGCCCAAGACCGGGCGGAAGCGATTGGTCAGCACCATGTCGGCGACATACACGTTATGGACCACCCCGGCGCTGTCGGGTAGAATACTGATAGTCGCCGGTCCAAAGGCATTCACAATGTTGCCCGTGTGTTGCTGATAATCGAACGTGGCCGTGGCGGTGGGGGCGGTGGCGGCCACGGGGGCATAGGCCTCGCGCGTCGGGAACGGGCCGCCACTTGCATCATTGTGATGCGTGTTAAAGAAAAACACGGCACCGGCGACAAGATCAGTGCCTTGGTCCGGTGTTGGGCTCCCGCTCGCAGGATCGATGTTGGCGGGTCCGCGCGATTGCAGCCGGATGCCGGGGGTTCCGTCGGGAGTGGAGCTAACCAAGACAAGATAATTGGACGCGGCCGTGTTGCTTAAGGTGATCCAGTCCCCGGAGTCCGTGCCATCGGCGATTGCGACCAGCGATCCGTTACGGACCACCAGACGCTCGAAGGGCTCGACCGTTACCTTGTGAGCAAACAGGTACAGATCGCCGTCGTTGCTCTTGAAAATGGATGACCGCACCGGCGCGCCCGTCTTCTCGGCCGTGCCGGCAACAGCGCCGCTGCCGAGGCGAATCTCGCCTGTCGCAGAATTCACAAAGGTACTGCGCGCGGAGCCGTCCGGACTGGTGAACTGCAGGAAATCGTTGCCCGCGTCCGTGTGGGTGCCAATCGCCAGGGCAATGTCGCCGTCCGCCCAGATGTCGCCGCCCACCACCATGTATCGGCCGGTGGCGGTCAGGCTGCTCAGTCTCGCGTCCGATGTTCCCAGATTGCCTCCGGCACGAATGGTCGCCGTGGGCGCGGTGATTGTGACCGTGCGGCCCGATGCGCTCAATCCTTGCGCGAAACTGATGCCGTCCGGTGATGTGGCCGTCGTGCTGAAGACCGCATCCAAGGCGGAATTGAAGGTCAGGTCCGTGCCCTGGGTCGTGACCGTGCTGGCGTAGACCTGCGCACCGGTGGTGTCGATGGTGAGGCCTGATGCACTCTCAAGGGTCAAGGGATTGTTGATGATGAGGCTGTCGGAGCTGAAATTCGCGTGGATCTCCGCCGTGCTCGCCGTCCCCGTTCCGGTGACTGTCACGTTGCCCAGCCGGCCGGTCTGCCCGACTGCCGCCTTGAAGATCGTCGCCCCGGTGACATTCGCCGTGAGGTCGCTGTCGGTGGAAACCGCGTGGATTGACTCACCGGCCGGAAGGGCACTCAGCGTGATCAGGCCGGAACCGGTGTTGAGGGTGTTGTTGAACGTCAGTGCCGAGGCCGTCATCGTCGCCGACGCGCCGAGCAACACCGGATCATTGTAGGTCTGCGCGCCGGTGGTCGTCACTGCTCCGCCGTTGATTGCCGTCGTCCCTGCAGCGTCGGTCGTCAGGCTGATAAGCGCAGTGGTCCCTCCCACGAGCCCACCGAAGGTCGTCGTGCCAGCCGTATTAACCGCCAAGGTCTGGGCGCCATTCACGGTGTTCATGAACGTAACGTTGCCGGAACCCGTGCTTGTGAACGTTGTGCCGGCACCAAGGGTCACCGCGTCATTGTAGATTTGTGCGCCCGTGGTCGTGACGCTGCCACCGTTGATCGCTGTCGTGCCGCCCGCATCGGTCGTCAGGGTGTGCGGGCCACCTTGGCTTCCGATGGCACCGGAGAAACGCGTGACGCCGGTCGTGTTCAGGGTCACATCCGCGGTGGCACTGCTGCCATCAAGCGTCTGGTCGAAGGTGATTCCCTCGGGAGCCGTGACGACCATCGGTCCGCTGACGGTGAGCGGGCTGATGAAATCGGCTGTGCCACCGGCGGTCACCGAGATTCCGCCGCCAGCCGTCGTCAGGGCGCCCAACTGGACGTTGGCCCCCGCCAGCACCGTGACGAGGCCACCCGCGGTGGTCAGCGTCCCGGCCTCGCTGCCCACCACGCTCTGACCGGCGGTCAGCTTCAGGTCGCCGGAGGTCGTGCTGATCGATGCGTTGATGATCAGGTCGCCCCCGCCGGAGGCGAGGCTGAGCGACGAACCACCGTTGATCGGGGCGCCCACGGTTACGTTGCCCGCCGACTTCAGGTTAAACGCCCCGGAAGCTTGAACGCCCGCCAGGTTGATCGAACTGACATTGAACAGGGTGATCGCCGCGCCCCCCAGCTGGACGGTCCCAAAATTGTTGCCGGCATCGTCGAGCACGATGTCAAAGCCATGGGCATTGAACTTGGACAGCCCGGGGACCACCGAGGGTCCGCTGTCCGTAATCGGCCCGGTGCTGTTCACTGTGAGCGTCGGGGTGTTGATGCCGGCGAGGTTCACCCCCACCCCGATTAGCGCGAGGCTGGCGGAAGCGGTGCCGCCCGCATCCATGGAGGAGTTCTCAGTGATGGCCACCGCACCGCCAGTGAAGTTGAGCGAGCCGAAGTTGGTCGTGTCCGTAGAGTTGTTACCCAAGGTGATCGCGTTGCCCCCGGCGTTGAGGGTCGCCTTGCCGGTCACGTTGAGGGTCGTGCCCGGATTGTTGGTGATGCTGCCGGCGGAAGTCAGGGTAAACGCTCCGGTGGCGGTGTTCGTGCCCGTGAACACCGTGGCGCTGTCCTCGGTGATGGTGACCGCGCCGCCCGTGAAGCTGAGCGAACCGAAGTTGGTGTTGTCGGCCGGGCTGTCGCCCAGCGTGATATCGTTGGTGCCGGCGTTGAAGGTCGCTTGACCGCCGATAGCCAGCGTTGTGCCGGGTGCGTCGGTGATCGCGCCACCGGCGGTCACACTCAGGTTGCCCGAGGCGGTGACATTCGGCACGACGACGGGGATGTTGTCGTAGATAAGCGTGAGATTGCGCAGGTTCGTCAACGCCGTGAAGGTCGAGACGGTGGCACCGGCATTGGTGCTGCGCAGGCTCACATCGCGGACGTCGGCAGTCGTCCCGCCGAAGGCCGTGGCACTGGTGCCCAGATCGTTGGCCTGCGTGCCGAGCAGAATGTCAGAGCTGGGCGTCGTGACGGCAACCGTGGTCAACCCGGTCACGTTGAGGACACCACTCTGCGTGATGTGACTGCCTGCGGTGAGGGTCAGCGTGCCGGCCACGGTCGAAGCGCCCAGGTTGAGGGCGTTGGCATCGACCAACGCGACATCGTTGACCGCGCTCAGCGTCACGGTGCCGAAGTCGTTGCCCGTCTGGGTCAGGGTCACGTTGCCGCCGCTCGCATTGAGGGCACTGGTCCCGCTCACGCTTACGCTTGAACCACCGGTCTGCGTGATCGCCCCATTGGCGGTCAGCGTCAGGCTCGTGGCCGTGCTCGCACCGGTGAACTGCGTGGGCGAGCCCTCGGTCACCGTCGCGGCGCCGCCCGTGACCGTCAGCGAGCCGAAGTTTGCCGTGTTGGCATTGCCCAACGTGATCGCGTTCGAACCCGCATTGAAGTTGCCCGTGCCCGCGATCGCCAGAGTACCGCTCTCGGTGATCGCCCCGCCGGACGACACCGTCAGGTTGCCGGTCAGCGTCAGTGCCGTCAAATCCAGTGCCGTCGTGTCGACCACGGTCACGTCGGCCAGCCCGCCCGCACCGGCAAAGCTGACCGTCCCCGTGAAATTATTACCGGCGTTGTTCACACTGATCGAGGCACCGGCCGCGTTGGCCGTGAAGAGTGAGTTGCCTCCGATCGTGAGCGCGCCGGTGTTGGTGATATTACCCAGGGTGGCTGTGGTCGTCAGGCCGCCCGTGATCGTGATCGGCCCCAAATCAAGGCCGTTGGCATCCACGAGCGTCACGTTCGTGCCATTGGTCACCGATACCGCGCCAACAAAGTTGTTGCCCGCCTGGTTGAGAATCACGCTGTTGGCCGCGCCCGGGGTCAGCGTTGTCACACCACTGACCGCCAGGCTGCCCGAATTCGTGATGTCGCCGTTGCTCGTCACCGTCAGGGTCCCCGACACTGTCGAAGCGCCAAGATCCAAGGCATTCGTGTCATTAAGCGTCACGTTCCGGCCGCTGGTGATGGCCACCGTGCTGAAGTCGTCCGCGTTGTCGAGGGTGATGTCGTTTCCTGAGCCCGCCGCCAAGGTGGTCGCGCCCGTCACCGTCAGTGCCCCACTGTCAGTGATTGCACCTCCGGTCGTCACATTGAGCGTGCCGGACACCGTCGAGGTGCCCAGGTCGAGCGCGTTGGCGTCATCCAGGGTCACGTTCTTGCCGCTGGTGATGACCACCGTGCTGAAGTCGTTCGACGCATTATTGAGCGTGATGTTGTTGCCTGCTCCGGCGGCCATGGTGGTCGTTCCGGTCACGCCCAACGCCGCGCTTTGGGTGATGGTCCCGTTGGTGGTCACATTCAGCGTGCCCGAGACCGTCGACGCCCCCAGAATCAGTGAGTTCGTGTCGTTCAGAATCACGTTGTGTCCACTGGTGATTGCTACCGTGCCGAAGTCGTCAGCGTTATCGAGGGTGATGTCGTTCGTGGAGCCCGCCGTCAGTGTGGTCGTGCCGGCCACGGTCAGCGCACCGGTATCAGTGATCGCGCCGCCCGTCGTCACGTTGAGGGTTTGCGCCGTCAATGTGGGCAGCACCTGCCCGGCAGCCGCAGTATTGTTGATGGTCAGGGTGCCAAGCGCACCATTGACCGCCCCCCCGATGGTCCCACCAAAGGTGACCGCCGCCGTGCCGGTGTTGATGGTGAGGTTGTTTCCCTCCGTGGCCTGACTGTCGATGGTGCTCGCGAACGAGACCGCGCTGTTGGTCGTGGCAAGGGTCAGGCTCGAATCGATTCGCACGCTGTCATTGTAGGTCTGCGCACCGGTCGTCGTCACGTTGGCGTTGATGGCGGTCGTGCCACTCGCGTCTGTCGTCAGACTCGTCAAGGCCGTGCCCCCACCCACTGCAGCATTAAAGGTGGTCGTACCGGTGGAGTTCGCCGCCAACGATTGCGGACCGTTGACGGTCCCGCTGAACGTGATCGCTCCACTTCCTGCATTCACCGCCACCGCGCCGGTCAGCGTCGTCGCCGAGACGTAGGTCACGTTGTCGT
>CAZZDB010000004.1:27080-55928 GCA_964652485.1 uncultured Oleiharenicola sp.
TTCACCGCCACCGCGCCGGTCAGCGTCGTCGCCGAGACGTAGGTCACGTTGTCGTTCGTCGTCGTGATGTCCCCCGCGGTGCTGATGCCGCCGGTGGCCGTCAGGCTCACCGCCCCGTCGGCGGTGATGTCCCCCGCCGCCGCGAAGCCCGCCGTGCCGCTTTCATTGACGGTCACCGGGCCGGCGTTGGTCGTCGTGATCCCCGCGTTCACCGCCAGGTTCGTCCCGCTCAGGCTCACCCCGCCCGCCGCATTCGTGTTCACCGCCCCGTTCAAGGTCGTCGTCCCGCTGCCCGCCGTCTGCGTGAGGGTCGCCGCACTGAGCGCGTTCGCCGTCACGTCCGTCGCCGAGGCGATCGTCACGTTGCCCAGCCGCGTGCCGCCCACCGCCCCCGTGAAGGTGATATTCCCCGTCCCCGCCGTCAGGCTCAGGTCCTGCGATCCCGCAGCGGTCGCATCCACGGTCGTAGCGGTGGTGTTGAAATTGATATTCGCACCTGTGCCGGCCCCGCCGTCGGTGGTGTCGATGCTCACCGTGGTTCCCAGCGTCACCGGGCCGGTGAGATCCACCTGACCATTCTTCGTGACCAGGTTTGCGGCGTTCAGGTTGATCCCTGCTCCCGTCACGTTCAACGCCCCGAGTGCGATGCCTGCGCCCACATCGCCAAAAAACTTCACTGCACCGGAGTTCGCCGTCGCGATCAGTCCTTGGACCCCTGCGGTAGTCGCATCGACGGTGCCGTTGAAATTAATGTCGCCGGTGGGATCCGTGAAGGTGGTGTTGGCCGCCAGGGTAAGGTTGCCCCAATTCTGCGTGTTGCCGTCGGTCTTGATCGTCCCGCCGACCGTGGCCGCGCCGGTAACAGTCAGGCTCTTGAACGGGGTCGCGGCACCGACTCCTCCGAGCAGAGACAAGTGGCCGGTGCCGCCGGTATTGAAGGTCAGGGCATGCCCACCGCTGGCGGTATCATTGATAGCTCCGTTGAAAGTCAGGGCGCCCGCGCCGGTGAAATTGACGTCGCTGCCAATCGTGACCGCGCTGTTGAAGGTCGTGGTGTTGCCCGCGGCGGCGAAGGTGAGGGTGCCGCCATTGTTCAGAGTAATCGCGCCGCCAAAGGTGGTGGTTCCGTTGAGGGTAACGTTGTTGCCGAAAGTCATCGCGGTGTTGAAGGTGCCACTAAGGTTGCCATTGGCGGAGACGGTGGCGCCACCACCTGCGGTAAAGCCACCCGAGGAGCTAAAATTACTGAGCGTGACCGCACCGGAGGTCGTCAGGTCAACGGCACCCGCCGTTGTGCCGGTGAGGGTGATAGCGTCGGTTTCGTTCAGGTAGGCATCCCCGGCCGTCGCACCCTTGTTAAAAGTGACCGTGCCGACCGTGGTCTGCAGCCGACTGCCGGACGATCCGACCGCACCCAGCCCGTTGAGGTTGAGCGTGGTTGCCGTCACCAAGCCGGTCCCGGTCAGGGCTCCAGAGTTGTTGAAGGTCACCGTGCCGCCGGTGACGGCATTGCCGCCCAGTCCGAGAGTGGTGGTGTTGAGGGTCAGCGCGTTCGAACCGACATTGATGGCACCACCGAGGGTCAAAGCTCCTGACGTGAAAGTTCCATTGCCGCTGAAAGCAGTCGGGGTCAGCCCAAGGGGGTTGGCGCCATTGTCCACGAACACGTCGCCAGCCGCCTTGTTCAGCGTCAACGAGGGAGTGTCGATGGTGATCAAGCTGCCACTGGTCCCGACGTTGCCGCCGCCCTGCAGGGAAAGGGCGACGGAGGCGGCCAGCGTGCGGGATCCGGTCAGATCGCCGGCGAGATTGAGCGTGATCGTCGGACTGGTGATGTCACCGTTGAGAACGAGCGACGTACCGGTCAGGGTAACCGAGGTGCCGGTCGTCAGGTTGCCCGAACCGATGGTCAGTCCGTCGTTCAATGAGTTGGCAGTGTTGTTCGAGGTTACGTTCAAGTTCGCCAAGCCGGCCGCCGAGCCGCCGCTGATGGTCAAGCCGCCGTCATGCCGGTTGGTCACCGTGACATCCACCCCGCCCGTCGTCGCCAGATTGAGGTACGGGGTTGCGGTGTTAAGCCCTCCCACAGTGTTGCTGCCGGCCAGAGTAAGTTGTGTGCCGGCCGTCACCAAACCCGTGACAGCCGCCGTGTTGTTTGCGAACACCAAGCTGCCCGTGCCCGTGTCCGTCAGGTTCTCGAACGAGGTCCACGACACCGTCCCGTTCGTGCCCGCATTAGAGCCTGTCGCCGTGTAGGTGCTCCCGGTGCCCGTCACCGTATCGCTATGCGAGCTGCCTGTCACCGTTGCGATGTTCGACACCGTACCGCCCACGCCCGTCGTGCCGGTGCCAGCCAGGTTCAGTGTCACCGCCGTCGTGTAATTAGTATAATCCAGCGCACCATTCGTGCCGCCGTTCAGATTGCCAGTGATGCTGCCGTCGGCGGCAACCGGGTGCATGATGAAAGTGCCCGTGCCCAGGTCAGCCAGATTGCCCATGCCGGAGAAGCTGCCGGATAGATTCGTCACGGTGCCCTGGTTGACTCCCGTCAGGTTCCACGTCGCACTCGTCGCCTTCAACGTACCTGTGCCCGTGTCGCTCAAGTTGCCAAAGCCGGACCAGAAATAGGTGCCGTCGTTGCCGGCATTCGACCCGGTGACCGTGTAGGTCTTGTTCGCACCGGTGACCGTGTCGGTTGAGGCGTTTGCCATCACGTTCTTGATGCCGGAGACCGTGCCGGACACACCCGTCGTGCCCGTGCCCGCCAGATTCAGCGTCACTGCCGTCGTGTAACCTGTGTAGTCCAGCGTCCCGTTGGTGCCGCCGTTGAGATTACCCGTGAGGCTGCCGTTCGCACCGGAGTGCGTCGCGAATATGCCCGTGCCCGTATCGGTGAGATTGCCAAAACCGCTCCAGAAGTAAGTGCCGTTGTTGCCGGCATTCGCGCCGGTCAGATTGTAGGTCTGGCTGGCACCCGTCACCGTGTCCGTGGCAGCGCTTGCCGTCACGTTCTTGATGCCGGAGACCGTGCCGGACACACCCGTCGTGCCCGTGCCCGCCAGATTCAGCGTCACCGCCGTCGTGTAATTAGTGTAGTCCAGCGTGCCATTCGTGCCGCCGTTCAGATTGCCAGTGATGCTGCCGTTCGCCCCCGAGTGCAGGTTGAACGTGCCCGTGCCCAGGTCAGCCAGATTGCCCATGCCGGAGAAGCTGCCGGACAGGTTCGTCACCGTGCCCTGATTGCTCCCCGTCAGGTTCCACGTCGCGCTCGTCGCCGACAGCGATCCGACCCCGGTGTCCTGCAGGTTCTCGATCGAAGTCCACGACACCGTCCCGTTCGTACCCGTATTTGGCCCGGTGATCGCATAGCTGGCGCCCGCTCCCGTGATGGTATCGGTGTTCCCGCTGCCGGTCACCGTGGTGATGCCGCTCCAACCGCCCAAGCCGGAGCTCGCGCCGCCGCCCAAGGCGAACGTCACGCCGCTGCCATACGAGCCGTAGTTCACCGTGCCGCCCACCGCCGTCAGCGTGCCCGCCACGCTGCCGCCGGTGCCCATGTTGAAGACCCCCGCACCGCTGTCGGTCAGGTTTTCAAACGAGGTCCACGTCACCGCGCCGTTGCTGCCCTTGTTCGCGACGGCATTGTCGAGCGTGTAGGTCTGGGCCGTGCCCGTGATGGTGTCGCTCTGGGCGCTGCCCGTGACCGTCGTGACGCCGCTGTAGGTGCCGCCGATGCCCGTGGTCGCGCCCGCGCCGTTCGCGAGGGCGAAGCTCGCCGCGGTCGACCGCGTGCTGTAGTCTAGGTTCGGCGCGGTCACATTGCCCGCCACGCTGCCATCGCCAAAAACCACGCTCGTGCCCGCGTTCAGCGCGCCAAAGCCCGTCCAGCTTACCGTGCCGTTGCCGCCGGCGTTCGCGCCCGTCAGCGTGTAGGTCGCCCCGCCCGTGATCAGGTTCGTCGCGGTATTCGCGGAATTGCCCTTGACCAGCGTCACGCCGCTCCAACCGTCGGTGCCCGTGCTCGCATTCGTGCCGAGATTAAAGGACACCGCGCCGGTGGTCCAGCTGCTGTAGTCCAGCGTCGGCACCGTCACCGTGCCTGTCACGCTGCCGGTGGCGTTGAAGTTCACCGTGCCGGCACCGCCATCGGTGATGTTTTTGAAATTCGTCCAAGTGTAGCCGTTGCCCGCGCCGGCGTCCGGCGTCGCGTTGGTCAGCGTGTAGGTCGCAGCCGTGCCTGCCACCGTGTTGTTCTGGGCGGCGTTGGCGTTGACGGTGCTGAAACCGCTCAGCGTGCCAGTCACGCCGCTATTGGTGAGCGTGCCCGCCGTGACGTCCAGCGTGAGGTTCTGCGTATAATTCGTATAGTTCAGCGTCGCCGCCGTGAGGTTGCCCGATATGCTGCCGCCGGTGTTGAAATTCACCGTGCCGGTCGCATCCGAAATGCTCTTGAACGCCGTCCACGTCACGCCATTCGAACTGCCCTTGTCCGCCGTCGACGCATCCAGGGTGTAGGTCTGGCCCGCCCCGCCCAGGGTGTTGCTCTTGGCGGCATTCGCGTTGATCGCACTCACGCCCGTAAACCCGCCCGTGATTCCGGTGATTGTGCCCGCATTCGCCCCAGTCACCGTCGCCGTCACGTTGCTGCCGTAGCCTGTGTAGTTGAGAGTGCCACCGACCGCCGCGACTGCGCCCGACACGCTGCTCGCCGCTCCCATCGTGAAGATGCCAGCGCCCGTGTCCGTCAATGTCCCGACATTGGTCCAGCTGACCGGCAGGGTTGTCAGGCTACCCTTGTTGCCCACCGCCGCGTCGAGCACCCACGTTTCATTCGTCGCTTTGAGGACACTGGCCGCGCCATTGCCCGTGGCGGTCGTGGCCCCGGCTGATGGCACCGTCGGGTTTCCCGTGAGATCCAACGTGGTGATGAAATTGAGGGCGAGATTCCCACCCGCATAGGTGCCGGAAAGGGTAATCCCCGCGGCCGACTGCAAGGTGAGGGTATTGGCGTTGAGCGCGACGCTGACGTTCGCGTGATCCGAAATGCTGCCGGTGGCAGTCTGAACCGTGACCGATGCCGTGCCGAGCTGCGCGTTCAAGGTGAAGTCGCTGATCTGGGATGGCACCGGCGTGCTATTGCTGTCCGTAAACGGGCCTGGACCAGCCACCGTGTCGGCGGTGTCAGACGTAGCGTCGGTTGCATGGAAAATAGTAATGTCATCTGGATCCAGCAGCAGCGTCCCGGTCGAGCCCTTGGGCGCGCGCAAATCCGCCAATCCGCCATAAGCCAGCGCGCCCTTGCCGGACACTTCGGCAAACCCGCCGTTGCCGCCGAGCGGACCGCCCAAGGCCGAGATGGCGCCACCAAATTGCGTGACGTTGTCCGACCAGACCACCACCTTGCCGCCGTCGCCGGCGGAGGTGGCGTCAGCGTTGAGTGTCACGCCCCGGCCGACATAGGTCTGGGTGGCGTTGCGCACGTCGGGATTGGCCCCATGGAGGTCTCCGCCAACCAGAATCGTGCCGCCGCCGGCCGGGCCGGATGCATCGATACGGGCGCTGTTGAGCAGGCCGACATTCTCGCCGGTTACTTCGACATCGCCGCCTGTCCCGCCCGCATTCCCCGTCGAGGCGTCGATCGTGCCGCTGACGAGAACGTCGCCCCGGCCCTGCCCCTGCACCTGCACGTTCCGCGCGGTGAGCTGGCCGCCCTGGGTGATGGCGACCGAGTAAAGGTCGCCAGCAGCCAGGATGGCGGTGCCGCGACCGGCGTTGATAGTGCCGGTGTTGGCCACGCCGGTTCCCGCCAGCGCGGCCTGGGTCGCCCCGGACGGCCCGGTATCCACGTAGACGCTGCTGCCGTTCTGGCCGAGCAGGACCTGGTCGCCCGCCGCGAGGCCGATGAAGCCGCCGGGCGAGACGATGGTGCCGGTGTTGGCGACCGAGCGGCCGACCAACGCGACAAAGTCGCCGCGGATGGAGCCGGCGTTGCGCACTTCACCGGTGAGGCCGCTGAAGCGGTCCAGTCCGGTCAGAAAATCCTCCTTGGCCATGGCGCCGCCGATCGCATAGAGCCCGGCGACATCGACGATTGCGGTCTGCCCAAAATAGACTCCCGCCGGGTTGACGAGGTAAACCCGGCCGTTGGCCAGGAGCGAGCCGTCAATCTGCGACGGCGTGAGTCCGCCGATCAGGTTGAGCACCCGCGCCTGGGCTCCGGGCTGGATGAACTGCACCGTCTGGCCGGTCCCGACATCGAACGACCCCCAGTGTAGCACGCTGTTATTGCCCGCGGTGACAACCGTGCTGTTCGCCGCGGTCGCAATCGTCGCCGAACCCGCGACCACCGAGCCGGCCGTGGGCAGCTGTGCGTGCAACCCGGAAGCCGCAACCGCCACCACGACCGCCAAGCCGCGCCCCGCCCACCGGGGCATCCGGGGCGCGAACCGCGGGGGGACTGAAGCGAGGTGAATCATGGGTGCGGGTTGTGGCGGGTAAAATAGCTCAGGGTGGCTACCAGGAGAAACTCGAAGACAGGTAATACCGGATCTGGCCCTTCGGAACCACAATCTGCTGGTCCGCGGTGCGGCTGTTGTCCCGCAATTCCTTCAGCGCCATGCCGACATCGCAGCGGATGGAAAAATTCTGCTTCACCAACAGCTCCAGACCGCCGCCGGCCCCGGCGATGGACAGGGTCTGGTCGGCCAGGGCGACTTCCCCGGTGGCGGGCTCCCCGGGGGCGAGCGGGACCTGACCGACCTCCCGGTATCCATAGTCGTAAAACGCCCGGGCGATCAGGTCCCAGTCGGGATTCGTCCGCACCTTGTCCGGACGCCACTTGAACGGCCAGCGGATGAACTTGCCCGGATCACCCGGCTTGAGGATGTGGGCGAAGTGAAAGGCATACTCGATCGAGGCCGTGGCAAAATCATCCGCGGACAGGACCGACTCGGTGTAACCGCGCACGGAGGATGCGCCGCCAATCGGCTCCTCCTCGTGGGGAATCAGGCGCGTGCCCTTCAGCAGGTAGCGCCCGCGCACCCGCAGCGAGAGCTCGTTGGCCAGAAACGGGCTGCGATCGACGCCGCGACTGAACAGCGGTTCCAGAAAGATCGAGCCGTTGAGCGTCCCGCGCAGCGACGTCCAGTTGGAATCCGCCGACAGGCGACCGAGGGCCGGGATGCCATTCGTCGTGTTCAGGTTCGCGAAATTGCCCACCGTCTGTTCATAGCGCGCACTGCCGGACAGTGACCACCAACTCGAATCGCGGGAAAGCGTCGCGCTGAAAAACGGAATCAGAAAGTTCGAATATCCCCCGACCAGCGGGGTGTTGATGATCCGGCTCTGGATGGCGTAGTGCGCGTAGTTGGTCCCGAGGGCGGAGACCAGCTGCCACTCCCACGGCAGGGCCAGGCGGTTGGTGAACTCGACCCCGCCCATCCAGTTCTTCCCGGCAAAACGCAGGGTTTCGATCGTGGCGTCGTTGGCCAGGAAGTCCCCGTACGACCCGTAAACCCGCAGGAGCAACTTGGCCGGTCGAAACACCGGGATGCGGTAGGAGAGGAACGAGCCGTAGGTCTTGAAGTCCGGTGTGGAGATGGCGTCGAGGTTCAGGATGTCATCATGGTTGGTCAGCTGGTTGTCCTGGAACCCGAGCCGGCCCTGCCAGATGCCCGTCGACTCCGTGCCAAAATTGGTCACCTGGCTGAAGACCTGCCAGGGTCTCGATTCATTCACCAGATAATCGAGCACCACTTTCCCCGGTTCGCCGGCCGAGGCGATGGAAGCTTCCACGAGGCGCCCGGGATGCAGGCTCAGGCCGCGCAGGTAGTCGTTGAGCACACTTTCCCGGAACAAGTCACCGGGTTTCAGCGGCGAATGCTTGAGCACGGCGCGATGCTTGCGGTTGTTGACGGAGAACTGGGGCTTGAAGCGCTTGCCGCGCGCCAGCGTGCGCACTTCCGCAATCTGGCTGGCCCAGATGATCAGATGCGCCGTGTGATCGTCGTCCTTCCGGTTGTCGACCACGCCGGTGGCGGATGATTCCAGATCCGCATACGTCACCCACACGCCGTAAAGGCCGCGCGCGTTATACCAGCGGACCACCTCCTGCGCGATGTCGCGCAACGCATCACCATCGAACCGGCTGCCCTCGGGGATGCCACTCAGCTTCAGGTTGTCCGCTCCCTTGCTGGAAGGCGCCCGGAACACATTGCCATCGCGAGTCGAATGGATCGTCAGGTCTTTCAGTTCCGCCAGCGGAGGCAGGGCGGGATGTGCGAGCCCGTAGCTGAATTCAAAACGCTCGATCGCCACTCCGCCGTCCGGCCCGGCCGCAGGCGCCGCCTGGTTCTGGGCCGGGGATGCGACCGCCAAGCCGCAAAAAGGCAGCAACAGCCCGACGACCAGACTGCACAACCGGTCGGAAAGGCCCGCGAAATCTGGCCACGCGATGGCACCCCCGAACGGGCTGTCCAGCCGCGAAGAAATCCGGCGCCGCCATAAGCGCCCCAGGCACTGACATGCGGTCATCGCACCGAGGCAGTTGAAGCCAATAGTCATTCTGTGACTTCCTCACAATACTTTGGGCAGGAAATCTCTAAATTGCCCTAGCCGTCAACAAGTTAATGCATATCCGTAACGTCAGGGAGACAACCTGTCAACCAAGCGGGCCTCACATCTTGATGACGACTACAGCAATGGGTTCAACATTCCAGCGTATCCTGCCGGTGCTACGCCATTTCAGGAGTCACCAAAAGCGAAGAGGCGGCTGAAAAAACCCGGACGGGAACCGGGCCTGAAACGCACGAGCCATTTGGCCGCCGCCGCCCGGTTAGCTTCGACCGGCTGGCCATTGAGGCAGGAAGTCTCCGGCAGGCGACCATTCGCCAGACTGGCGAACAAGCCGGTGTCGTTGGCCGCAGCTTCTGCATCGAGCTGATAGGGTATGTCGGTCACGATCGGCATCGCCGCGGGCAAGGCGCGCAGGAGGAAGAAATCCGCCGGGCCCGGCTCGCCCACAATCACATCAAGCCAGTTCCGCCCCGTGGGCAGCACGCCGAACAGCGGCACGGCGGGGTCGAGCTGCGACGCGAGGAATGACATCCAAGCGTTAAGCGACTCCGCCGGCTGGGCCCCGGGAATCTGCGGCAGACGAAGGCAGCGGGACAGCGCCTGTTTCTCACTCTCGCACCACTCCAAGCGGCCGGGCGTGAAAAGCGCGAAATTCCGCCGGAGGTGGTGCAGGACGCGACGCATAGCCACCTGCTCGGTGGAAAAATATGCCGCCCAGGCCGCGACGCCAAGTCCGGGTCCGTTGGACACATGCGCCTCCCGGGGAAACCGGGCCTGCAATGACTGTTCGGTGGCCTTGATCTGGGCAACCACCACACCGGCGGAGGTCGTGCTCCGGCATTTTGCCTTCACTTCCTCGAGCGCCGGCAGGAGTTCGTTGGCCAGCCAGCCGAAGGACCGCGTCACGCAATGCGCGACCGTGATCATCGGATAGAGCGCCCGCCCCTTGCCGTCCTGGGACGACCAGATCAGGCCCGTAAGGCTCTCGTTCAGGCGGCGCCAGTGGACGACGTGCTCGAACCCGGGCATCACCTTGTCCGCACCGGCCTTTTCCCACAGGGCGTGCTCGATCTGGTGGGCGATGCCGCCATAGAGGATGCTGCGTGCCTCGACCAACGAAGCCGTGACCAGCCCGATGTCATCCAGGTGATCGTTCCAGCCCGGATGCTTGCCAAACGCGCCCAAGTAGACCCGGGGGGCCTCGGGCACGCTTTTCCAATCCTCATTCAGGAAGAATTTAGGGAAACTGTTCATATCTGGCGCGGGATCACGATACCGACGAAAACGCCCGGGCCGGTCACAAACAGTGGATGATTGAGGGGGATTTCGGGCATGGAGCGAGGAGTGGGCTTGCCTGGCCGGCGCCGTGGTTCAATGCGGAGCAGCCGGCCATTGGTCCAGGGCCGGCAGCGGCTGATCCAGGACAATGGTCACGGGCAGCACGAGTTCAGTGCCCCGGTCGTTCAGGCTGATGATCGCGTCCCATTCCTTGCCCTCGGCGCGCCGCACCGAGTTTTGCTGGAGCAGATGCAGCACACCCCAGCCAGGGCCGGGCTCAACCACGGCATCCGCCACCGACTTCGGGCCGACCGTGGTGAAGAATTCGATCCGGGACATGGGTGACGCCAAGTTCAATTTGTCCAGCACCACGCTCTCGGGCAGTCCCTGCAGCGGGTAACCGCGATCGCCGACGCGCAGCGACTTGAAGACGCGCGTGATCGCCTTGTCGGCACCGCTTGCACCCAGCGCCCGCTGGACCGCCGCGACTTGGTCCTGGTCGCTTGGCAGGACCAGTTTTATCGCGCCCGGGTTTCCGTCAGGACCGCTCAACCGGGCGGCGAAGGTCGCCATCAATTCGACCCGTCTGAACCGGCCCTCGAGCGCGCGGCGCGCCTCGGCCGGCAGGCTAGCGCCGGCGGCATCGGCCTTCACCTTGGCAAACATCGCCACCGCGGCCCGCAGCTGTTCAGCGGTAAGGCCAGGACCGGAGCCAAGTGGATAGCCAAGGGACTCGGGGAATGCGTGGTCGAATTCCCGGCGGTATGCTTCGACCGCGACCCCCACACCCTGGGTCGTGGCCGCGTCCTGCAACGTGCGCATGGCCGTGATGAATTCATGGCGCTGCGCCCCGGCGTATTTGGCCACACGGTCGCCCACGCCCGCCAGCGTCGCCGTCTGCTGGGCGAACGACTCGCCCAGCCGGCCGAGCAGCGAGCCGGTCTCGCCGGTCGGCGCCATGATCTGGATGACATCGGCGTAGGCCGCGCTGCGCGTGACATAAACAGAGGTGCCGTTCTCACCCATGAGCGTCGAGATATCCAGATCGGCCAGTTGCGCCTCTTCGGCGGGGGACATCAACTGCCCGACCTGCGCCGTAACCTGCGCGTCCAAGCCGGCGAGCCGGCGCTCCAGGTCGCGGTAAAGGGTAAACTCACTGGCCGGGCCCGCCGAGGAACCGGCGGCATCGGCCGCGGCCTTTTGCTTTTGCAGCGCCGTGCGGATAAGTTGTGAAGCCTGCCCGGTTTCGCTCCGCATGCGCGCGACGGCGGCCCGGTAGCTTGCCTCGAGGGTCACGTCGGTCGTCACGCCGGTCTTGCTCTTGAGCTCGGCGACCAGCTTGTCCAAGGCGGTGCGGCGGGTGCTGAGATCGCTCCAGGCCGAGAGCATGTTGTCCGTCCAGGCCGCATCGGTCCGCGGTTGGGCCACGGTGCGCAGAAACGCCTTTTCCGCCTCGGTGAACCGGGCGACCGTAAGCCGGCCGCTCTGGATGACCTGAATGGCGTCACGCTGCGTGCCTTGGGCGGATTGCATCGTGCGATCGAGCGCATCCCAGCCGCGCGCGAGCGGCTGGTTGTCCCGGAGGCTCTTGCCACGCGAAAGCCATTCCGCCGGCCACTGGCCGCGGCCGGCCCCGCTGCGAAAATAGGTCCACTCGTGGATCTGCATCAGCTTCGCCAGCACATCCTGACCCTCGGGCACGTCCTTGACGGAGGGACCGAACAAGGGGTTAAAGAAATCCTCGGCCGGATAGTCGGCGTCATAGCCGGGCAGCCCCTTGAGGTGGATGGCCCCCTCCAGCCGGATCAGCGCCGCGAGCCGCTCAGAATCCGCCGCGCTCCAGGCGGTCGAATTGATGAGCCGGTCCCGGTTGGCCTCCACCACCGGGGCGATCACGCTCGCCTCGAACAGGACCCGCTGGGCCTGGCGTCGGCGCGGATTGGCCTGCATCGCGACCGATTCAATCGGCTTGAAGATCAGCGGAATGTGCAGGTCGGTGCTCACCTGCTTCTGGAGTTTCTCGTGGAACTGCAGGATCGGCATCTCTTGGTTGAGGTCCAGCTGCACGACATCGTTGCCGGTGTACTCCAGGCGTCCATTGACGATCGGGCGCCACTTGGCCCCGGACCAGTTCTCCGCCTTTGCACCGGCGCGCCAGTAGACCAGCTCGCTGCCCACGCTCGACTTGAGCGCCCGGTAGCCGAGGTAGCTGATGCCGAGCACCGCGAGCGTGCCGGCGGCAACCACGGCCCCGATGATCCGCTGGCGGTTCTTGATCAGCTTGGTCGTGTTGGTCGCGCGCGTGACCAGGCCCTTTTCCCGGAAAACTTTCTGCAGGAACAGGTCCTTCAGGAAATACGACCGCTCGCGCTCCCACGCCTTGCTCGAGGGCAGCTGGTCCTCGGTGAGGCCTAGCGCCGCCGCCAGCTCGGTGTCGAGCTCCTTGCCCTCGGTGAGGGCGGAGGTGAAATAGATGCCACGCAGGAAGAGCGGCTTCGCCGCCATGGCACTCGTGCCGAAGATGGTCTCAAGGTACTTGCGCAGCCGGGGCGCAAGCGCGCCAATGCTGCCCGCGAGGGCGAAGAGCGAGTCCACCTCGTCGGCGCGGCGCTTGCCATGATCCGTGGGCGTCGGGTCCTTGAGCATGCCGAGGCGGCGCCGACCGATGCGCTGGACGACCTCCGCCAAATGCCGGTTCACCGCCTCCATCTGGAACGGCGTGTCGAGCGGCGCGGGGTTCGACCAGCCCGTCATCTGGTCCTGCAGCAGCGGGTCCTTCACGCCGCTAAAGAATTCGCGGAAGCCGACGATCTTGTCGCACTTGGTGATGAGCACGAAGACCGGGAAGCGGACATCGAGCGTGCGCTGGATGGTGTCGAGCTGGCGGGCGATCTTCCCGGCCTTGGCGGCGATCTCGTCCATCGAGTCCTTGATCAGGCTCTCCGAGGGGATCACAAGCAGCAGGCCGTTGATCGGACAGTTGGGCCGGGTCTTCCGCAGCAGGCTGAGGAATTCCGTCCACTCCGTCGTGGTGCCGGGGGGCGCTTCCTGAAAGAGGAGTTTGCCTGCGGTATCGATCAGCACCGCGTAGTTGGTGAACCACCAGTGCATGTTGATCGTGCCGCCGGCGCCCTGCATCTCGTCCTGCAGGCCGGGCGGGAACCCGACCTTGCAGCGACGCACGGCCTCCGTCTTGCCGGAGCCGGGCTCGCCGCAGACGATATACCATGGCAGCGAGTAGAGATCCTTGCCCACCGCCTCGAACTTCTCGATGCCCCGCGCGAAATTCTCGCGCAGGCGGTCGAGGGTGGCGAGCAGCGCCGGATCGTGGATCGCGGACGGCGTCCCGGAGGAGTGGGCCGCGAGCTGGTGGCTCAAAGCCCGGCTGCGTTTCTGCCCGCTCAATTTCTGATACATCTGCCAGAGCAGCATCGCGACCACCACGACCACGATACCGACGGCGGCAATCAGCAACGCCTGCCGGCCGATCATGGCCGTGACCGCCAGGACGGCGATCGCGCATAGCGCGGCCATGAGGATTTTCATGTTCTTCGGGACCTGGGAGAATTGGTCGAGCATGGCGCCGGGTCAGGGTTGGGAGGTGGTTTTGGCCGGATCGTGCGCGATGATCTTGTCGAGCGACTGGTTCAGCTCGGCGGACGCGCTGTGGAAGGTGTAGATGTTGACCGCGACCACGACGAACAGCAGGCCGGTGAGGACGATCAGCAAGGGCACGAGGCTGGCCGCCATCGGCATGGGCAGGTTCGACATGTTGGTATGCTGGTAGGACGCCGGGGTGATGAAGGCTGACTCGTCGGCATCGACGTGGGCCTTCACGCGCGGGGCGATCTCCTGCATCTTCTTCTTCAAAAAATCCGTCTGCCCGCCGGATCCGCCGGTGAAACCCAGGCCGATGCAGATGTAGAAGATCGCGAGGCGCTCCTCCGCCTCCGGCTTCGGGTCCGCCAGCGTGTCGTCCAGCAGCTGGAAGAACTTCTCGTCGCCGGACCGCTCGTTGCGCGCGAACGCCAGCCGGTTGTTGTTCCATTTCGACGCAAACGGCAGCGCGCTCTCCGCGATCATGGCATCGACGAAGAAGATCAGGGGCAGCTCGACCTTGCGGTATTGCTCGCCCAGCGAGAGGTCGCCGCGGGCGGTGCGGGCGAGCACCTCGAAGTGCTCCTCGATCTCGGCGCGGGCCTGGGTGTATTCGATGGCCGAGCCCTTGTTGAGGCGGCCGATGCGGTTGAGACGGCAGACCGCCTGGAACAGCGGTTCACAATGGATGATGAGACTGGCGGACACGGCGGGTTAGGGTTGGTGAAGTGGAGGATTGGAATCGAACCCCGTTCGAACGGGAAAGGGCGCAGCGCAAACGGCGGGCGGATCACTCGCGGGCCGAGCCGCGCATCAGATCCTCGGCGTATTTGACCACCGCCGCCTGGACGTCGTCCTCGATCACGGTCTCGGTGATTTCGGCCGCCAGCTCGGTGTGCTTCTTCCAGTAGGCCGCATCGTTCTTGCCCCCACCCTCGGTCCGCACGAGCTCGCGGACGGCGTCGGGTGTGTAGCGCTGCTGGTAGCGGCGCGCGAAATTCTTTCCGGCCGGGCCGAGGCCGGCGAGAAGGCCGGCGATCAGCTGGCGGGACACTTCGATCTGTTTCTGCACATGCCCGAGGGTGGTGGCCGCCTCGGCGTCGCCGGCCAGCGTCCGCCGCGTCACGGTCCGCAGGTCGCCCTGCGTGGTATCGCGCCGGATGGGTGACTTGGGAGCGGCATTGCGCCAGACATTCCATGCCAGCTGGTCCAACGCCAGCATCGCCTCCGCAAAAACAGCGAAGAGTCTCGCGAGCTGCTGGGTGTCGATCGGGTCCTCGGGATCAAGCTTCAGTTTCGCCCGCACCGCCGTCAGCGCATCACCCTCGACGCCCTGCCTGGTCGGGAGAATCATGCCGCTGGCCGCCAGCTTCTGTTTGACGGCTTCGCGCTGCTCGCCGGAAAGCTGCGGCACGAGTTGCAGGAAGGAGGCGATGATCTCGTCGGGCGTCTGCCGGGCGGCGGCCGCGGGGGCGAGGGCGATGGCCGCCGCGAGGTCCCATTCGGGCAGTGCTTCGGTGAGCGCATGGAGGTGGGCGCCGCGCTTGTCCACCGGCACCTGTTGCAGCGCCCGGCGCAGTTCCGCCTCCAGCTGGACCTGCCGGTTCTCCGGAGTTTCGTCCGTCAGCGTGGTCTGCAGATATTTCAACCGCGTGACCAACGCTGATGCCCACGTCGCGCGTTCAGCAATGGCCACATCGTCTGGAGAGGCAGGCGGCATCGGCGTCACCATGTCAGAAATTTCTGTTCACGCACAAGCAATAACAGCTTGTAACGCTCCCGGAATCCGGGCGGCGCTTCGAAGGCCGGCCGGATGCCGACATCGCTGTAAGGCTCGGTGCCCGGCTTGGCGCCGATCAGGCCGGCGGCCTCGACTTTCTGCGGCTGGGTGAAGTCGATGTCGGGCGGGGAAAGCGCCGAACCACCCGCGACGAAAAACGCGTTGGCCACCGGATCGTGGAGGAAGATCGAGACGTTGCCCGTCAGGTTGATAAAGCCGCCCGTCCCCGGCCCCTCGTCCACTGTCCCGAACCACAGACGCCCCACGTCCGGGGCGGTGCTGGCGTGCCCGTCGTCGACGAACTTCTTGCGCGCGTTGGAGCCCGGCACCGCGACCTTCGGCAGGAAGGCGCCGTCGTTGGGCCGCCATGAAATGGTCTGCTGGGCCACCTTGTAATCACGCAGATAATAAAACAGGTTCTGGAAATCCGGACCGCGGAAATTGCCATTGGCGGGCGCGCCCACCACCTGCATGACCGCCCCCCACTCCCGCGGCGTCGGCAGCCGCGCGCCGAGCAGCTGCTCGGTGAAGGCCTTGGCCGCCTCCGGGGGCACTTGCTGCAACGGGCTGCGTAGGCCGGGCTTTTCGGTGGCCGCCTTGGCCAGCGCGGGGTGGGCGGCGCGCAATTCCGTATCGTCCAGCAGACCCTTGACCGGGGCCGTGGTGAAATAGAACCAGGTCGGATCCAGCTCGAGACCGACAAACTTGCCGCTGTTGTCGGTGCGCGGTTTCCAGCCCATCGGCTGGTCATACGGCTTGGAATAGGAGTCGGTCCGCGCCCACTGCGGCAGAGCCGCCATCACGACGTCCGTCTGTTCCTTCGGTCGACCGGCCATCAGAGCCAGGAATTCCCCCACGGCGATTTCGCGCCGGGCCAGGTAGAACGGCGGCGTGTCGTCTGCGGGCTGCACGATGAGGAAGTCCAGTTTCACGGTCTTCCCTCCGCCGTTCCAGGTGGCGGTGAGCCCCAGGCCGGCTTCAGTCAGTTCCTCCTGCCAGCCGGCCAGGCGGGGCGAGGGCGTCGGCTTGCGGTTGGGGTCCACGACCAGCTCGATGCCGGTTAGCTCCTGCACAAAGGACTTTACCGTGGGCTGGGCCGTGACGCTCGTTATGGCACGCACCGCCTCGACGAAGGCGTCGCGCCGGCTGCGCAGCGGGCCCAGGTCCACCTCGGTCCAGTCGGCCCGCTTCAACTGCCAGAGCTTGAGATTATACAGCGCCGGATCCTCGAGATCCTTTTCGCCAATGCCATAGCGTTCCATCCGCTCGAACACCGCCGTCATCTGCGCCTCGTTGCCGGCCGAGTTGCGCGCCGCGCGGTTCCAGCGCACCCGTGTCTCCCGGGTCAATTCGTCGAGCAGGTGGTTCCGGCGCGACTCGTCCTTCACGTCACGTCCGACGTTTTCCCGCAACACCGAGACCACGGCTCCGTCGACGTCGAGATCCTCGGCCCCCGCCGGCCAGCCAGACAGAGTTCCGAGCCGGCGCCACGCCGTCAAGCTGCGGGAGAGCCCGCCGCTCTGGGCCGCAGCGGCCAGTTCCGCGCGGTCGGAGCTGTCGACCAGCCGTCCGAGCAGCTTCGCCTCGGTGTTCCACTCGGCCGGCCGGCCCGTCAAGACGTCGAGTCCGGCGTGCCGGGCCAGCCGGTCCACGACCTCGCTCACGCCTTCGCCCCAGCCAAAGCCACCCTCCAGCAGGGCGTTCAACCGGTCGAGGGCGGCGCTGAACGCCGGCAGGTCGGCCAGCCACTGGCGGTGGGCCTCCACGGGTGCACGCACGCTGGCGGACGCCGCGGCCCAGGGCGCGACCGGCAGCGCGGCGCGCCACTCGACGGCCGCGGCGGCCGCAGTGGCAGCTCGTTCCCGGCGGGCAGATTCCAACTGGCGCAGGGCGGCAGCCGTGTCTGACGATGCCGTTCCGAGATCGGGCACTGCCAACGCGCCCAGTCCCTCGGGACCTTCCAGGCCTTCAATCCATTCCCGTACCTGGCGTTCCTGCGCCCGTAATTCCCGGAAGCGGGGCCGGTTGGCGGGGCCCGCCAGCGAGGCTGCGGTCACTCCACTCAGCGTCGCCTGCCAGGCCGCCCAGCGCTGTTTCGTCTCATCGAATTTCCCGAAAGGCTGCGCCACCTTGTTCAACCAGATGTCCGGCTGCAGGAGGGTTAAGGTGACTTCTAGCCGCTGCTCCAGCAGGTGAAAGCGTTCGGCCAGCTTCGTCGTCTCCTCCGTCACACCCGGCAGATCGATGTTCACGATCGCCCGCGTGCGCAACGCCTGCAATTCCGCGCTCCGCTGCTGGAACTCGGTGCGGAAATCCGCCGCGCTGAGCGGAGCCGGGCCGCCCGGCTCCGCGGCGGGCGCGTCCGCCTCCAGGTCGACCGCCGTCGTCGGCAGGCGCTTGACGGTCGCATCCAGCGTCACGTCCAGCCGGGGATCGCCGGCCGCGGGCACCTTCGAGAACAACTGCAGTTCGTGGGCCCAGCGCGGAAAGTCCTCCGTGGTCACCGCGGTCGTCTCCGTCAGCAGCGTCGACTCTTTCAGGAATCGTTCCCGCACGACCGCGGGGTCGAGGTATTGCTGGCGGCGGCGGCGCATCTCCTCCAGCGGGTCGGCCAGAGAGTCGGCAAAGTCAGCGATCGACGACCGGTCCACGAGCCGCGCGAGGATCAGATCGGGCATCGCCTTCTGGACGCGATCGGTCGTGCCCTCCATTTCCGCCTTGAGGTGCGTCACCTCGCTCCAGCGACCGGCCAGCAGTAGCGTGCCGGCGTCGTCGAGCGAGACATCGTTGAATAGCTTCAGGGTCTGCACAACGTCGCGCTTGTATCCGGGAGTGCCGGGCTTTGCCGGCAGCCTGGGCTGCAGCGCGGCCGCCGCCCTCGTGAAGCCCCGCGCCTCGACCGTCTTCAGCAGATTGCGCAGATCCTCCCACCGCGACCAGGTTTCGAATTGCAACGCGAGGTTGTTGACCCGGCCGTAAGCTTGGTCGACCGCGTCGGCCACCGTGCCCTTGAGCAGTTCTTTTCGCACCACCGGGTTCGGCGAATCACCCAGCACGCCCAGTCGTTTTTCGCCGGCCGCCTCGGGCACGACGGCCCCCGGCAACAAGGTCGGCGCCGTCGCGACGAAATTTGCCAACGCAACCTTCAGCGGATCGTTCGGTCCCGTCCACAAAGCGTCGGTGCGCAGCAAGCGGGGCGCGTTGGCTTGCAGATCGCCCAGCCAGTTGTCCCAGGCGTGGCAGAGCAGCGGCCACTTCTCGGTCACGCTCTCGCGGAAGGCGCGCGGGTTGCGCACCGTTTCCGCCAGTTTTCTGAGGTTGAGCGGCATGTACTGGGGGTCCCCGAAACGAGCGTAGGTCGTGATGCTCCCCGCCACGATCAGCACCGCGGCCGTGCCGATGAGCATCGCGTTACGCACCGGGCGCGCGTCCTTCGGGATGCTTCGCAGGCGGCGGCGCGCCTCCGTCATGGTCAGCTCGCCGGCCGCCGGTTGCGGGTTCAGCAAATAATTGCAGTAAGCCAGCCAGGCCTTGCCGGGGTGCCCGAGCGCCTTCCATTCAGGCGCGTCCTCGATCGGCCAGGCCGCGGCCTCGCGCCGGCGCACGACCTGCGCCAGGATCGCCCCGACCGCCGTAAGATCGTTCATCCGCGGCGTGTCGGTCGTGGTCCGGCCATACATGAACCATGGGTCGGACAGCGTCGCCGTCATGCCGGCCAGCGGTCCCGGGCGATTCAGGAAGACATTCGAGGCCTTCAGCTTCCGATGCGATCCGCCGGTTTGCGTCCCCCATTGCTCGAGGGCGTTGAGCAGGCACTCCGCCAGCGCGCGCAAAAGGTCACCCTTCGCGGCCATCGTCTCGATCACCGGTTCCAGCGGACGCTCCTGCCACGGTGCGATCGAGTAGGCGCCCTCCGCACAGCGGCCGAAAGCGATGACCTCCAGAACCGCACCGTCTTTTTTCGCGCTCTTCTGCTGCCGTTCGGCGGCGAGCAGCCAGCCCTCGATGGCGTAGGCCCGCCGGATGTCGCCGGAAGCCGGCGGGTGGTAGATCTTCAGCGCAAACCGTCCGGGCCGCCCGTCGGGAGCCGCCGCCTCATACACGCTGGCGAACGCCCCGAGGGCGTGGGCGCGTTGGCGTTGGTAGCCGCTGTATTCGGACATGCAGTGAAAGCGGCGGGGTGCGGGCCCGGAGAAATCGTCCGGGCCGCTCCGCCATTGCGCTCGGTTACGATGGTGGTGATGGAGGCGGCAGTCTCACGCGATTCTCCCGGGCTGGACTGCCTCGCCCGCGGGCCAAAGTGATCTTGGCACGCAGCCGATCGTGACCAGATGGTGGTTGGACAAGTTCATTTCATTACTGAGGTGCAGGTGATGAAAAACCAGAACCGGCGCCAGCAGAACTGCTTTTACACCGGCAGGCAAGAACGCGTTCGCAGATCGCCGGAGGCAGGATTGCCTGGCCCGGCCCGCCACCCTCACCCGGCCTCACACCTCATATAGCCGCAGCGGGATCGGATCGATGACCTTGGCCTTCGGCAGCTGCTCCGCGAGCTGGACCTTGAACCAATCGCGCGCATCGGGGTCGCCGTGGGTCAGGACGATGCTCCGCGCCTTGGTCTGCACGGCGAATTCCAGCAGTTCCCCGCGTTCGGCGTGGCCGCTGAGCTCGAAGCGCTCCACGCGGGCCCTCACCTTGGCCTTGATGTCGAAGGCCTCGAACAGGAAATTGGCCCCGGGCTTGGTCGCCAGCAGCTTGCCGCCGGGGGTGTCCGGGTCGCAGTAACCTACGAACCCGATGGTGTTACGCGCGTGGCCGAGCAGGCCCGAGGCCAGGGCATAGCTGGGGGTGCGCTCGACCAGCATGCCGGAACTGACGATATAGAGTCCCTTCTGCTGCGGCTCCTGGCCCGGGACGATCTTCTTGGGCAGCTTGCGAAGTTTCAGGTCGTGAAGGATGCGACGGTCAAACTGCACCTCCCGGGTCTTGCGCGACATCTCGTCGAACAGCTCGGAGAGCCCGATGCCGAGGCCACCGGCATAGATCGGGCAGTCGATCAACCGGCCGAAGCGCCGCGCGTCGTGAAACACCGCGAGCAATTCCTGCATGCGGCCGAGCGCGAACACCGGGAGCAGGAACGAGCCGCCCTTGGCGATCGTGTCGTTGATCGAATCCATGAGCCGGGCGATCTCATGCACACGCTCCTTGCCGTAGGCGCGCTCCGTCATGCCGCGGGTCGTCTCGATGATAAGGGTGTCGAAGTGCCCGATGGGAAAATGCGCGCCTTTCAGCGTGCGCAGGTGCTCGAACAGCACGTCGCCCGTGAGGAAGATCTTGCGCATCCCGTGGTGGATTTCCACGGCGGTGGCCCCGGCCACGTGGCCGGAGGGATGGAACATCAACTCGACCTCGCCCCGCTTGCCCTTGATCTTCTTCACCTTCTTGAAGGCCAGGCCGGTGAACCGGTGGACGAGACGCTCGATCTCCTTGTGCGTGAAGAGCGGGTAACCGGGAACGTGGTCCTCCTCCTTCTGCTTCTGCATCACGTTGGCGGAATTGTGCAGCATCTTCTCTATAAGCATGCGACTCGACTGCGTGAGCAGCACCGGGGTCTTCGGGTGCTGGCGCATCACGACGGGCAGGCCGCCGATGTGGTCGAGGTGACAATGGGTGACGATGATGAGATCGAGTTCGATGTCCCGCAGCAGCGCGAGGTCGGGCAGCGCGCCCACGCCGGGGGTTTTGGGATTCAGCCCGCAATCGACCAGGATGTTCAGGTCGCCGATCATCAGGAGGAGGGAATTGGCGCCGATGCCGCCTTGGCGGTTGAGGTCGATGAGTTTCATTTGGGCAAGGTGTCAGGGAGAGGCCGCGCGCCTACACTGGCAAGCCCCGGTTTCATCCGGATCGTCTTTCGTGCCGCCTGGGCCAAAGGATCATTGCCCCGCCGGATCGGCGGGCACCTTGGTCGAAACCACCTCGATGATTTCCTCCGTCCGCCCGGATGGCGGGGTCCGGTTGGGGGAGGGCTGCCCGCCGGGCCGGGCCGGCGCGGGTCGGCCCCGGAAGAAATGGAGAACTAAGGCCGCCAAGCCGGCGAAAAACACCACCACCGCGGCCAGGAAGACCGCCACCATCGCGGCGAGGCCGATCAAGGCGGCCACCAGGATACGCAAGGCACGCATGGGAGAAAGACTACCAAACGGATGGAAAGTTGCACGGAAGATTACTGCGCAGTCCTTGCACCCGTGCGCGGGCTTCCAGCTCGACTCGCTCCGCGGGGCGATTTCAATGCCCCGGCACCCACCCCACCCATGAAAAAATACCTGGTCGAGTTCATCGGCACGTTCTTCCTCGTCTTCACCGTCGGCATGGCGGTGCGCAGCGGCGCCCCGCTCGCCCCCCTGGCCATCGGCGCCTCGCTCATGGTGATGATTTTCGCCGGCGGCCACGTGTCGGGCGGGCATTTCAACCCCGCGGTCACGCTGGCGGTGTTTCTTCGCGGGAAGTGTGGCGCGAAGGACGTCGTCCCCTACTGGGCGGCCCAGTTTGCGGCGGGATTGTTCGCGGCGTTGATTGTCACCTATCTCTTTACGGGCAGGCCGGCGGGCGGCCCCGCGCTGCATGGTACGGTGCCGTCGGCCGTCGTCGAGTTCCTCTTCACCTTCGCGCTGGCCTGGGTGGTGCTGAATGTCGCGACGGCCAAGGGCACGACCGGCAATTCATTTTATGGGCTAGCCATCGGCATGACCGTGATGACCGGCGCCGTCGCCGTCGGCGGTGTTTCCGGCGGAGCGTTCAACCCGGCGGTCGGGTTGGGTGTGTTCACGATGGGCCTCGAGTCCGCCAAACAGTTCGGCGTTTTCCTGGTGTTCGATCTCGCCGGCGGAGCCGCAGCCGCCCTCGCCTACCGCGCCGTCAACGGCCGCGAATAGGCCGCCGTCCGTGCAGTCCGGCCTTGCCAACTCGCGCAGGCTGGGAAGCATTCCGCCCATTCGCACGGCATGAAGAACGAAATCCTCTGGTTCATCCGGCTCGGGCTCGACCAAAAGCTGTTCAACCGCGAACAGGCGCTGGCCACCCTGAGAGCAGTCGGCCGGGAGGCGGAGCTGATGGATTTCGCCCAGCGGTTGATCGATGACGGCATCGTCAGCGACGTGGCGCTGCTGGAGAAGGTCGGTGAGAATTCCATGGCCCGCGCCGCGGTGGGCCCGCCCGCGGGCAACCCGCTGCTGGACGACACCAACCCGCCAATGCCCGAGACCGCGGCTGGGGCCAAGGCCCGGATCGAGGGCGACGCCCCCAAGTTCCCCTTCGACCGGATCGCCGATCTCAATGACGCGGACCTCGCCCAAGCCGTCCGCCAGCTGCTCGTCGATACCGGCCGGTTCGGCGCCAGCGACCTCCACCTCTCCGCCGGCTCCAAGCCTTTCGTCAGGAAGAATCGCGCCCTCGGTCCCATCACCGAGCACGTCCTAACTTCCGAGGAATCGATGCGGTTGAACACCGTGCTGCTCGCCGAGCACCAGAAGAAAATCTACCTGGAGCGCCGCGACTACGACCTCGCCCTCGCCCTCGACGCCGAGCACCGCTACCGCGTCAATCTGATGTTCCACAAGTGGGGGCCCTCCGGCTCCTACCGCATGGTGCCCGCCGGCATTCCCAAGCTCGAGGAGCTCGGCCTGCGCAACCTCGAGACCATCCGCAAGCTCCTCACCTACCACAACGGCCTCATCCTCATCACCGGTCCGGTCGGCGCGGGCAAGACCACGACCCTCGCCGCCATGGTCGCCGAGCTCAACGAGCAGCGCGAGGATCACATCATCACCGTCGAGGACCCCATCGAGGTCGTCCAGCTGCCCAAGGGCTGCAACGTCACCCAGCGCGAGGTCGGCCCGCACACCAAGTCCTTCTTCACCGCCCTCAAGGGCGCGCTGCGCGAGGACCCCGATGTCATCGTCATCGGCGAGCTCCGGGACCTTGAGACCATCGAGATGGCGATCAGCGCCTCCGAGACCGGCCACCTCGTAATCGGCACCATGCACACCAGCGACGCCTCCACGACGCTGAACCGCCTGCTGGATGTCTTTCCGCCCGCCCAGCAGACGCAGATCCGCGCCAGCGTGGCGGAGAGTCTGCGCGGTGTCGTCTGCCAGCGGCTGCTGCCCGCCGTCGACGGCGGCCTCGTCGTCGCCTGCGAGATCATGGTGTCCAACACGGCCATCCAGGCCCTCATCCGCGAGGGCAAGACCTCCGGCCTCCGCAACACGATGGAGACCGGCGTCAAGGAGGGCATGTGCATCATGGAAAATGTCGTGCTCGAGCTCTACCAGCAGAAGAAGATCTCCAAGGAGACCGCCCTGATCAACGTCACCACCAAGAACGTCCGCCAGAAAATCGACCCGCCCCCGGCGCCGCCGCCACCGGTCGTGCCGGCGAAGAAATAGCCCATGGCTGCCATCGACGCACTTCTCCGCATCATGCTCGAAAAGGGTGGCTCCGACCTGCACCTCACGGTCGGCCTGCCGCCCAAGTCGCGCATCTCCGGCTCGCTCCAGGCCATCGGTGACACGCCGATCGACGCGAAGCAGATGGAGGGCTACCTGCGTGAAATCTGTCCCGAGAAACGCTGGACGGAATTCCTCGAGCGCAAGGACCTCGACCTTGCCCACGAGGTCGAGGGGCTCGCCCGCTTCCGCGCCAACTATCTCTACAACCATTGGGGCCAGGCCGCCGTCCTCCGCCAGATTCCCGCGAAGATCCTGTCGTTCAGCCAGCTCAACCTCCCTGAGGCGTTGAAGAAGCTCTGCCATCTCGACCAAGGCCTCGTCGTCGTCACCGGCCCCACGGGCTCCGGCAAGTCGACCACGCTCGCCGCGATGATCGACTACATCAACGACAACCTCGCGCGGCACATCATCACCATCGAGGATCCCATCGAGTTCGTCCACCCCTGCAAGAAGTGCACGATCGTCCACCGTGAGGTCGGCGAACACACCGAGACTTTCGGCGCCGCGCTCAAGGGCGCGATGCGCCACGATCCCGATATCCTCCTGCTCGGCGAAATGCGGGAGATGGAGACCATCAAGCTCGCGCTCTCCTGCGCCTCGATGGGCATGCTCGTCTTCGGCACGCTGCACACCAACAACGCCCCCAAGACCGTCGACCGCATCATCAACACCTTCCCCGCCGATGAACAGAACCAGGTGCGCGTCATGCTTGCCGGCTGCCTCGCGGGCGTCGTCGCCCAGCTCCTCTGCAAGAAGGTACCCAAGGGCCGCGTCGCCGTGCACGAGATATTGCTCCAGCACGAGGCGCTGCCCAACACCATCCGCTCCGGCCAGATCGCCAATATCCGCGGCATCATCGAGAGCGGCAAGGAGGAGGGCATGATCACGATGGACAACAGCCTCATGGCGCGCGTGAAGGACGGCACCGTCGAGCCGAAGGAAGCCTACATGAAGGGCTCCAACAAGGCCCTCTTCGCGCCCCTGCTGAAGCCCGGCGACTTCGACCCCGGCGCCGGGCACTAGGCCGGCCGCGTCGCCAGTTCGAGTCCCGCCAAGTGCGCCAATGCCGCGTCGCGGTTTGCACCGCACATCTCCTCTGTCGGCCGCAGACTCACGCACACCGCGGGTCGCGCGGGTTGGCCGAAGAGCGCGCAACGCAGGTCCGGCAGCAGCTGCGCGCAGGGAATCCCTGCCGGCTTGCCGTGCGGCATGCCGGGGATCGGCGACGAGATCGACGGCGCGATGCAACAGGCACCACAGTGTGAACGGCATTCCATGGCGTCATTAACCATGGATGACACGGAAGGCGCAAAAGGAAACCGGGCTCGTTTTTGCGTCTTCGGTGTTTTTGCGGCCAAAACCCTTCTGTGTCTTCCGTGTTTTCTGTGGTAACAGTGCCCCCATGAAAACCCATCGACAGGAACTCTGGTTCGAGACGCCCACCCGCCGGGCGTTCATCAACATCACGGCCCTGGTCGAAGCCGCCCTCCACGCGAGCGGCATCAAGGAGGGCCTCTGCCTCGTGAATGCGATGCACATCTCGTCCTCCGTCTTCATCAACGACGACGAACCCGGCCTGCACGCCGACTACGAACGCTGGCTCGAGAAACTTGCACCCGAGAAGCCGCACGCGCAATACGACCACAACCGCACCGGCGAGGACAATGCCGACGCGCACCTCAAACGCCAGATCATGGGCCGCGAGGTCGTCGTAGCCGTCACGCAAGGCCGGCTGGACTTCGGCCCGTGGGAGCAGATTTTCTACGGCGAGTTCGACGGCCGGCGGAGAAAGCGAGTCCTCGTGAAAATCATCGGAGAGTAAGCCGAGATCGGACTCATTTGCTGTCATTCTGAGCGCAGCGAAGAATCCACGGCCCCGAAGATGGCATCATGCTCGAATGCATAGATTCTTCACTTCGTTCAGAATGACAAACGCGGGTTGCCCCCACTTAACCTGCGCACTGCGCCAGCCGCGTTTCCAGCAGCGCGCGTTCGGCGGGCAGGGCCGCCAGTTCCAGGGCGCGACGGAACCCGGCGGCCGCCTTTGCCGCATCCCCCGCGTCGAGCCACAACTGACCGGCCACGGCATGAAAGGGATGGTAGTTCTCCAGCGTCTTGCGGTCCTTGATCTTGTCCAGGGCGGCCAAACCCGCGCGCGGTCCCTCGACCTGCGCCACCGCCACCGCGCGGTTCAAGGCCACGACTGGCGAACCGTCTTGTTCCAACAGTGCATCGTAGAGCGTGATGATCTGCCGCCAGTCGGTCGCGGCAAAATCGCGCGCCAGGCAATGGCACGCGGCGATGCCGGCTTCGAGATGATAGCGGGTCACCTTCATTCCGGTGCCCGAAGCCGCGAGGCGCATCATGCCCCGCTGGATCTGCGCCTGGTCCCAAAGCGAACGGTCCTGCTCCGCCAGCAACAGGATGCTCCCGCCGTCGCCGGTGCGCGCGGACAGCCGCGCGGCGCCGAAGTGCATCAGCGCCAGCAGCGCATGGGTCGCGGGCCGGTCACCGAGCGGGTGGGCCGTCAAAAGTTCCGCGAGCCGAATCGCCTCGGCGCACAGGTCGATGCGCATGAGTGAATCGCCCTGCGAGGCCTTGTAGCCTTCGTTGAACAGCAGGTAGAGCGCCTGCAACACCGTGTCGACCCGCGGCGCCAGCGCCGCGGCGGGCGGAAGCTCCACCGCCACTTCCTGCTCGCGCAGATACTGCCGGGCGCGCACGAGCCGCTTCGTCACCGCATCCGGGGTGGCGAGGAACGCTGCGGCGATCTCCCTTTCCCCGAAACCGCACAGCGTCTTCAGTGTCAGCGCCACCTGCGCCTCGACCGGCAGTCCGGGATGACAGCAGACAAACATCATCCGCAGCTGGCTGTCGCGGATCTCGTCCTCTAATTGGGGCGGCGGCACCGTCAGCGCGGATTGCAGGCAGTCCTCCACCAGCGGCGCGAGTTCGGTCTGCTTGCCGCGCCAGAGCGAATGCCGGCGGGTCTGGTCGAGCGCCCGGTTTTTCGCCGTCTGCAGTAACCATGCCGAGGGGTTCTGCGGCACCCCCGTGAACGGCCACGTCTGCATCGCCTTCACCAGCGCGTCCTGCACGACGTCCTCCGCGAGATGCAGGTGCGCCACGCCGAAATGCCGCGTAAGGATCGCGACGAGCCGGCCCGACTCGCGGCGGAACAGGTGGTCGACGAGACGGGTGACGTCGGGGGAGTTCGGGGCGTCCGGCATCGGGACCATCTTAGGCGGACTCGTGCCGCCGGTTCCACTCATTCCTGCAGCCCGGCCTAGTGCGGTTGCACCGGCCGCACCTCGACCGCCATCGGGTAGTCCAGTCCCGGGCATTCCCGGGCGGCCGCGACCGCCTCCTCGAGACTGGCAGCGGTTATGAGCACATAGCCGCCGACAATCTCCTTGGACTCCGGATAAGGCCCGTCGCTGACCACCGCAGCGGCGCCGCGCGGCCCGCGCAGCACTTTGCCCGTGTGCGCCAATCCGTTGGTGGCGACGACCATGCCTTTGTCGCTCATGCTCTTCATCCACAGCATGAATTTCTCCATTACCGGCTGCAGGAATTCAGGGGGCGGGGGCGGACCCGGGGGCTGACGAAGGAGGAGGAGGAACTGCGGTTTTCCAGTTGGTTCGGTCATGTGGGCGGGTGGTTTGAGGGCTGGGTTGGACGGCTGGGCCTTGGGACCGGTTCACATTTCGGGCAGCAGGTCGATCGACCGCACCTCGACAATCCCGCCGCGGTTCAAGCCCGGGCAGTTCTTGGCGATGGCGGTGGCGTGTTCGAGGTTGTCCGCCGCGATGACCATGTAGCCGCCGACGATCTCCTTCGACTCGGCGTAGGGTCCGTCCGTGACCTTGCCGCCGCGCGGCCCACGGATCACGTTGCCGTCATCACCTAGAGGGTCGCCAGCGAGGTATTGGCCCTTGGCCTTCATGTCTTTCATCCAGCCCATCCAGGCCCCGAAGATCTGCTGCATTTCCTCGGGCGTCGGATCGGGCGTGTTCTGCTGATAGCGGAAGATGAAAAGGAACAGTGTTTTTTTGGATTGGGTGGTCATGATTATTGGGCGGGTTCAATGAGTATGACGAACCGCCCGCCGGGGGCAGGACAAAAATCCGGACCCTAATTGGAGGAGCGGCTTTGCGCCGGGATCGCACGTGACCACGCCAGAGTATCGTGGCGTAACGCCGCTCCCACAGATAGGGAACCGCACACTTGCCCCCATCCCGAGACAAATCCATCGTCCCGGCCACTTATCGCATGAGCCATCCCAACCCCGATAGCATGTCCCCGCGCGACCTCGCGGCGTTTTTGCACGAGAAGATCCCCCTGACCCGCGCGATGGGCGTGCGGGTCGCCGAGACCGGGGCGCGCCTCGTGCTCGATGCACCGCTCGAGGCCAACGTCAACCACCTCGGAACGGCCTTCGGCGGTTCGCTGCATGCTCTGCCCACCCTCGCCTGTTACGCCGCGCTTTGGATGCTGCTGCGCGAAGCCGGGCTCGACGGCCACGTCGTCGTGAAGCGGAGCTCAGCGTACTACCGCCAGCCGGTCACGGGTATGCTGCGCGCCGTGTGCGAACGCCCGCTGGAGGCGACCTGCACCGAATTCGTCACTGATCTGCGCCGCCACAGGAAAGCGCGCATGGACCTCACCGCGATCGTCGCGGGCGAAAAAGGCCAACCCGCCGTCGAGTTCACCGGCAGTTTCGTGGCGGTGTTGTGACGGCGCCGAGTCAGATGTGCTTCGAGTCGGACTCGTCCTTCTTCACGTAGCCGCTTTCCTGCCGTTGGTGGTTGACGGCATTCTTCTTCAAGTAGGCCTGGTAGACGTCATCGGGTGTCATGCCGAGCGTCTGCGCGAGTGACACCAGAAAATGAAACAGATCGACGACCTCGACCTTGGCGTTCTGCTCGTCGAACTTCTGGTATTTGGCCCACCACTTCCACGGCACGCTGTCGATCAGCTCGGCCGTCTCCTGCTGCATGGCCCGGGTATAATTGAGAATCCATTTCGCCTTTTCCTCGTCGGACGGGGGCGGAAGATTCACTCCAATGCGCTTATTCAGCGCATCTTGCATACGAAAAATCTCCTCGA
>CAZZDB010000005.1:0-52648 GCA_964652485.1 uncultured Oleiharenicola sp.
CGATGCAGTGGCGCTACGCCATGGCCCTGTTGAATGACGGCCGTTCGGAGGAGGCCCTGCAGGCGCTCGACGAACTGGAGCGCATGCTCGCGGAACACCACCTGTCGCCGCAGCAGGACGACGTCGGGAAGATGAAGCTCCTGCGCGCCATCTCTTGGTTGCGGATGGGCGAACAGGAGAACTGCCTGACGAACCACAACGCTGACTCGTGTCTGCTCCCCATCCGCGGCGGCGGCGTGCATGTTCAGACCCGCGGCTCCCGCGGCGCGATCAAGGTTCTGCAGGACCTGCTCGACACCGCCCCCACACCCTACGCGATCTGGTTGTACAACATCGCCTACATGACGCTGGGCGAATATCCCGACCAGGTGCCGGAGCAATGGCGCGTGCCGCCGGAGGTCTTCAAGTCCGACTACGACATCAAGCGCTTTCCTGACATCGCCGGCCGGCTCGGGCTCGACGTGGACGATCAATCGGGCGGGGTCGTGATGGATGATTTCGACAACGACGGCCTGCTCGACCTGATGGTGTCGGGTTCGGGCCTGGACAGCCAGTTGCGCTATTTTCACAACAACGGCGACGGCACCTTCACCGACATGACCGAGAGGGCGGGCCTGAAGGGCCTGACCGGCGGCCTCAACCTCATCCAGGCCGACTACAACAACGATGGATTTGTCGATGTGCTGGTCCTGCGCGGCGGCTGGCTGGGCAAGGACGGTCGTTATCCGGATTCGCTGCTGCGCAACAATGGCGACGGCACCTTCACGGATGTCACCGAGGAGGCCGGTTTGCTCAGTTTCCATCCGGACCAGACCGCGGTGTGGTTCGACTACAACGGCGACGGCCTGCTGGATCTTTTTGTCGGCAACGAATCGGTGCCCGACAGCGACGCGGTGGACCCCTGTCAGCTGTTCCGCAACAACGGCGACGGCACCTTCACCGAGTGCGCTGCCGAGAATGGCGTCGCGGTCGTCGGCTGGGTCAAGGCGGTGGTCAGCGGCGATTTCAACAACGACGGTCGCCCCGACCTCTATCTCTCGATGTTTGGCGGGCCGAACATCCTGCTGCGCAACGACGGCCCCGCGGGCGGCAACCACTCGCCGAAGGCCCCTTGGCGGTTCACCAATGTGGCGGCCCAGGCCGGGGTGACCGAGCCGATCAAGAGCTTTCCGAGCTGGTTCTGGGATTACGACAACGACGGCTGGCTCGATCTCTTTGTCTGCGGCTACTCCGTCACGAACGCCGGTGACATCCTCGCTGACTATCTCGACACCGCGCCGCCCACGGCGGAACGCATGCGGCTCTATCACAACAATCGCGACGGCACGTTCACGGACGTGACCAAGCAGGCGGGCCTGTTCAAGGTTGTCGAGGGCATGGGCGCGAATTTTGGCGATCTCGACAACGATGGCTGGCTGGATTTCTACGTCGGCGTGGGCGATCCCTCGTTGGGCACGCTCACCCCGCACCGCATGTTCCGCAATGATGGGAGCGGGCATTTTCAGGACGTGACGACGTCCGGCGGCTTCGGCCAGTTGCAAAAGGGACACGGCATCGCCTTCGGCGACCTCAACAATGACGGGGCCCAGGACATCTACTCGCACCTCGGCGGCGCCTTGATCGGTGATCACTACCCCAGCCAACTTTTTGCCAACCCGGGCCACGGCAATCACTGGCTCAAGCTGAAGCTGGAGGGGGTGCAGACGAACCGTTCCGCCATCGGCGCCCGGATCAAGGTCGTGGCAAAAACCGCCACCGGCGAGCGGGAGATTTGCCGTGTCGTGGGCAGCGGCGGCAGCTTCGGCGCCTCGCCGTTGCGGCAGGAAATCGGCTTGGGACAGGCCATCGCGATTGATCGGGTGGAAATCTTCTGGCCCGTGACCGGGCGGACGCAGGTCATCCACGGGCTCGCCCGGGACCGCTGTTACACGATCCGGGAGGGTAACGACCAGCCTCACGAAGTGGTGCTCAAGAGTTTCCCCTGGCCCCCGCCGTCCAGCACTCCGATGCAGCATCGCCACATGGGCGGTAGTCCGGACGCTCCGAAGTGACACACAAGTACGGGTGGCACTTCTGATCGTGGTCGGAGCCGGGCGCCGTGGCAGCGTCCCGGGCGTGAGACTTGGATAACGCCCGGCCCAGACAGGAAGAGGCAGGTCTGCTACGATGTCTTCGTCCGGTCTCCGCCAGGATCGGCCGGGATGACGACGGGCGGCTATTTCTCGCAATCTGCTGCCATTGTGTCATTTGATTACCTGGCCAGCTGTGCCTACACAGGCTGCCGGCCTGACACTAGCCCCCCATGATACCAAACCTACACTCCAGAAGGTCCCGTTGGAGCCGCCGCATCACGCTCGCGCTGGCCGCGGGGCTGGTGACCACCGCCGGCCTGCTGGCGGACGGAGCTCAGCCTCCCGCCACGGCCCGGACCTCGGCGCCGACCCCAGCCAAGCCGCAGCCGGAGAGCACCCGTCGGATGGTCGAGCGTTTGGCCGGAATAACCCGTGTGGTGGATCCGTTCCTCGTGCCGTATTTCAACGGGAAGACGGCTGACTTGGTGCGGATGCGGTTCCCGGACGCGAAGAATGTTGGGGAGCGCGCGACGATGCAGTGGCGCTACGCCATGGCCCTGTTGAATGACGGCCGTTCGGAGGAGGCGCTGCAGGCGATCGACGAGCTGGAGCGGATGCTCGCGGAACACCACCTGTCACCGCAGCCGGAAGATGTGGGGAAGATGAAGCTCCTGCGGGCCATTTCCTGGCTGCGGGTAGGCGAACAGGAAAACTGTTTGAACAACCACAACGCCGACTCGTGTCTGCTCCCCATCCGCGGCGGCGGCGTGCACACCCAGACCCGTGGCTCCCGCAGAGCGCTCAAGACGCTGCAGGAGATACTGGACACCGCCCCCACTCCTTACGCGATCTGGCTCTACAACATCGCCTACATGACGCTGGGCGCATATCCCGATCAGGTGGCGGAGCAGTGGCGGATTCCGCCGGAGGTCTTCAAGTCCGACTACGACATCAAGCGCTTTCCCGACGTCGCCGGCCCGCTTGGGCTTGATATGGACGATTACGCGGGGGGTGTCGTGATGGATGATTTCGACAACGACGGCCTGCTCGACCTGATGATTTCGGGCGTGGGACTGGACAGCCAGCTGCGCTACTTTCACAACAACGGCGACGGCACGTTCACGGATATGACCGAGGCGGCGGGTCTGAAAGGCCTGACTGGCGGCCTCAATCTCATCCAGGCCGACTATAACAACGACGGGTTTGTCGATGTGCTGGTGATGCGTGGCGGTTGGCTCGGCAAGGACGGACGTTATCCGGATTCGTTGCTGCGCAACAACGGGGACGGCACGTTCACGGATGTCACCGAGGAGGCGGGCCTGCTCAGTTTCCATCCGGACCAGACCGCGGTGTGGTTCGACTACAACGGCGACGGCCTGATGGATCTTTTTGTGGGCAACGAGACCGTGCCCGATACCGGCGCGGTGGACGCCTGCCAGTTGTTCCGCAACAACGGCGATGGCACCTTCACCGAGTGCGCCGCCGAGAATGGCGTCGCGGTGGTGGGCTGGGTCAAGTCGGTGGTCAGCGGCGATTTCAACAACGACGGGCGTCCCGATCTGTATATCTCGATTTTTGGCGAACCGAACATCCTCCTGCGCAACGACGGCCCGGCGGGCAGGGACCACTCGCCGAAGGCCCCCTGGCGTTTCACCAATGTGGCGGCCCAGGCCGGCGTGACCGAACCCATCAAGAGTTTTCCGAGCTGGTTTTGGGATTATGACAACGACGGCTGGCTCGATCTTTTTGTCTGCGGCTACTCCATCGCGAACGCCGGGGACGTCCTCGCCGATTATCTCGATAGCGCGCCGCCCACGGCGGAACGCATGCGGCTCTATCACAACAATCGCGACGGCACGTTCACGGACGTCACCAAGCAGGCGCACCTGTTCAAGGTCGTCGAGGGCATGGGCGCGAATTTCGGCGATCTCGACAACGATGGCTGGTTGGATTTCTACGTCGGCACAGGCGATCCGCTTCCGGGTACGCTCATTCCCAATCGCATGTTCCGCAATGATGGGACCGGGCATTTTCAGGATGTGACCACCTCCGGCGGCTTCGGCCAGCTGCAGAAGGGACACTCCATCGCTTTCGGCGATCTGAACAACGATGGCGCCCAGGATATCTACTCCGTAATCGGCGGGCACCTGTCCTTCGATCATTATCCCCACCAGCTCTTCGCCAACCCCGGCCACGGCAACCACTGGCTCAAGTTGAAGCTGGAGGGGGTGCAGACGAACCGTTCCGCCATCGGCGCCCGCATCAAGATCGTGGCGAAAACCGCGACCGGCGAACGGGAGATTTTCCGCGTCGTGGGCAGCGGCGGCAGCTTCGGTGCCTCGCCGTTGCGGCAGGAAATCGGCTTGGGGCAGGCCTTGGCGGTTGACCGGGTGGAGATTTTCTGGCCCGTGACCGGGCGGACCCAGGTCATCCGCGGGCTGGCGCGGGACCGCTGTTACACGATCCGCGAGGGTAACAACCAGCCCCGGGAAGTGGTGCTCAAGAGCTTTCCGTGGCCCACGGCTTCGACTACCCTGATGCAACATCACCACATGGGCGGCGTGGGCGGCAGTCCGGATGCTCCGAAATGACACCCCGATAGAGGCGGCCACCTGAATCGCGATCCGCGCGTCAGCCTTCACCGTGAAGGCCCGGGGGCGGGGACTGCCTGACCCGAGCCCGGACTGGGGGAGCCACCGCCGCGTTGCCTTGGCTCCGTTCCGTCAGGATCGACCGGGACGGTCGCGGCCGGGTGCGCCGGTGCGGCTGACCGACGAGAAGGGGTTTTTGTCGAGACTGTCGACGGGATATTGTCGGGGGCGGTGTTAATATCATAAAAGCCCCTTGTACCCGCCACTCCAACCCTCCTGCTATCCATGAAGACTTCCTTTCGACTCATTGCCTCCGCCCTGCTCCTGGCTGCCCCGCTCGCCCGGGCCTCGAACGACTCCCTGGTCACGTCAGTCTTTTCCAAGGTGAGTGATGGGTATCACCGCGAGAAACAGGCCGACGGCTCGTTCAAGCGCGAATACTATGCCATCGCCAACGGAGTCTACTCACCGGGCATCTCGCGGGACCGCTCGATCGACGCCGTGCGGTTCCCGCAAGTCGCCAAGGCGGTTGCGCAGTTTCTGGCCCTGCAGAACTATCATCTGGCACCGGATGCGAGGTCCGCGGAGTTCCTCCTGCTGATCACGTGGGGCACGACCGTGCCCTACGATGACACGGCGCATCGAATCAACGTGGAGTCATTCTATTCGGCGTCCAACAATCTCACCATGGCGAATGCGCTCGTGAAGCAAAGCGAAGATGCCAAACAGCACCAGAGCACGCCCGATGGAATCCAGTCACCGGCCCGGAGCGAGCGCGACGCGGCGCGGGACGATTTTGAGGGCCAGTTGCTGCAAATGCAGATGTTCAACGAAGTCAGGCTCGACGCCATTGAACGCAATGCGCGCCTGCTGGGATATTTCGATGAGATCAATCAGCGAGACACCCCGGCCCAGTTCGCCGGTGCCGGCGAGAGGTTCAAGGACCTGGTTTCCGACCTCGAAACGGAGCGCTACTATGTGATCGTCTCGGCCTACGATTTCCAAGCCGCCAAGGAAGGGAAGCAAAAGCTGCTGTGGTCGACGCGCGTCAGCATCCAGGCCCAGGGCAACAAATTCAACGAGACCCTGGCGGCGATGCTGGCCCGGGCGTCCCGGTATTTCGGGCAAGACAGCAACCGGCTCGTCCGGCAATACCAGCCCGAGGCCACGGTCAACCTCGGTGAACTCAAGGTCCTCGGCATCGTCTCCCAGTCGGATCTCGGTGGAAAACCCTCTCCCGACATGGGGAAGTGACCCGATCCGGCGGCCGGCCGGCGGACGGGTTTGATCGCCTGCGAGGTGAAGATGCAACTTCGGGCAGTTTCGACAGGAAATGCCGGCGATTTGTGCTACATTTGTGCGCCCCGTCCGCCCAACGAAATCACCTCCATGAAAACAACCTTCCGGTTCATGCTTCCCGCTCTGTTACTGGCCGCTCCTCTCGCCCGCGCTGCGAACGACTCCATCGTCACGGCGGTGTTCTCCAAGGTGAGCAATGGTTATCACCGGGAGAAGCTCGGCGACGGCTCGTTCAAGCGGGAATATTATGCCCTGGCCAACGGCATTTACCTCCCGGGTGTCGCGCGCGACCGCTCAATCGATGCCGTGCGATTCCCGCAGGTCGCCAAGGTGGTCGCGCAATTCCTCGCCCTGCAGAACTATTATCTGGCGCAGGACTCGAAATCCGCGGAATTGCTGCTCCAGATCTCGTGGGGGACGACCGTGCCGTTCAACGATTCCGTCTACCAGACGCAGGCCGATTACTACTACTCAGCGGCCAACGACCTGGCGGCGGTGAATGCCGCCGCGCGGGCCGACAAGACGCCGCCCTCGGTCGAAGGCATCCAGTCACCGACCGCGGCCGTGCGGGACGCGGCCCGGGACGCGTTCGAGGGGCAGCTGTATCAAATGCAGATGCTAGACGACATGAGACGCAATGCTGACGAGGAGAACGCGCGACGGCTTGGCTACGTCGACGAGATCAACCGCCGGAGCAACCTCACCCGCTTCGCGGGGGCCGGCGCGGCCTACGACGACTTGTACTCCGACATCGAATCGGAACGTTATTATGTGATCATCCAAGCCTATGATTTCCGCGCCGCCAGGGACGAGGGGAAGCAGAAGCTGCTGTGGGCGACGCGAGTCAGCATCCAGGCCCAGGGCAATAAATTTAACGAGACCTTGGCGGCCATGGTGGCGCGGGCCTCGCGGTATTTTGGCCAGGATAGTGGCCAGCTTCGCCGGCAATATGAGCCGTCGGCTACGGTCAACCTTGGCGAGCTTCGGGTCGTCGGCGTCGTTCCGCAGTCGGAAATCCTGGGTGACTCCTCCGCGGAAAGGCGGAAGGATCCGCCGCGGGGGAATTGACCCGGGCGACACCAAGGCAGCTGGCTCAGAAGCAAGGAAGCGCTGCGAGCGGCCCTTGACTCGGTGCGGACTAAGCGGTCCTATTTTGCCTTGATAATGTCCGCCGGCGAGAACCGCAGTCGAACGTGGGGGAGGCGCATCTTGGCCCTGATGCTGCGGAGTCTCTGGCTTGGTGGAGGCGGCGTGGCGATGGTGGCACTGGCGGCGGAATCACCCGCCGGCCCGGGTTTGACGGAGGCGCCGCTGGCGCCGCGATCGGGTCCGCGCGGGGCGACCATGTTCGCGCTGCTGAGCCCGGCGCAGACCGGGATCGTCACCGAGAACCGCTATGCCGATCCCAAGATGTGGGGCGAACATTACCAGGAGCTAGCTTATGGAGCGATGGGTACCGGGGTGGCCATCGGCGACTACGATGGCGACGGCCGGCCGGACGTGTTTGTGGTCAGCAAGACGGAGACCTGCAGGCTGTTTCGCAACCTTGGGGGTTTCAAATTCGAGGATGTGACGGAAAAGGCCGGCTTGGCCAATTTGGGTGGTGTCCTCAACCAGGGCTTGGCGTGGATGAAGCGTTCGATCGGCAGCGCGCCGGCCGACGAGCCGGCGGAGGCGTGGCGGCAGGGTGCCACCTTCGTCGACGTGAACAACGACGGTTTGCTGGACCTTTACATCTGCCGTTTCAACGCGCCGAACCTGCTCTACATCAACCAAGGTGATGGCACGTTCAAGGAGGAGGCCGCGGCACGTGGCCTCGCCGTCAACGACGCCTCGGGCATGGCGGCGTTCTGCGACTACGACCGCGACGGCTGGCTCGACGTCTACATCCAGACCAACATGCTCGACGCCACGGCGCACCCGAACGGCCAGCGCGACTATCTTTTCCACAATAACGGCGACGGGACCTTCACCAATGTGACCGACCGGGCCGGGATCGCCGGGGAGAAGTCGGGACACTCGGTCATCTGGTGGGATTATGACGGCGACGGTTGGCCCGATATCTACGTCCCGGCCGACTACGGCGCGCCTGACCGGCTCTACCACAACAACCGCGACGGCACCTTCACCAATGTCATCAACACGGCGGTGCCGCACATGCCCTATTACGCCATGGGTTCGGATCTGGGCGACGTCAACAACGACGGCTTGATCGACCTGTTCGTGGCCGACATGGCCGCGACCACGCACGAGAAGGACCAGCGCGGCATGGCCGGCTCGCGCGCCCGCGTGCTCACCGGTGCGGGCAATCCCGCCGAGGCGCCGCAATACATGCGCAACGTCCTTTATCTCAACACGGGAACCGGCCGGGTTCTCGAGGCCGCCAACCTGGCGGGGCTCGCGGCGACGGACTGGACGTGGTCGGTGCGTCTCGAGGACCTCGACAACGACGGCCGGCTCGATCTGCACGTCACCAACGGCATGATTCGCGAATACCACAACGCCGATCTGTTGGAGCGCATCATGGGGGTCGAAGACCCGCTTAACGCCCGGCAGGTGGTGCGGGCCAGCCCGAAGCTGGCCGAGCGGCACCTGGCGTTCCGGAATCTCGGCGACCTGCGATTCGAGGACGTGAGCGCGGCGTGGGGATTGGATCAGAAGGGCGTGAGCTTCGGGGCGGCTTTCGGCGACCTCGACGGGGACGGCGATCTCGACCTGGTTTACGCCAACTATGAGGACGGGGTGTCGGTGTTGCGCAACGACTCGGACAGCGGTCACCGGTTGATCGTGGCGCTGCGCGGCACGCAATCGAACCGCTTCGGGGTCGGCGCCACCGTGCGGATCGAGACGGCGGCCGGAGTGCAGGTTCGTCAATTGGTGCTCGCCCGCGGTTACCTTTCCAGCAGCGAGCCGATCCTGCATTTCGGGCTGGGGGAGGACACCCGGATCAAGCGGTTGACGGTTTCCTGGCCCAGCGGGCAGGAACAATCCTTCACGGATCTTCCGGTGGACCGGCGGTTCACCATCACCGAAGCGGCGACGCCCAAGGCCCGGCCGGCGTCCCCGCCTCCGGCGCCGCCGGGACAATTCGTCGAGGTGTCGCCGCCACCCGTCCAAGGGGAAGGGACGCCTCCGCCGGGCAAGCCGGGTGATATCGTGGCGCTGGCGGACTTCGACCGCGACGGACAGATCGATGCATTTGTCGCGAGCACAAGCGAATCGCGATCAGGTCCGCCGACGACTCGCAACGCGCTGCTGGTGCACCGCGGGGAAGGATTCGAAGACGTGACCGATGCGATGGCCCCCGCCATGCGCAGGTTTGGCCGGGTGACGTCGGCATTGTGGAGCGACGTCGACGGTGACGGCTGGCCGGACCTGCTCCTCACGCTGGATTGGGGTCAGGTGAAGTATTTGCACAACAACGCGGGCCGCGGCTTCGACGATCGATCTGAGGCCGCGGGTTTCGCCGCCGCGGGCACCGGCTGGTGGAGAGCACTGGCCTCAGCCGACTTCAACGGCGACGGCCGGCCGGATTTTGTCGTGGGCAACCTTGGCCTGAACACCCAATACCATGCGAGTCCGGCGCATCCTGCGCTGCTTTTCACCGGCGACTTCACAGGCAATGGGACCACCCAAAGCATCGAGGCCTACTACGAGGGCGACCGTTTGTTCCCCTGGCTCACGCGCAAGGAACTCGGGGCGACGATCCCCGCGGTGCTCCGGCGTTTCCCGAAGAACGACCAGTATGCGCGCGCGACCCTGGGCGAGATCGTGGGGGAGGACCGGCTGACCGCTGCCCGCCGCCTGGCGGCGACGGAGTTTCGCAGCGGGGTTTTTCTCAGCCAGGCGGATGGCACCTATCGGTTCGAGCCCTTGCCCCGGCTGGCCCAGATCGCGCCGATGACCTGCGTGGTGGCAGGCGATTTCGACGGCGACGGGAAGGCCGATATCTACGCAGGGCAGAACTCCTCGTCCCCGAATCCGGCGGTGGGTCGTTTCGACGGCGGCCTCAGTCAGTTGCTGCGCGGTGACGGGCAGGGCCATTTCACGCCGGTGCCGCCCGCGACCAGCGGTTTGGTCGTCAGCGGCGAGGTCACGGCGGTGACGATGCTCGATCTCGACGACGACGGGTGGCCGGACTTCATTGTCACTCGCAACGATGGGTCCAAGCTCGCCTTCCACAACCGCGGGCTGCCCGGCCGGCACTCGCTGGCGGTGCACCTGCACGGGCCGCCCGGCAATCCTGCCGCCATCGGTGCCCGGGTCGCCTTTGGCTCGGCCGACGGCACGGCTCAAACCGCGGAGGTCGGGACCAACGCCGGATGTTTTTTCGGCTACGCCGACGACCTGCCGTCGCACCAGCTCCGGGTCCGTTGGCCCGACGGTCGGATTACCGAGAGGGTTGTCGGACCGGAGGCAAAGTCCGTGACCCTGTCGGCAGCGGATGGCCACAGCCGATGAGTCAACCCACTCCAAGACGCTTCGCGTTGCGTGGTTGGCTGGCACGACTCGCTCTCGCTGCCGGCGTACCGGTCCTGCTCTTTACCGGGCTCGAAACAACGCTTCGCATCGCGGGGTTCGGTCATTCGGTGGATTTCTTCATTCCGGACGAGAAGCCCGGTTTCTTCCGCACGAATCCTTGGTTCACGAGTCAATTCTTCCCGCCATCGTTCGGGCTGAAACCGCTCAACTTTCGCCTGCCGAAACAAAAACCTCCCGGAGAAGTCCGTGTCTTCGTGGTCGGCGAATCGGCTGCGATGGGCGTGCCGGAACCCGGTTTCGGCCTGGCACCGCAGCTGCGCGCGCAATTGCGCGCCGCGTATCCCGGCCGTGCCGTGATGGTCTACAATCTGGGTGTCACGGCCATCAACTCGCACGCGATTGTGCCCATTGTCCGGCAGGCGGCGGAGTTCCAGCCGGATCTGTTCGTGGTGTATATGGGCAACAACGAGGTCGTGGGTCCGTTCGGCCCCGGTTCGGTGGTCACGCACGGTGTGCTGCCCCGCGCGGTGATCCGGGCCGACCTCTTTGTGCGCGCGACGCGCGTCGGCCAGCTGATGCAGCGCCTTCTGGAGGCCTTCGGTCCGGCGGGCGCCGGGTCGAAGGAATGGCGGGGGATGGAGATGTTCGCTCGGAACACCGTCGCGGCCGACGATCCGCGGCTCGAGTCCGTCTATGCGAATCTTACCGCCAACCTGCACGATATCATCGGGCGGGCGACCCGCGCAGGTGCCAAGGTGGTGCTTTCCACCGTCGCGGTGAACGTGAAGGATAGCGCGCCGTTTGTGTCCGCGCACGCGGCCGGATTGACGGCAACGCAGCTGGCTGACTGGAGCCAGTCGGTGGATCGAGGGGCCTTCACCGACGCGCTGGCCATCGATCCCCAGCACGCGGAATCTCACTTTCAACTGGCCCAGGCCTTGGAGAAGAACGGGGAGGCAGCGCCAGCCCGGAGCCACTATCTGGCCGCGTTGGAGTGGGACGCCCTTCGCTTCCGGGCCGATGCTCGGATCAACGACGTCATCCGTGCGGCTGCCCGGTCCGCGCCGGACGGTGTTGCGCTGGTCGATGCCGCGCGCGAAATGGGCGCAGCGGCGGATTCGACGGTGCCGCCCGCGGACTGCCGGTTCTTTCTCGAACACGTGCATCTCACTTGGGCGGGCAATTTCGAACTCGCCCGCCTGCTGGCGGCGGGCGCGGCGCGCTGGCTGCCTGGCGACCGGCAACCGTGGCTGTCTTCGGCTGATTGCGCCGCAGCGGTCGGATACACGGAGTTTGGACATGCCGCCGTGGCCATGAGCATGGACCACCTCACCTCGCGTCCGCCATTCACAGGGCAGTGCACGTTTGCGGCGGCCCGCGGCCGGTTGCAGGATGAGATCCGAACGGCCAATCGGGCCGTGGCGGCGCCGGGGGCGCTGGCGGCGATGGCGGCGGTGGTCGAACAAGCGCGCGGTCACGATCCCCAGAATACCTTTCTCCTTTTCCACGAGGCGACCATGCGCGCGCAACTCGGGGAGCCAGCGGCCGCGCTGGATCTGAATACACGGCTGGCGGCGATGGAGCCGGCGTCGCCGGAGCTCGCGGCGCAACGGGCGTTCCTGCTCCAGCATCTCGGGCGCAACGAAGAGGCCGAAGCGATGCTGCTGCAGTCCGCCAAGGATGAGCCTTATTATTTTCAGACGTATGCGCTCCTGGGCTGGCTGTGGGGGTCAAAGGGCCAGTGGTCCCGCGCGGTCGAATATTTCGCCGGCCTGACCGCACGCCTGCCCGGCAACCTTGCACTGCGACACGCGTATGCCCAAGCGCTGGCGGGCAGCGGCGACCGGCGCGGCGCCGAGGCGCAATGGCGGGTCATCCTGCAGTCGACGCCGGATGACGAGGAGGCGTTGGAACCCCTGTGTGTGAACCTGGTGAAGGACGGAAGAACGGATGCAGCGGTCGAACTCATGCTGGTCGCGCACCGCTACAATCCGCGCAGCTACGCCAACAACGCACGCCTGGAGCAGATCTATGAGGACAAGGGCGACAACGCGCGGACGATCGACTTCATGCGCGATCTCGCCGCCAGCGGTCCGGTGAACGCCATGCTGCACATCAACCTTGCCACCCTCCTGCGCCAGGCGGGACGGTCGCAGGAGGCGGTGGCGGAGTTGCGAGTCGCCCAAGCCCGCGCCACGGTGGAAAACAGTGCCGCGGCACTGGAGACCGTTCGGCGGATGATGAGGGAAATGGGCCAGTGACCCGGTGGGTGCGCCCGTCCGATCCGGTTCAGTTCACCGTCCGGTCCGGGGTCAGGGGGTGGCCAAAGGCCTGCTGGTAGGCTTGGAGCAGCACGGTCAGTTGTTCACGCGGCACGCGCGGCTGACGGACGACGCGATTGAGCCAGAGCCGCGCCTCGGTTTCCCGCCCCGTCGAGATCGCGTGAAAAGCCAGGATGCCGAGCGCGGCGGGATCACCGGGGTCGGCCTCGATCGCGAGCTGTATCTGGCGGACACCGGCGTCTTCGCGGCCGAGCTCGACGTAGAGATTGCCGAGTTCGACGTAGGCTTCGGGTTCGTTGGGCCGGAGCCGGATCGAGGTCTCGAATTCGGCGATGGCGGCGCCGGCCTGGCCGGCGTTGCGGAGATTGCGCGCGCGCATCAGATGCAGGCCGGGGGAATCGGGGCATTGGGCGAGACCGGCCGTCAGCGTGCGCTCGGCGGCGACCGATTCCCCATTCCTGGCCTGCAGGTCGCTCAAGTGCGCCCAGCCGTCGGAAAACGTCGGCGAAATCTGCGTGCACAGTTCGTATTGCGCCCGGGCCTGCTTGAGGTCCTTCTGCATCTCGGCGAGGCCGCCGAGCTGGAAATGCGACGAGACATCGTCCGGGGCCAGCCGGATCGCGCGCTGCAGCAAACGGATCGCCGTGGCGGGGTCGCCGCCCTGCGCCGCCACCCCGGCGGTCAGACCGAGGCGATAGGGATCAAAACATTCATCCATCAGATCGTTGAGCCAGGGATCGGGAAAATCGCGATAGGCGCCCGAGGCCTTGGCCGAGCCGCGGATCGCCGCCGCCTCGTCCCGGAGGCCGAGCCGCTCATAGAGGCTCACGATCAGGTCGTAACCGAGGTTGAAGCTGGTCTGCCGCACGACGGTTTCGAGCCGCTCTCTAGCCTTGTCCCAGCGCTGGGCCTCCAGATCGATCCGGGCGAGCCCGAGCAGGCTGTAGGAATCGTCCGGACGTTGCTTGAGCACGCTTTCATACTCGGCGGCGGCCAGGTCACGCTGGTTCGATTTCAAGAGGCAATCCGCGAGCCGGAGTCGCGCCGGCAGGTAATCCGGGGCCAACCGGACGGCTTGCTGCCACAGCTTGATGGCGGGTTCCAATTCGCCATAGCCCGCAATGATCGACGCGTGAAGGTGCGGCCAGCGCGCATTGGCGGGCTCGAGTTTTTCCAGGCCGCTGTAGCAGACGAGCGCCTCGGCGAGAAAACCGTTGGCGTGATAGAGCCGGCTGAGTTCCACGAGGCCGCCGACGGCGGTGAATCGGCTCCGGCTGCGGGCTTTCGCCTTGGCAACCTGCGCGCGCAGGGCGTCGGTGGTCGTGCCGAGGTCGGCTGCGGGCGGCAGCGATTGGGCGACAATTTCCTGGCGGACGCCGGCTCGCCACCACCACCAGCCCCCGCCGGCCACCAGCGCGAGCGCGAGCAAAAGAGCGACGTTGCGGAGTTTCATGGTGCGGGACGCCTCCAGAGCGTGATCCGCCCCATGTCGGAATAGGGCGGGTAAAGGTAGAAGCCTCCGGTCACGAGGCTCGGGTGGCCCTTGCCGTCCACATCGGCCGCGGCGAGGGTTATCTGGTCCTTCGGCACGCGGGCAAGAATGCGTGGCTCGAAGTTTTCATGGCCGTCGTTGCGAAACCACATCAGCGAAACCAGGTTCCGGTTCTTGTTGGTCCAGTCCGCATACGCCGCCACCGCGACTACATCCATCGCGCCGTCACCGTCGAGATCGACGCCGACCGGGGAGTAGGCGCCGGGCAGGTTGCCGATGCGGTGATAACGGAAAAGGCCATCGCCCTTGTTCTCGAGCCACTGGACCCCGTGCCAGGGCCGCGGCCCGGGCGTGGCGGCCGGACCGAAGCCATCGCCGTTCGTGTAGAGGATGTCGGGCCGCCCGTCGCGATTCAGGTCGCAGACGCTGATGCCGCTGCTGCCATAGTCCTCATTGGTCGAGCCCCAGATGCGCTGGGTTGAGAATTCTCCGCCACCCTTGTTTTCGAAATAGTAGATTTCCTCCCATTGCTGGGACACGAGGGCGACAATGTCCGGCCGGTGATCGCCGTTGAAGTCAGCGATACAGACATTGATGGCGCCGGACAGTTCGAGCAGAACGTGGCGCCGGAATTCCCACGGCCCGGTCCGCTCCAGCCAGCTGACCTCGCCCTGGTCGTAGCCGAATTGCGCGAGTGCGATGTCCATCTTGCCGTCGCCGTTGAGGTCGGCGGCCCGCGCGTCGGTCACACGCGAGGTGTTCTCGAGGACGATGTGCGGGGTGAAGTGCTGGTGACCGTCGTTCTCGAGGACAAACACCGTGCCGATCTTGTCGTTGTCCGGGAAAACCACGCCCATGCTCGATACGATGAGGTCGAGGTCACCGTCGCCGTCCATATCGGCCGCCTCGACGTGCACCGGCGCACGCATGTTCTCGGCCAGGACAATCTCCTCAAATTTTCCGGGCGAGGTCTGGCGCAGCCAGACGATCCTGCTCTGTCGCGATTCGCAAAAAACAAAGTCCATCAGCCCGTCCTGGTCGAGGTCGACGGGCAGCACATGGGCAATCCACGGCGGTTGATCCACGGGCGCGCCGATGGGCTCCGGCTGAAGGTAATGCAGGTAGCGCTCGGCCGCGGTCCGGGCCTGTTGGGCGGCCAGCACGTCCAGGGACGTGTCGGGATGCGGGGCACAGCCGCCGAGCGCCAGCAGGGCGGGGACAGCCGCCCGGGCCAAGGCACGAAAGATCGTGCGGGAACAGCGGTCGGGGAAACGCAGCATTTGGAATATTATCCTGCGGCGCGGCCCGAACGGCAAGAACTTAACCCGCGGCGCGCCCCGGGGCGCTCACCATGGCGGCCGGTTGTCGGTCACCCCCGGCCAATCATCGCTGCGGAAAGGTGTGGCCGGCAGGCCGGCGCCGTTGAACAGCGTGGCCAGCGGGTTCGACTGCCACGCATAGCGGACGGCCACGGGTTCGGTGACCTCCAGGGAGGACACGACGACATCGCCGCCGTCGATCCGCGCGTCGGCCCAGTGCCACTGGCGGTCGCTGCCGGCGATGGAGAATTCGCCCGGCTTCCCGCCGTGCACCTGGAGGCCGCCGTCCGTGTGGTCGAAGTGGATGCGCAACGCATGGCCGTCGCGCTCCATCGAGCGGTAGGTCGGACTGTCGCAGGCGACGTCCTTGCCATAGTGGCGTGCCAGCGCGAGCAAAGCGAGCCGTTCGCCCACGGGCTTCTTGTCGTGCGGGTGGATGTTGCCGGCATCGCCGGTGTCGATCGTGACGGCGAGGCCGCTGTTAGGCACCGTGCGCGCAGTGAGTGCCTGGGCCTCGCGCAACTCGGCCCAGTCATCCGAACCGGGGGCGGCCTTGCGCGGCTGGAACGCCGGCAGGCCGGCGATATAGAAAGGGAAGTCGCCCTGCTGGAAACCGCTGCGCCAGTCGCGGATCATCGCGGGCAGCAGCGTGCGGTATTGGTGCGCCCGGCTTGAGTTGGCTTCACCCTGATACCAGAGGGCCCCGGTGAGTGCGATTGGCATGATCGGGCGGATCATGCCCTCGTAGAGCACCGCCGGCATGATGGGATAATTCTCGTAGCCGAGCGGCAACGGGTGCGGCGGGCGCGCGTCGACGCTGACCGCGGCCTTCCACTCGCCCGCCAGCGGAACCTCGGTGCCGCCCGGCAGCGTGATCCGCAGCTCCGGCGGATCGCTAAGGAAGCCGGCTTTCGATTTCAACTTGAAGACCCGGACCGTGACGAGATTGCGGCCGGGCTTCAGCGCGCCGGGCGGGATGCGGTAATTGCGCGGATTCTCGACCCAGGAACTGGCGCCGGCCAGCTGGCCGTTGACCCAGGTGGTTTCCATCTTCTCGACAACGCCGAGCCGGATGAAGGCAAGGCCCGCGGGCAGGGGGTCGGGCAGGGTGACCTCGCGGTGGAACCACACCACGGCCGGAACGTCGGTCAGACCCAGTTCGGCAAACGCGCCGGGCAGATGCACGGTCTTCCAGTCCCGGTCGTCGAGGCCGGGATCGGCCCAGCCCTTGCCGCGGATGCCGCCATCGTATTCGTCATACCAGTGCATGATATAGTTGCCGTATTCCGGCGCATGGGCGGCGCGGAGCCGCGCGATCTCGGCCATCGGCCGTTCAAAGTCCTTCATCGCCGCCAAGGTGTCCGGATTCATCCAACATTCCGCCGGTGTGCCGCCAAGACAGTCCTGAACCAGCCCGATCGGCAGGCCGGTGGCCGCCTGGACCTTCTGGGCGAAATAGTACGCGACGGCCGAGAAGCCGCCGGCAGTTTCCGGCGAGCACACCTGCCACCGTCCGGCTGGAACCGCGGTGGCTGCATAGGCCGAGTGCGGCGCCACGGTGAATAAACGGATATTCGGATGGTTCGCCGCGGCTGTCTCCTCCTTCCCGCCGGTCGAGTAGGCGAGGCCGACTCCCATGTTGGACTGCCCGCCGCACAGCCAGACGTCACCGACCAGCACGTCGTGCAGGACGACGTGCTGCGCGCCACCATCGACCTTCACCTCGCAACCGGTGCCGGCGGGTGGCGGCGCGACCTGCGCCTGCCAGCGCCCGTCGGCTCCGGCCACGGCGTCACCGGTGTTGGCTCCGACGGTTACCACGACCTTTTCCCCGGGCGTGGTCCAACCCCAGAAGGTGTCGGGCTTGCCCTGTTGCAGCACCATGTGGTCGCCGAAAATCGGGCTCAAGAACGGACGGGTCGATGAAACACTTGCGGCCGGTTCGGCCGCGACCAGAAAATCGGCTTGCAGAGAGATCAGGACGAAAGCGGAGATTCGGAAGAACAGCAATGAGGACATGGAAGGGAAAGGCCAGGGGCGCCTGGCTGCCGGGTGGACGGGGATGGCCGAAAAGAGATTCTCGGTTCTGGCTACCATGTCCTGACCGGCGGTTCTGACCAAGCCGGTTTTGCTCTCACTATTGAATGTTTATCCGGCGCGGCTGCGACCAACGGACAAACCAGGCGTGAAACGGCGATACGGGGAAACGAGGCGCACGGGTGATCGCGGGCGAAGGATAAAGATGCCGGGCTAAATCTGATCGAAGCGACCTGCCGTCGCCGGAGGCGGAACGCGGACAAGAAGTTCTAGGAGGCAGATTCTGTCGTCGGCCGGACTGAAAAGCAGAGAGCAAAAAGTCACGTGACGCCAGATGTTCCCCGACGGTTACGGCCAAGGGGGAACTTATTCCGGGATGAATCAGCCGACGAATTAGTCGCCGGAAATGGAACGGATCGGAAATCGTCCGGTCCATGGCCGACGCACATGATGAATACCTCACCCCGGCCGCTACCCGCTGCAATCTGGGTTCGGGCAGGATGCCTCACCGCCATGCTTTGGCTCAGCCAGCCGCGATCAGCGCGCGCCGAGGACAGCCTGACCTACAAGTTCTCCTCGTATGCCGAGGACGACTCACGCATCCGCGTGAATTCAAACTATGCACTCGCCCAGGCCGACCTCGGGGTCGACACAAGCCTCAAGATCATGGGCGCAACTGACTCGATCGCGGGGGCCACACCCACAGGGGCCCGGCCGCTCACGGCGGGGGATCCGGTGCCGACGGGCTACATGACGGACTTCCGCAAGGCGGTGAACCTCGACCTCGCGCAGCAGATCAAGGCAGTGAACGTCGACTTGGGCTACGCGCTGAGCACCGAAAGCGATTACGTCTCTCACGGGTGGTCGGTCAACACGCTCACGGATTTCAACCAGAAGAACACGCGTGTGCTGCTGGGTTATGCGGGCACGGACGACACCATCCGGGAGCCCAAGCTCGGCTGGACCTCGGACCGGCACAAGCAGGGCCACGACTTCATCGCCGGGGTCACCCAGCTACTCGATCCAGACGACACGCTGACCCTGAATGTTTCCTTTGGCCGGTTGAACGGGTATCTGGACGATCCCTACAAGATTGTTTCCACCACGATGCTCAACGTCGACCCGGGCACCTATTACACGGTGCCGGAGAACCGGCCGCGGGAGCGGAGCAAGTTCAGTGTTCTCGTCGGCTCGAACAACAGTTTCAAGGACTGGGCCGGCGCCTTGGAGACCTCCTATCGTTATTATCGCGACACCTTCGGCATCCGCAGCCACACTGGAACCTTGCGCTGGCTCCAGAGCATCGGCGACAGCGTGGTGCTCGAGCCGTCCGTGCGCTATTACATCCAGTCCGCGGCGAGTTTCTACCATTACAACCTGGACAACGACGGCGTGGTGACCTCCTACGATCCCGCATCCGGTGAAACCGGCACGGGCATGGCGCCATTCTATTCATCCGACTACCGGCTTTCCCGCATGCGTTCCCTCGACCTGGGGCTGAAGCTCACTTGGAAAATCGGCCCGCGGGCCTCAGTGGATTTGGCCTACGACCGCTATCTGACCCACGGTTTGGACGGTGTGACACCGGAGGACGCCTACAGCAAGGCCCGGATCATTTCCGCGGGCTGCAAATGGTCCTTTTGACCCACGCCACCGTGCCAGCCCAAGCAGCCACATTGCACGTCCCCAGCCGGATTGACGAGGTCCAAGGCGATGGTTTGCCCCCGCTGCGACGTCTCCAGTGGGCCGCGCTGGGCACTCATTGCGAAGTACAATATGTCTGTGCGGACTCCGGTCTGGCTGGAGCGTTTGAGCGCGAAGCTACCGGTTGGGTAGCGGCCTTCGAGAGCAAGTACTCCCGTTTCCGTCCCGACAGTCTGGTCAGCCGTATCAACGCCGCCGCCGGAAGCTGGGTGCAGATTGATGACGAAATGGAGCAGTTTCTGGACCTGTGTGGGTCGCTGCATCGCATGTCTCGCGGGGTGCTGGATGTGACGGCTCTGCCTTTGATGCGCCTGTGGGACTACAAGACGGTCAACCCGCGGGTCCCCTCCGACGACGAGGTCGCCGCGGCGATGCGCCTGGTGGGCTGGTCCAAGGTGGAGCGGAGCCCGGGCCGGGTGCGACTGCCCCAGACGGGCATGGCATTGGATTTTGGCGGTTGGGGCAAGGAGTACGCGGTCGACATGGTGGCCCAAATCGCGAGCCGGCACGGACTGAAACAAGCACTGGTGGATTTTGGCCATGACCTGCGCGCCTTGGGGGCGGCACCGGGCAAACCGGCCTGGCATGTGGGACTCGAGGATCCGCGCCAGCCCGGGGAAAAATGCTGGACCAGCATCGCGGCGCGGGACTGCGGGGTCGCCTCGTCCGGTGACTACCTCCGGGGTTTCACCGTGGATGGCCGCCGCTACGGCCATATCGTGGATCCCCGCAACGGCCGCCCGGTGGTGAACGGCTGCCGGCAGGTTACGGTGGTGGCTCCCGGCTGCCTGCAGGCGGGCGTGCTGGCGACCACGGTTTTTATTCTCGGCCCGGAAACGGGCCTGCAGCTGGTCACAGAAATGATGGGTGCGGAGGCCGTCGCGCTGACGGACCGGGCCCGGCATCAGACCAAGGGATTCCATCGCTATGAAGTCAGCCATTAATCCGGTCATTGTCGCCTTGGCCGCTTTGTTGTTCGGCGGCACGCTGGCTTGCGCCGAAGTGAGCGTCGGTCAGCCCTTCCCAAAACTCGCGGAATTCGGGCTCAGCGGGCAGTTGCCGGATCAAACCGGCCGCGTCGTGCTGGTTGATTTCTGGGCCACCTGGTGTGCCCCTTGCCGGGCATCCTTTCCCACCTACGACTCGCTCCAACGGGAATTGGGGGAGCGCGGACTCACCATCATCGGGGTCAGCGTCGACAAGGAGGAGGACCGGTATACGAGCTTCATCGGAAGATTCAGCCCCGGCTTCGTCACGCTGCGCGATGCCGACCAGCGGCTGGTGGCCGCGGTTCATCCTCTGGTGATGCCGACCAGCTATCTGCTTGACCGGCATGGAGTGGTGCGGGCGGTGCACAGCGGCTTTCACGGCGCGGCCACGGCCCGCCAGCTTCGCGAAGAAATCACCAAATTATTGGAGGAACAATCATGAACCGGCTCCGACTCACTCTGCTGGCCCTCGCCCTCGCGTCTCTTGCCACCAGCGGCTGCGTCCATGTCCAATCCTGGGAGCGCGCGTCGCTCTCCGACTACAAGATGAACACCGATCGCGACCCGATCAAGACTGCCAGCGATGAGCACGTGTATTTTTCTCGCGAGGCCGCCACCGGCGGCCGGGGCGTGGGCGGTGCCGGCTGCGGCTGCAACTAACCCCTCCCTTCCGCCATGATGCTGCTGACAAAACGTGCTCCGAAGACCCTGCTATTTGCGCGGCTGGCCGACCGCTGCCGTTCGCTCCATGCGCCGATCGGTTTGCTGGTCATGCTGCTGCAGCGCACGCCGGTCCTGCGCGTCGCGGGCCAGATGGAGTTTGTCACCGAGACGGGCGTGGGCGACGCGGTGCGCTCGCTCTTCGCCCTGGGCACACTGGGTGCGCTGAATTCCCTCGCTGGAGCCACCGGCAGCACCACCACTACGTCTGGCGGCAGCACCACCACCACTGCGCCGAGTGCCGTCAATTTTGCCGTTTCGAACGGCACCCCGGCCACCGGACCCGACGGAACCACCTTTCTGGTGGACGGCAATGTCGGCGTGGCCCAGAGCACCACTTTCACTCTGACCGGCGGGGTCGCCAATCCACGATCGTGGAATGTGGCTGGCGGTTTGCCCGACGGTCTCAGCGTGCAAGGCGGGAATCCGTTGAACGTCAGTGCCCCCTATAAGCTGACCGTTTCCGGGACGCCCACTGCGGACGGAACCTGGACCGTGACCATCACCGCGTTTCAGGGTGCCAACGAAACCGGTTCCTCCAGCAGCATCACCACCACTTTCGTCGTCACGCGCAGTGCATCCGTCCTGCCCACCATCACCACCCAGCCCGCCGACATCATCGGAGTCACAGGTGGATCAGTCAGTTTTAGTGCCGCGGCCACGGGAAATCCCGATCCCACCTTTCAATGGTATCACGACACCCAGCTGCTACCCGGCCAGACCGGGTCCACGCTGACACTGACCAATCTGCAAGCTTCGGACGCGGGTGGCTACACCATGGTCGCGACCAACCCCGCAGGCTCGACCACCACCCAGAAGGCCAACCTCGCGGTCAATGCCGCGGTGGTGGCCCCGACCATCACCAGCCAACCGCAGGATGACACCGCCACCGTGGGTTATGGGGCGACGTTCATCACGGCGGCCTCGGGCACCTTTCCCTTGGCCTACCAGTGGAACAAGGGGGGATCTCCGATCGCGGGTGCGACGGGAAGCACCTATTCGATCGCGGCGGTGAACGCCGCCGATGCCGGCAGCTACACGGTGACGGTCATGAACGGCGGCGGTTCCGTCACGAGCAATCCGGCCACCCTGACGGTCAACGCGGTTACGGTTCCGCTCGTCCTGGTTACCCAGCCGCAGGCGACCACCGCCACCGTGGGCGCCTCGGTGGCATTTACCGCGTCGGCCACGGGCTCCGGCTCCCTGTCTTATCAATGGAGCAAGGACGGGGCGCCCCTGGCGGGCGCCACCAGCAGCACCTTCACGATTCCCGTGGTGGGGACCACCGATGCGGGCAACTACACGGTGACGGTGACCAGCGGCAGCGCCTCAGTGACGAGCAATCCGGCGCTGTTGTCGGTCAACGCCGCGCAGGTGGCCCCCTCCATCGCCACCCAGCCACAAAATGTGTCCGCAGCGCCCGGGGCCAGCGTGACCTTCTCGGTCATCGCCAACGGCAACACGCCCTTCACCTACCAATGGATGTTCAACGGGGCGGCCATCGCCGGGGCGAACGACGCCACCTATACCATTGCCAGCGTCCAGCCGGGCAATGCGGGCAAATATACCGTGGCCGTCAGCAACAGCATCGGTGCGGCGACCAGCCAGACCGCGGTCCTGACGGTATCCGCCAACGCAGCGACCACCGCCGCCCCGGCCATCGTCACCCAACCCAGCGGTGACCCCGTCGCGGCGGGTCATGGCGTGAGTTTTGCCGCGACCACATCCAGCAGTTCTCCGGCCAGCTACCAGTGGCAGGTTTCGACGGATGGCGGCGTCAGCTGGGCCAATATTTCCGACAACTCGACCTACAGCGGCACCACGACTGGCACGCTCACCGTCAACGGTGTTTCCGGCACGATGAACGGGTATCTCTACCGCTTGGGAGCGACCAATAGCGGTGGCACGACGCTGAGCAGCAACGTGACGCTCACCGTGGCGCCGCCGCCCTTCCCGGGTCCGGCGGGCATTGCCGTGGACGGATCGGGCGATCTCTTTGTCAGTGATGTCTCCAACAACACCGTCCAGTTCGTCACCCCGGCCGGTGTCGTCAGCCTGCTGGCCGGCGCCGCCGGCCAGCAGGGATCGGCGGACGGCTCCTACGACACAGCGCTCTTTCGGCAGCCCCGGGCGGTCGCCTTGGACCAGGCGGAGAATCTCTACGTCGCCGACACGGGCAATTCCCTGATCCGGAAAATCACCCCGGCCGGTGTTGTTTCCGTCCTGGCGGGTTCCGACAGCACGCAGGGCTATGTCGACAACACCGGCACCGCCGCCGTCTTCAATTCCCCGCGGGCCCTGACGGTGGACGGGCAAGGCAACGTCTACGTGGCCGATACCGGCAACTCGGCCATCCGTCGCATCGCGCCTGATGGAACCGTCACGACCATCGCGGGCAGCGGCACCAAGGGCGGTACAGACGGCAAGGGCATGCTGGCCGCCTTCAACCAGCCGGCGGGCATCGTTCTCGACACGACCGGGAATCTTTATGTGGCCGACACGATCAACGACACCATCCGCAAAGTTGCCCCGGACGGAACCGTCACGACCTGGGTCGGCGTGCTGGGAGTGGCCGGCTATGAGGACGGGGCCGGTTCCGCGGCGCTTTTCAACCAGCCGACCGGGCTGGCCATCGACCACTCCGGCAACATCTACGTGGCGGACACGGGCAACGAGGTCATTCGCAAGGTGGCACCGGACGGCACTGTGCAATCGCTGGCGGGGTTGCCCACGGTGGCGGGCCTGCTTGATGGCACCGGTACGGGTGTCCTGTTCAACCAGCCCGAGTATCTCGCGGTCGACGCCAACGGCAATGTCTACGTGACCGACAACGGGAACGCGGCGATTCGCAAAATCACCCCGGCTGGCGCGGTAACGACGCTCGCCCTCCAGCAGACCGTTTCCAAGCCGGTCATCCCTGCGACGGGCGGAAGTTCCTCCGGTTCGTCCTCAGGTTCGGGGTCTACGACCGGTTCGACCGGCGGCACAACCGCCAGCTCAGGCGGGGGCGGCGCGGTGGATCCGGGATTGATCATCGCCTTGCTCGCGTTGACGGCGGTCCGCCAGCGACAGCGCCTGGTCGGAATCTGGCGGCGTGAGCCCCCGCAATGACGATTCCATGACCGGGCGAGCAAGAGAGCTCCCGGGCCGATGGGAGGGCTTCAATTCTGGTGTCAGGATTGGATTTTGGCCGGGGACCGGGATGTTTTCGTTTCATCGGTCGGCAGCGCGCGGTCCAAGGGGCTGCGGAGGGCCAGCAGCCCGCTGGGGTTTGTGAATGCTGGGTGGGGGGCACTTGTCAGCGGGACATTTTGGAGGGACCAAGACGCGGAAGATGGCTCGTTTTTGACCAAGGTGTGGCCTAATCCGGGACGAACGCATGAACAGCCGACGCCCCCCCGGGGCACGGTAGGTTAATACCCTATCGCCATCCGGCAGAGACCGGTGTTTAATCACGCCCGCACGGCCGTTTCGCTCACTAGACGATTCATCGCCTGCGTTTGCACCTTTGAAACTGGCTCTGGCTGAACAATCTCACCTCCCATGACCGGCGGAAATGCGCAGATGACCAGTTTCCCCGGAGCCCGCTCCCAGAAAGCGGCAAGATTTGTCCTTCAGTCCGGTCATAGCCAAGCGCGCAAGACTGCGCCCCAAGCCCAAGGCAAAGTCGTAAGCCGGCCGGTCAAGGTGGTCAAAAAAAACACCTCCGTGATCTCCACCAGTCCCGGGGCGGCGGGATTTCCCGTCATCGCCATGGCGACTTCGGTGGGTGGCTTGGACGCTTTGTCCGTCATCCTGGGCGGCCTGCCGGCGAAATTTCACGCCGCGATTGCCATCGTGATGCATCTCGCGCCCGACCACAAAAGCGTCTTGGCCGAGATATTAGACCGGCGCACGCATTTGCTGGTCCGGCAGGCCCGTACGGGTGACATTCTTTGTCCGTCGTGCGTATTTGTCGCCCCGCCCAACCACCACCTGTCCGTCGGCCCCAGCGGGCGCCTGAAGCTCTCTTCTTCCTCGGCGGTTAAAGTCCATTATGCGCGTCCCTCGGCCGAGCCGCTATTTGCCTCCGTGGCCAAGGTTTACGGGCAACGGGCTATTGCCGTCGTCCTCACGGGTGGGGATGGCGACGGCGCATTCGGCGTCCAGATCATCAAGGACAAGGGCGGCGTGGTCATCGCGCAGGATCGCCCCACCTCACAGGACTTCAGCATGCCGGAGACGTCGATCAGGACGGGAGATGTTGATTTCATTCTGCCCCTGGACGAGATCGCCGCCAAGTTGATCGAATTGACCGATGTCGGCCGGGGAACGAGACCGGCGCCCGGCGCGGCAAAATTTGTGTCGCGCCGTCAGGCGGCCGGGGCTAAAATCCCCCTGATCAAGCGCCGCTAGCAAACACGTATGAAAAGAAAATCCGCTCCGGTCCGACGGCAGAAAAAGCCCCGCAAGGCGGCTCGGAACAAAGCCCCGGCCGCGAGGCTGGCGTTTCCCATCGTCGGCATCGGGGCTTCCGCCGGTGGATTGGAAGCGCTGGAACAATTTCTCGGGCATGTGCCAAGGCAAAGCGGCATGGCGTTTGTCATCGTCCAGCATTTGGACCCGACCCACAAGGGGATCATGTCCGAGTTGCTCCAGCGCACCACGGACATGCGGGTCCACCAGGTCAAGGACCGCACCGCGGTGGAGCCGGACTGCGTCTATGTGATCCCGCCGAATTGCGACATGTCCATCTTGCATGGGGTGCTGCATCTGCTCCCCCCGGCGGCGCCCCGCGGGCTGCGCCTGCCGATCGATTATTTCTTCCGCTCCCTGGCGCAGGATCAGCAGGAGCACAGCGTCGGCGTGATTCTCTCGGGCATGGGCTCCGACGGCACGATGGGCCTGCGCGCCATCAAGGAGAAGGCGGGCGTGGTCCTGGTGCAGGAACCGGCCACGGCCAAATTCGACTCCATGCCGCGCAGTGCGGTCGAAGCCGGGCTGGCGGACATCGTGGCCCCGGCGGACGAGCTGCCGGCGAGGATCATCGCCTACCTGCAGCGCACCCCGCTCATCGCCCGGCAGGAAATCGTGCTCGAGGAGAAGTCCCGGAGTTCCCTGGAAAAGGCCGTGATCCTGTTGCGCGCCCACACGGGCAACGACTTCACCTTCTACAAGCGGAACACCCTTTATCGCCGGATCGAGCGCCGCATGGGCATTCACCAGATTCGCACGATGACGGGCTATGTCCGCTACCTGCAGGAGAATTCACAGGAAGTGGACCTGCTCTTCAAGGAACTGCTGATCGGGGTGACGAACTTCTTCCGCGACTCCGCCGCTTGGGACCAGCTGCGCGACGAGGCCCTGCCGGCCCTGCTGGCAAGCCGCCCGCCCGGCCAGGCGTTGCGTGCCTGGGTGCCCGGGTGCTCAACCGGGGAGGAGGCCTATTCCCTGGCCATCGTGTTCAAGGAGGCGGTCGAGAAGATCAAACCCGCCAGAAAATTCGCGCTTCAGATCTTCGCCACCGACCTGGACAAGGATGCGATCGAAAAGGCCCGGCAGGGCGGCTTCCCGGCCAACATCTCTGCCGATGTCTCGGACGCCCGGCTGAAGCTCTACTTTGCCAAGGACGAAAAGGGCTACCGTGTCCGCAAGGAGATCCGCGAGATGGTGATCTTTGCGCCGCAGAATCTCATCATGGACCCGCCCTTCACCAAGCTGGATATCCTGAGCTGCCGCAACCTGCTGATTTATCTGTCCGCGGAGGTGCAGAAGAAACTGATCCCGCTGTTTCACTACAGTCTCACGCCCGGCGGCATCCTGTTCCAAGGCAGCGCGGAGACGATTGGCGACAGCACGGCGCTTTTCTCCCCTCTGGGCGGCACGGCGCGGCTTTACCGGCGCAGGGAATCCATCCTAACCCCGGCCCAGATCACGTTCCCCACGGCATTCAACGCCGGCCAGGCCAGCGGCGCCGAGGCGCGCCCGGCGGCCAAACTACCGGATAGCCTCCAGTCCCTGGCGGACCAGCTGGTCCTGCACGGTTACGCGCCGCCCGCCGTGCTTACCAATGCGGATGGCGACATTTTCTATGTCAGCGGACGGACGGGCAAATACCTGGAACCGGCTGCCGGCAAGGCCAACTGGAACCTCTTTGCCATGGCCCGCGAGGGGCTGCGGTATGAACTGGCGGGCGCCTTCAAGGAGGCGCTCCGGAAAAAGACCAGCGTGACGCTGCCCGGACTTTCGGTCGGCACCAACGGCGGCAAACAGCACGTCAATGTGACGGTCCGGTGCCTTGAGGAGACCGGGCCGCTGCATGGTCTGGTGCTGATTGTTTTCACTGACGTACCCGCCCCGGTCCTCGTGTCGGGCCGGACGCTGAAGCCGACATCCCACCATCCGCGGCTGATGGAGCTCGAGCAGGAACTCGTGCGTGTCCGCGGCGAAGCGCGGGCCACCCACGAGGAGATGCAGACCTCGCAGGAGGAATTCCGATCCGCCAACGAGGAGCTGCAATCAACCAATGAGGAGCTGCAGTCGACCAACGAAGAGCTCACCACCTCGAAGGAGGAGATGCAGTCCATGAACGAGGAGCTCCAGACGGTGAATGCCGAGTTGCAGGCGAAGGTGGACCAACTCGCGCTGGCCAGCAACGACATGAAGAACCTCCTCGACAGCACGGACATTGCGACCCTCTTCCTGGACAAAGAGCTCAGGGTCCGGCGCTTCACCCCCCAGGCGACGAAAATCATCAAGCTCATCGCGACCGACACGGGCCGGCCCATCACCGACCTGGTCTCCGACCTGCGCTACCCCGAACTGGCCGCCGATGCGCGGGAGGTGTTGCGGAAACTCGCCGCGGTGGAAAAACCGATCACCGCCAGCGACGGCCGCTGGTTCGCCGTGCGCATCATGCCCTACCGCACGATGGACGACCGGATTGACGGCGTCGTGATCACCTTCGCGAACATCACCGCGGCCAAGACCCTGGAGGCAAGGTTGCGAGAGCAGCACACCAATCTGGAAAAGCGGGTCACCGCGCGATCCTCCCAGCTGGCCCGCCGCAAGCTAAGCGCAAAACCGTGACCGGCGGCCCCCCTCATCATGAAAAGCATGCCCACCCCCTCGATCACGGCCACGCCCTTGCGCCGCCTCGCCGAAGCTCGGCTGGACGGGGAGACGAGAAGAAACCATCCCGGCACGGAGGAGGCCAGGTCAGCCGCCGACACGCAGCGCTTGCTGCACGAACTGCAGGTTCACCAGGTTGAACTGGAGATGCAGAACGAGGAACTCGTGAAAGCCCGCGACGAAATGGAGGTGGGGCTGGAAAAGTACAGCGAGCTCTACGATTTCGCGCCGGTCGGGTACCTGACCCTGAGTCGCGAAGGAATCATCCACGAGGTCAACCTGGCCGGCGCCAGCCTACTGAGGCAGGTCCGTTCCGCCCTGGCGAAGCAGGGCTTCCGCCCCTTGGTATCCCCGGCCGATCGCCCGGTTTTCGACGATTTCCTCCAGCGAGTGTTTGCGCATAAGGTCAAGAAGGAATGCGAAATAAGGCTCCTGTCGGCCGGCCAGCACCCGGTGGATGTGCGGATGCGCGCCAATCTTTCTATCACGGGGCAGACCTGCCAGCTGGCGATGACGGACATCACCGCGCAGAAACTGGCAGTGAACAAGGTACGCGTCTCGGAAATCCGCTTTCGCCGTCTCTTTGAAGCGTCGCACGACGGTATCCTCCTCCTTGACTCCGGCACGCTCAAAATCACCGACGCCAATCCGTTCATGACGAAACTGCTGGGCTACCCGAAAGGCCAGCTGGTGGGGAAGGAACTGTTTGAGATCGGCCTGCTCAAGGATGAGGCCGCGAGCCGGGCGATGTTCCAGAAATTGACCCGGAAGCACGAGGTACGCTACGAAGACCTGCCGCTCGAAACCCGCGCGGGCCGGCACAAGGAAGTCGAAGTGGTGGCCAACCTCTATGAGGAGAGCAACCGCACCGTTATCCAGTGCAACATTCGCGACATCACGTTGCGCAAACAGTCGGAGGAAGCCCTGCGCACCGCCCGATCCCAGCTGGCCCGGCACGCCGGGCAGCTCGAAAAACTGGTGGCCCGGCGCACTGCAGAACTGGTCAGGACGAACCGACAGCTGGCAGTATCCCTGGACTCCACGCGGATGGGCGAGGAGCAGAACCGGGTGTTGCTCCTGGAGTCGCAGGACATGCAGAAGAAAATGCGCCGGCTGACGCACCAGATTCTCACTGCCCAGGAGGAGGAGCGGAAGAAGATCAGCCGGGAATTACACGACGATGTCGTCCAGACCCTGGTCGGCATCAATGTCGAGCTGGCGACCTTGGTCTACGGCAACGCCTCCGGCGTGCGCGAGTTGAAGGACAAGATCGCCCGGACCCAGCGGCTGGTGGAAAAATCCGTGGATGCGGTGCATCGCTTCGCCCGCGAACTGCGACCGGCAGTGCTGGACGACCTCGGCCTGATCCCGGCGCTCCACGCGTTTTGCGTGAATCTGGCTGAACGGAAAAGGATCAAAATCAAGCTGACGGCCTTTGGCGGGGTCGAGGCGCTAGAAAGCGATAGACGCACCGTGCTGTTCCGCGTCGCGCAGGAGGCGCTCACCAATGTCGCCCGCCATGCCCGCGCCACCCGGGTCAAACTGGCGATCAGGCGGATTCCCGGCGCGATCCGGCTGGAGATTGCGGACAATGGAAAGTCATTCCCGGTCAAAAAGATTCTTCTGGCCAAGAACAACAGGCGCCTGGGACTCGTGGGGATGAAAGAGCGGGTGGAGATGGTCGGGGGCAACCTGACGATTGAATCCGTGTCAGGTAAAGGCACGACGGTGCGCGCTGAGATTCCATTTAACCCTATCCAAACAACAAAATGATCACCCCAAAACAGATCACTATCCTGCTGACCGAAGATCACGCCATCGTGCGTCAAGGGCTGTCCGCCTTGCTCAAGGCTGACGGCCAGTTCAAGATGGTCGGCGAGGCCCGGACCGGGCGCGAGGCCGTTACGCTGGCGTTGAGCCTGCGGCCCGATGTCATCCTGATGGACATCGCCATGCCCGTCTTGAACGGGTTGGAGGCCACACGGCAGATCCTTGCGGCCAATCCCGCGGCCAAGGTGCTCATCCTTTCCGCCCACAGCGACGATGTCTACGTCGAGCGCCTGGTCGCGGCCGGTGCGGCTGGATTCCTCGAAAAGCAGACCTCCGCCGAGATCCTGACCAAGGCGATCTGCGAGATTGCAAAGGGCAAGCCTTTCTTCAGCCCGGCGATCGCCAAGCGGCTCGCCAGCGATCCTTCCAAGCCGCGCGACCGGGAGGGTATGGTCAAGTCCAACGGCGCCCGCCTGACTTCCCGTGAGTCCGAGGTGCTCCAACTCGTGGCGGAAGGCCAGGCCAACAAGCAGGTCGCCGCGGAACTGGGCATCAGCATCAAGACGGTCGAGAAGCACCGGCAGCATGTCATGGACAAGCTCAACATCCATGAGACGGCGGGCCTCACGCGTTATGCCATCGCCCAAGGGATCATCGAGAGCAGCGTGCAGTTGACGATTGTCTGAGGGAGATGCGTGTCCGGCGGGGCGCCGGACGCTCAACCCCACTGCGGTAGGGTTACACCCCATGGGGCAAAAGGCGTGGGAAGGCTATCCTCCGCCAAGCCATGAATCTCAAGAATATCCTCCCATTGGTCACGGTCGCGCTTGCGGCCTTCGGCCCGGACGCTCGGGGCCAGGCAATGGTCGACCTCGGTTCCGCCGCACGCTTCGCCGTCCTGGCCGGTTCGGCCATAACCTTCACCGGTGCGACCACCATCACCGGGGATATCGGATCTTTTCCCACCCCGGCCATCACCGGGATTGGTAATGCGACGTTCCTGAGTGGATCGAGTCACGCCGGCGATGGCATCACGCAGGCGGCGAAAACGGACTTGTCCACCGCCTATGCCGACGCGGCGGGCCGCACCGGTGGCGCGACCATCGTATCCGAACTCGGTGCGACGACCGTGACGCCGGGCATCTACAATGCCGGCACGTTTGCGATCACGGCGGGAAATCTCACCTTGGACGGCAACGGGGTCTATATATTCCAAGCGGCGACCACGTTGGACATGGCCGCCAATATGCAGGTTCTGCTGATCAATGGCGCACAGTCGGACAATGTCTTCTGGCAGGTCGGCAGTTCGGCGACCTTCCTCACCAATGCTGTTTTTGAGGGCAATCTTCTGGCCAATACATCGATCACCGTGGGCATCGGCACAATCATCGACGGCCGGCTGCTGGCCGAAAACGGGGCCGTGACTTTCGGCGGAACGAATGCCATCGCTATCCCCGAGCCGGGCACTTACGCACTCCTCGCCGGCCTTCTGATGCTTGCCGTAGTTTCCGTCCGCCGGCGGTTGTCGGGCTTGCCCTTGAGCTTCCGGTGACCTGGGCCGCTGGAGCGCGGGTAGGTTTACGCCCCATGGCCGCGGATGCACCGGCCGGTTACCCTTTTCGACTCGGAACATGAGAAGCAAAAGAACCAGCTCCCGGCCGGCGGTCCTCTGCGCGACCGTGGCCGAACCGGATCTGAATCCAGGCGGGACAGCTCCGATCAGCAATGTGCTGCCCTTCGTGCAGACCGCCGCTCCGTCCCCATGGCGGGAGCCCGACCGGTGTTCGGAGCAGCTTCTCGCCGAATTGCTGGCCTTGAACCTGGAGATGATCGAGCAGCTCCGGGTCGAGCGCCTGGGGGTGGTGGGCCGGACCGATTTCATCACCGGCATGATCGAGCATCATGAAAAGGCCGCCGCGCTGCTTCGGGCCCAGCTCGAAGGCCCGGCGACGGAACCGGTCTGATACCCTGAGATTCCCCGCTTCTTTTTAGTGCTGCCTGCGGGGCAGGGCGGGCGGGGGGCGGTGAATATTCCGCAAAATCACTGTTGGTGGGTCAACACCCCACACTCGTATTACCCCATATCGGCCCGGGTCGCCCGCGGCTATTCTGACGGCTGATCAAAAGCCGCGATCATCGCGTCGGTCTTTAACTGGTTCGAAAAAATTAGCTCCCAATGAATAAATACAAATTAGCAGTATCAACGACTCTCGTGGCCCTCTGCAGTGTCGGCGCATGGGCGCAGACTGCCAGAATATCCACTGTGGCCATCGCGCCCGCGACCGGTATCGTCACCGTCACCGAGCGGATCGGCACCCCCACGAATCTGCCCGCCAGTGTCAGCGACAATCTCGCCGGCATGGCGTATGCCTTCAACAATGTCCCGCTGACCGGGGACCTAGCCAATTCGCCCGCCGCCACCGCGCTCTTCACGATCACCAGTCGAAACATCACGGGCGGGGCCTTGGTCGACGACTTCAAGGGTTATGGTGCCGCGATCTCGCCCACCTCGGTGGCGACATACAGCGACGTCCGGGGCAAGCTTACCTCGCAGGCGGCTTTTTATGCGCCGGGACCGAATACCTATTCCGGCTTGGTTTGGTTGCCGGTGGGGGAGACCCTGAGCCTGCCCGGACCCAATGTCTTCTACACGATCCATCACCGGCCTTCCGGGGATTATTTTTCCGTCATCGTGCCCGGCACGAGCAACACCAGCGACGCCTATGACCTGAAGCCGATGTCCATCGCCGGTGTCGTGACCGATCCCAGCACGACAGGTTATGTTGCGTTGGCGTATGCTGCGGCCGCGCCGGCCGCGAGTTACAACGCCCAGGACATGTATTATTTCCGGACGGCCGGAACGGGTGATTCTTTTGCCCCGCTCCACACCGTCTCCATTCCCTCCGGCCACAGTGTCTTTGGTTCGATGATTCCGGCGCTGACGAGCGGTCCCACGGATCGTTTCGATCTATTCACGGCCAAGGGAAGCTTTGGGGCTGGTGGCTTCACGGTGCTGGCTTTCTCGCCCACTGACCTGGGTGACGGCACCAACCAGTTTTATTATCTTCGCCAGGACTCCACGGGCACCGGTAACACCATCCTCGGCCGGCTGAATCCCAGTCTCGTTGCCGGGGTCAGGACCATTTCAGATATCGCCAATCTCGGCGGCGTGTTCAACACGCTGGTCCTCGCGGACGCCTCCACCGGCCCCGCCGCGTCGTGGACCACCAGCCCGACCTTGTTTGTCTCGGGCGCACCACTCGCCACTGGCGCCCAGTCCGTCAGCTTCGCGGCCATCGCCGACCGCACCTTAATTGGCGATGTCCCGTTTATCATCACCCCAACCGCCAGTTCCGGCCAGGATGTCACCGTCACCGTGGTGAGTGGTCCCGCCACTGTCGTGAACAGCGGCACCGGCGTCACGCGAATCGCGACGGTGACGGACACCGGCCCGGGTGTCGTCAAGCTGCGGGCGACCCAGTCCGGCACGGGTGGCTTCACTGCCAACTGGCTCGAACAAAGCTACAACGTCCTGGGCTTGCCCTCGATCACCAGCGCCTCAACCGCCTCGGCCACTGCGGGCACACCCTTCACCTTTAGTGTCACCGCGACCGGCAACCCGATTCTCAGTTACACCGCGACCGGTCTTCCCTCCAACGGCTTGGCCTTCAATACCACGACGGGTGCCATCACCGGCACGCCCTTGACGGCGGGCACCATCAACGTGACGGGCATTACCGCCACCAATGCCACCGGCACCAGCACCCCCGGCACGACGCTGACGATCACCGTCGCAGCCGCAGGCTCTGTTCCGAGTATCACCAGCGCGTCTACCGCCTCGGCCACCGCGGGCACGCTTTTCACCTTTAATATTACCGCGACCAATGGCCCGATCAGCAGCTATGCTGCCACCGGGTTTCCCACGAACGGCCTGACTTTCAATAGCACGACGGGAGTCATCTCCGGCACGCCCCTGGCGGCGGGTACCGTCAACGTGACGGGCATCACCGCCACGAATGGCACTGGGGTCAGCTCGCCCGCCAAGACGCTGGCGATCACCATCGCGGCCGCAGGTGGTGGCGGGGGTGGCGGTGGGGGTGGGGGTGGCGGTGGCGGTGGCGGCGGCGCGGGTGCGCCGGTGATCACCAACAGTCCGCTGGCCATCGCCGGCACGACCGGCTCGGCTTTCAGCGCGATGATCACTGCCTCCGGTTCGCCGACGAGCTTCACGGCAAGCCCTCTCCCGGCCGGCCTGAGCATCAATGCGGTGACCGGCATGATCTCGGGCACCCCGACCACCGCCGGCACGACCAACGTTGCTGTAGGCGCGACGAATCTTTCGGGCACCGGCACCGCCACGTATTCCATCACGATCTACGAGGCCCGCAGTGTGACCATTGTCACGACGAGCACGACGGCGGCCATCGGCCAGCCTGCCACCTTCTCGGCGACCATCGGCGGAGTTCCCCCGGCCAATGTCATCTGGCAGCGCTTGCCGGCTGGTTCGACTACGTGGGAAAATCTGACGGAAGGTGGCAGCTACAGCGGCGTGAACACCGCGACCCTCACGGTCACCCCATCCACCGCTTCCATGTCGGGGGACCAATTCCGGGCCGTCACGACCGGTGACGCGACTCTGGCCAGCGTCGCCTCGACGCTTACCGTCACCGGTGGCGTCAATGCCCTGCTGCAATATCCCGCCGGCATCGCCATGGACGGCGCAGGCAATCTGTACGTTGCTGATGCGTTCAGCGACACGATCTTGAAGATCACGCCGGCCGGTGCGGTGAGCACAGTAGCCGGCACCAGCGGGTCGGCCGGCTCCCAAGACGGTACCGGTGCCAGTGCCCTCTTCAACCAGCCCGATGGCGTGACTTCGGATGCGGCGGGCAATCTCTATGTCGCCGACACTGGCAATGCCACGATCCGCAAGATTACCGCGGCCGGCGTCGTTACGACGCTCGCCGGTTCAGCCAACAGCCGGGGCAACAATGACGGCCAGGGCAGCGCCGCCTCGTTCGGTTCCCCCGTGGGCATCGCGGTGGATACGGCAGGCAATCTTTATGTCGCCGACGCCTTCAACGCCACGATTCGCGAGATCACCCCTGGCGGCCTGGTCAGCACGCTCGCCGGCGCGGCAACCCTTCGGGGTACCACCGATGGCACGGGCAGCGCCGCGCGGTTCAATTTTCCCAATGGCGTGGCGGTCGATGCCGCAGGGAATGTTTACGTCGCTGATACCTATAACGCCACGATCCGCAAGATCACGCCGGCCGGTGTGGTCTCCACCCTGGCCGGGCTCGAAGGAGTGGCAGGCTCCGCGGATGGGACGGGCTCCTTCGCCCAGTTCAACCAGCCATATGGTGTGGATGTGGATTCCGCGGGTAACGTCTATGTGGCGGATACTGGCAACAACACGATCCGCCGGATCACCCCCAGTGGTGTCGTCACCACGATCGCCGGGGTCCCGGGCATCGCGGGCCTGAGCAATACCGCCGGCATGGCGCTGTTCAACCAACCGCGCGGCCTGGTGGTCGACGGGGGCAACATCTATGTCGCCGATACGGGCAATGCCACCATCCGGGTGGTCACCCCAGCCGGCGCCACGAGCAATCTGACCATGACAGCGGCCGCTGCGCCCGTCGTCACTCCGCCCGTCGTCACTCCGCCCGTCGTTACTCCGACAACGCCGCCTGCCGCCAGCAGCGGTGGCGGCGGCGGCGGCGCGGTCGATCCGTGGTTCCTGGCCTTGATCTCCCTGATCGGTGCGGCCCGGTTCTGGTCCGCCGCGTCGAAGCGGAAGCGGAGCATCTGACGCCCCTTACCTAACGAACTTCTCACCCAAGCGGCGCTCTTGACCGAGTGAGGTGAGCATCGGCCAGGATGTTGACGCGTGATTCGTCACTTCGCTGGCCGCATCGTTTGGTAGCGGCCGTTGGGACGGGGGCACCGATGCCGACGTCCGTGGCTGATCGTTGGCGCGCAGACCACTTGGATGCAGGGATCAGGGTCGAAGCTGATCATGCCGCAGTCGCGGGGAGCGATCATCTCCGGTGCCCGAACCGTTTGCTTTGCGCTGCGCTGAAGGTGCCAGCCGATGAGCCCAGGCGCCGGGCGGCGGCCAGCCGGACACTGAAGGCGGGCAGCCTCAGACTGGCGTCGGTCGACCTGGAAGAGAGACGAGCGGTCCGTCGCTCTGGGGCTGGTGGCTTCCGCAGGGCTCGCGTTGGTGAAACCCAGGGTAAGATAGTCGCCGCTGGAGGGCGTCGTGCCGATATGGCCCCACAGGTCCGCACCGACGAGCTGGCCGGTCGTGGCATTGAAGGCGGACGCAACGTATACACCTCGGCGCTGGAGCGATCGCAGGTCGGTGATACCGGCGCGCTCGCGGCCCTGAATGCCGTAGAACGCGCTACTGAGCAGAGTTGGCGGTTCACTGTGCTCTCGGCTTCGCCCGATGGTGAGCCGCAGGCGGCCGTCACCATCGAGAACCGCCGGCGCAAAAGCGGCGGGGTCATAGCGATTGGGAATCCAAGCCGGGTCAAGGATGCCGAAGGTGTCGGTGAACTGGGCGAGCGGAGCCCCCGGAAATACGGCGAACGCAGCGAAACAAAAAGGCTATTTCACCCGGTCGAGTTCATTCAGAAGCAGAACGGAGGTGGCCGGGCGCCCCGCCTGCCGGCACCCGGTCTGTTGCCGGGTCGTGAGTTGGGCGTCGTGCCGGCGTCATATCGTGCTCTTGATCGGTCGGCCGAGGTAGCGGGCCGCGAGCCGGTCCAGGCGACGGGTTGAGATCCGGAGGCGGGTATGCCGGCGAAGCCAGTTGGAGTGGCGCGGATAGGTCCGGCGCTCGTGTAGCTCCTGATAGATCTCCTTCATGCGCGTAGCACGCGAACAGGCGTCGATCAGATCGTAATCCGAGGCAAAATAGTCGCTGATCAGTATCAATGGGGCGAGCGGCAGCGCATACCAGTGCAGCGTCCGCCAGAAGATCCGCTGTTGGAATTGGTGCGGCGAGCAGCCGGTGCGGGCGCAATACAGTTCGGCAAAGGTTGGCATGAGATCCCGGTCGCCGGCGAGGGCCGCCTGCAAGATCGATAGGTTCAGTTGCTCGCGACGGGTTTGCCCGCCGTGATCTGGTTGTCCACGAGTTCCAAGCGGGAGGCGGCAATGGCGATCTCTCCGATCCGACGCCTGTCCTCCTCGCTATAAGTCCAGCCGCGCAGCGTCACGCGGCCATTGAGGGTGCCGACCTCGACATGCCGGGCATTGACTTTCGCGGCACGGATCTCCCGGTGGATTTGCGCGGTGCGGTCGATGTCCCGGTAGCTGCCGCCCTGCTCGAGCGCGACATTCGTGTGCGGACCCTTGAAGGATTCCTCGTGCGAGTAGGCCTCGTTGCCGTAGGCAGCCTCGGTGTAGATGAAGCGCGGCTCGTCCGCGTACTCGGCTTTGGTGTCGTCGAGCAGGAGCGCATCCCGCCGGTCGTTGAAGCTGAGCGCCATCGCGGGGATGATACTCTTGGTCTTGAAATTGCCCGGGGCGAGGACGATGACGTTGAGAATCCGTGCCTTGGGGATGTCCAAGGTCATGGACCACACGTTGCCAAATTCCTCCTTTTGAGAATTGCCGACCGGCATGCCCAGCAGCTTGTTGCAGCGTTCGACATAGCCCAGCAACACCTTGGGGCGGCTGGCGGTCTTGCTGGCGGTGTCGCCCTCCTCGAGAAAATAGGGCACCTGGCCGAACAGGCGGTAGGCGTCGGCGACACGTTCACTCCGACCGGCGTCTTCCCACTTCGTGACATCGATGGCCGCGGCGGTCTTGAACGCCTCGGTGCTTATGTTGAGCCGGTAAATCTTTTCCACGGGATCGGGGATGAGCGCCAGCGGCGGTACGGCCACGATCTTGCGGCCGACATTCAGCGAGCCGTCGGATTCGACCAGCACCTCGACGATGCGTCCGTAAATCAGGTCGATGCCGAGATCCGTGACCTGGCCCAGTTTTTCATTCTGGAGATTCCGGATCTCGTATTGGATATATTCGTTCGCGGTCTTCTCCCGGCCCATGGGCTTGGGAGTGGCGCCAGCAGGGGCCTGGGCCCATGCAGTGAGAGTGAAGGTTCCGGCGATGACCGCGCTGGCGAGGAGTTTTGATTTCGTGTTCATGGAGCGTAGGGCGAAATCCGGCTGGATGGCCGGACTTGCTTATCCAACTTAGCCGTTGGGTGAGGCAATGGAAATGGGGTGATACCCGCCGTCATTCCCTTCCGTTCCGCGACCATCAGGGTCCGCGCAGAAAACGGAGCTCGGCTTGCAGGCGGTCGAGTTCGTGCCAGAGCGCGCAAAGGTGCGGCAGCGCCTGCCGGTTCACTCCGTGCCGGTGCAGATAGTGTTCGATGCGGCGCACTTCGTAGAGGGCATTGTCATCGAAAGTCGGGTCAGCCGCGGTTTGCGACCGCTCAGGTCCCAGCAGGCCGAGTTGGCAATAGTACCGGAGCATCTCTGGGTGCACGTCGCAAAGCCGGGCGGCCGCCTCGAGCGAATGAAGCCCGGGGGCTCCCACCGGCAGGCAGACGAGCGTCAATACGGGGTTTTGGTAGAAAACGAAATTGGTCATGACGACTGGCGGGGGTTGAAAGTTGAAGCCGCCGCCAATCTTTCCCAGAGGGCCCGTTCTTCGCCCGAAACCACCGGCGGCACCTGAAGCACCACGGTGGCATAGAGATCTCCCCGGCTGCCGTCCTCTCGCGGCAGACCCTGGCCGCGCACCCGCAATTGCGTGCCCGTCGTGGTGCCGGGCGGCACCCGGACCGTGGTGGCGGCCGCGAGGGTCGGGATTTTCGCCTTCACGCCGAGGATAGCCTCCCACGGGGCGAGGGCGAGATCGCAGTGGATGTCGTCACCCTGCACGCGGAGATCGGGATGGCGCGCAAACCGCACGCGCAGGTAGAGGTCGCCGGCGGGGGCACCGCCGTGGCCCGGGCCGCCCTGGCCGGCCAGCCGGATGCGCTGGCCTTCCCGCATGCCGGGCGGGATCCGAACCTGGTAGGTGTTCGTGCGCTCGGCCGCGCCGTCCAGGCCGGGCCGGCGCAAGGTGACCTTGCGCTGCGAGCCGCGCAGGGCTTCCTCGAGCGTGACCAGCAGATCGGCCTCGATGTCGCGGCCGGGGGCGGCGAACTCGGCCTCCGCGTCCGTCCGGTCGGAGAAGCCGCGCGAGCCCCCGAAGCCGCCTTGCCGGCCGCTGAAGAAAGACTCGAAGAAATCGCTGAAGCCGGTGCCGCTGAATTCGAAATCAGGCGCGCCGCCCGGCGGGTGAGCCCGGCTCCGCCCGCCCCCTTGGGCAAAGGGGCCGCTGCCGCTTTCCTGCCAGTTCGGGCCCAGTTCGTCGTAGCGCTTCCTTTTCTCCGGGTCGCCCAGGACCTCATAGGCCTCGTTGATCTCCTTGAACTTCGCCTCACCAGCGATCTTGTTCTTGGCCACATCCGGGTGATAAAGCCGCGCAAGTTTGCGGAACGCCTGTTTGATCTCCTCGACGGAAGCCGAACGGGCCACGCCCAGCGTTTCGTAGTAGTCTTGGAATTTCACGGCCATGGGCTGCGTGCGGACGGGCGTCGGTGCGCTGCTGCCATCACCCAGTCGCCCAAGGGGCGCCGCTGCCTGCCTGTCGCGTGGGACTGGACGGGCGAGGCAGCTGATCCAAACCACCTCGCGGGATGCGGTTGATCCCGACGGGCGTATCGTCGGCGTGGGCATCATTCCGGTTGCCGAAGATTTCATCCCCGATTCTCAACCGGGTGAGGCGGCAGTTCGGCCGCTCCTCGACCTTGTCGAGCTCGGGAAACGGCGCGGGCAGGTCGTGCCAGCCTGGACGGTGCGAAACCAGGTGCGGAAATAGAGTCTGATATGTCCGCCGGTAGGAGCCGGCGGACTGGGCGGTCGGAGTCATGGAGGAGGCGAATTGAAAGCCACCGGCCGGTGGGCACTCCACCGGTGGCGACGACGATCGTTTGCTGGGCGGCGCAGTCTGCGCGTTGTGCCCCATGCGTGCCATGGGGTGTAACCAGTAGCCGCCGTGCCCCGCGATGAAATAGATGGCACTGGCGAGGCCATTCCTCGGTCCTACTTGCTTGTGTGCACTCACCATGAGTTGGGAAGCCACGGTCGTGGACTGACACCATTCTTATGACCGCGCCCTCCAGCCCCCTGCGGGTTTTGCTGGTCGACGATGAAGCCTATTTCCGGCTCTTCGTCGGCAAAGTGTTGGTCCAGTCGCTCAACTGCACCGTCGTCGATGCAAAGGATGGCCAGGAGGCGGTCGCCCTCTGTCAGACTTCGAACCCGGATCTGGTCCTCCTCGACATCTATATGCCACGGGTGGACGGCATGGAAGCCCTGCCCAAAATCCGCGCCCTCCGGCCCGATACGCCCATCGTCATGCTCACCTCGGTATCGGAGGAGGCGGTGGTCGAGGAATGCGTCACCCTGGGGGCCTCGTATTTTATCCGGAAGGATGTCCGCGCCGACCTGCTGCAGGCGGAGCTACAGAAGATGCTGGGGATGTTCTTCCCCGAACGACAGGAAACCCATGAACCACTCCGGGCCCCCACCGCATAAGCAGGCGTCCTTGCTGGACTATCTGGTGCGCTACGACCTCGCCGCCATGCTGGAGGAGACGCGCTTGGATTACAGCCATTCCACCTCGGGCGGTCCCCGGCATCTTGCCCAGCAGGACATTGCCGCCCGTTTCCCCGCCCCGCATCCCCCGATCCCAAAGCCTGATGAGCCAGCTTGACGATTTTATCGGGCTGGTGCGCCGGGATGCGCCGGTGCAAAGGTCCTTGATCGACGCCCGGATGGAAGTGCTCCGGGACGATCCCCCGCGGTTGTTCAAGGATCTGGTCGAACGCGGCGTGCTGCCCAAGAGCCGGCTGTGCGAGCTGTGGGCCGACTCGCTCGGGGTGGCCTACGTCAATCCCATGGATGTGGCGATCCCGACTGACGAATACGAGCAACTGCCCGTTGACATTGCGCGCCGCGTGATCGCCGTGGTGCTCTATTCCGCCGGAAACACCGTGACCGTGGCGATGGCGGATCCGCGCGACGCCCGGCACCTCGAGTCCCTGGCCAAGATCCTGGGCAAAACGATCAGCCCGGTCTTTGCCCCGGCCGAGGAGATCCTGTCCGTCGTCGACTTGTATCTTGGCGCCGAAGGCAACATCGCAGCCAGCCTCCAGAGCGTCTGCGACCAGCTGCCGGCGCTGAACGGCGCGCGGGAAATCAAGTCCGCCGCCGACGTCGCCGATCTGGTCGACGCCCAGGCCGTCGTCCATCTGCTCAACAGCATCATCCTGACGGCGTTTCGGCGGCGGGCCTCGGACATCCACTTTGAGATCCGGGCGGACGACAGCCGGGTGCGGATGCGGATCGACGGCGACATGCAGACGATCATGATGCTGCCTCGCGCGGTGCATGTCACCCTGGTGGTGCGGATCAAGGTGCTCTGCCAGCTGGACCTTTCCCAGAACCGGTTGCCCCAGGATGGTGCCTTCGAACTCAACTTCGGCGAGTTCAAGACCTCGTTCCGGGTGTCCACTTTGCCCAGCCTGTATGGCGAGAAGGCGGTCCTGCGGGTCCTCGGTTCCCCGCTCGACCGCTCCCTGCTGAACATGGACATCCTCGGGTTTCCCCAGTCCATCCTGGAGGCGGTCAAACGCGTGATCTCCCGGCCCAATGGCATCCTGATCGTCTGCGGTCCAACCGGGTGCGGCAAATCGACGACGCTTTACGGGTGCATCAACGAGTTGAACCGCCCCGACCTGAACATCACCACGATCGAGGACCCCGTGGAATACCGCCTGCGGGACATCACACAGCACCAGGTCAACACCGTGATCGGGCTGACGTTTGCTCGCGTGCTGCGCAGCATTATGCGGCAGGATCCGGACGTTATCCTCATCGGCGAGATCCGCGACCTCGAAACGGCGCTCATCGCCACCGAAGCGGCTTTGACGGGACACCTGGTGCTCACGACGCTGCACACGAACAACGCCCTGCAGGCGGTCACCCGTCTGGTTGAAATCGGCGTCGCACCCTATCTGGTGGCCCCGACCACCATGGGCGTGCTGTCCCAGCGGCTGGTCCGCCGCATCTGTGCGTCGTGCAAGGAGCAATACGAGCCGACAGAATGGGAGCTGGCGGACAATTTCAGCGGCTGGAAAGGGGTGCCGGTGAAACTGTACCGCGGCCGGGGTTGTCCGCGCTGCTTCGGCTCGGGCTACAGCGGGCGCGTGGGCATCTACGAATTTGTCGAGGTCTCGGAGAAGATGCGAGAGTTGATCACCCAGAAGCAGAGCGTCGCCCTGCTCTTTGAGGAAGCCAAGCGGGTTGGCCACCACTCGCTGCGATATGATGGGTTGAAAAAGGCGCTGTTCGGTTGGACCACCCTCGAGGAGGTTGAACGCAACACCTTACCTGATGTGGGCTTCCTGCCCAGCGAGGCCTGAGAAGGGAGGCAAGGTATCATGAGCATTCCGCGGCAACTTTTCACGGGATCTCCGGACGGGAGGGTCCGGTGGCAGCCCTTGGGGTTTGCCCCGCCGGAAATCGCACTCGCGCTGCTCGTCATTGCGCTCACGGCCGTTCTCATCCTGACTCTCGCGGGCTGGATGCGGCAACGGCGAGGCTGCGACCAGTACATCCGCGACCTCGGCGATTTCTCGGCGGTCTTTCAGGGATATCACCGTCAGCACGACAGCTGGCCTCCCTCCGGCAGTGCCGACGTCGCCCTGCCGCCCGCCTTGCGGAGGGCGCTCCAGGCCACCAACTGGTTCAAGGGCTCCCCCTTCGGAGGGAAGTACGCGTGGGTGGCGCCCGATCCGGCCAGTGCCGCCGGTCACGGTCCCGGGCGCTGGGGTGGCCGCGGGGCCATCACGCTGGGAGCGTTCTCCCCGGACCCCCCGCTGGCGATGGACCAGGCCGCCCTGCTTTACATCGATCGCCAGCTCGATGACGGCAACCTGGAGACCGGCCGGTTCCGCACCGGGTTCAACGGGTGGCCAGTGTTTCTTGTGGAGGCTGCCCGGCAGTAAACGTCCATGTATGACGTTTCTCTGATCAATCTGAGCGCGGATGCGCATTCGGCCGCGGACTCCTTCCGTGGGAAGATCCCGCGACCCGGGCTGTCCGAAGCCGCCCTGGCGCTTCTCCTGCACGCCTTCGCGGACATCGACGCGGTCGAGAATGCCGTCGCCGCGCCGGAAATCCGGGTGGCGGTCGGGAACGAGCGCTACCTGCTTCGCACCGGGCAGCACAAGCTGATGCTTTATGATAACCTCCGGCGGGAAGTGCCGGCGTTCGTGCTCACGGTTGACGAGGCGATGGCGGAACTCAATGGCAGCGCGCAAGCCCTCCGCCACGAAGCGATCCGGCAGCATCAATCGGCCGTCGTGGAGGCCGAGGCTCTCGCGCCACGGCCGCCCTCCGTCCCGGCAGTGCCGGCCAGCAAGCGACGGCTGGTCGTCCTCGGGGTCGCGGCGTGCGCTCTCCTGGGTACAATCATCTCATTGCAGATCGAAGGGCGACGGGCGCCCAGCCCGCTTCCGTTCCACGCGGTCAACCGGACCGAGGCCCGCGCATTGCTGCCGGGAGTTGCCGGGGTTTACATGACGGGGAACCAGCCCGGGCAGCACGGCATCGTGGTGTTGGCCGCGGGCAGATTGAAACTGTTTGAACTCGACACCCGTGCGGCTCCGCGCGTGGTCTATGCCACCGGCAGGCTGGGGCGCACCGGACCGCGACTGGCCCTGGCCACGGATCAGCCCGGCGGGTTGATCGAGGTCACCGACCCCAACACCCTGGTCTACTGCGGCGAGGTTTACCGGCGCATCCCGTAGCCGCCATGCGTGCCGTCCCTTCAATGCCAGCTTCTGAACGTGCGCCCGGCGCCGATGGCTTCACACTCGTGGAAGTGGCGATGGCCACGGCCATCTTGGTGATGGTGCTCACCACCTCGCTCCTGGTCACGAAACGGGTGTTCGCGGAGCTCGATACCGCCCGCAACTTGGAAATCGCCGGCAACATCCTCCAGTGTGAAATGGAGAAGGAACGCCTTATGTCGTGGGCCAGCGTCAGCGCGGGTACCTACCAGCCCGTGCTTGATGCCAGTTTCGGGCGCAACCCGGCGATCGCCGGCCGTTTCACCCTGTCACGCACGCTGGCCACGCTCGCCCAGACCTCGGGACAGATGGTGCAGATCACCCTGACAGCCCGTTGGCGCAGCTCCGAGGGCCACCTGGTCGCGCGCACCGCCACGACCTATTTTACCCAAGGAGGACTTTATGCCTATTTCTACAACAACCCGTGATGCTCCCCGCCCGGTGGTCCCGGGCTTCACCTTGCTGGAGATGATGATTGTCGTCCTGTTGAGCGGGCTGATACTGGGGGGAACGCTGACCACCTATTTCCAGTTGGTGCGCGGCGGCGTGCGGCTCACCCAATACGCCGAGATGAGCGCGCAGATCCGGCGGGGCTTGGACCAGGTGGGCGAGGATCTGCAGAGCGCGAGCGCGATCACCTGGAACAGCGCCAGCGATATCACGCTCACGGTTCCCACGCTGGCCGGCGCGACCCGGCAGGTGACCTACGCGTGGACGAGCGCCACCCAGAGCCTGTTCATGGTGGCCGGGACGGACAGCACGGTCACCGCCGGACGCGTGGTCCTCGTCCAGGGGATTCCCGCCTTCGCCGACGGGACCGCCGGCGTTACGTTCACCCGGTTTGATCGCGACGGTCTAGCTGCCACGGCCAACCTCGCGACCAAACGGGTGCAGGTCGTCATGAATGTCGCCCGGCAGGCCGAGACGGGGGCGCCCGCCACGGACACGGCGGTGTCAGCCGGGTTCCTGCTGCGCAACAAGCCGGTCGCCTGATGAAACCCGGCCACTCCATCCTCCCGTTCCCGTCGCGCCAGTGCCCCGCCGAGCGGGGCAGCCTGCTGATCACGGCGCTGCTGTTTGCGCTTGGCCTGGCCATCGTGCTCGGCAGCTACCTCACCCTCGGTCGCACGGCCCTCAAGCTCGCCCAGCGCACCTCGTTTGCCAACGACACCACCAACCTCGCGGAAGCCGGGCTCGAGCAAGCACTCTATTGTTTCAACATGATGGGCGCCGGGGCGGCGGCGGCCACCGCTTGGGCGGGCTGGACGATCTCGGGGGCCAACGCCATGTACACCCTGCCCACCTTCAACCGCGACCAAAACGCCATCGGGATAGTCAAGGTCTACGTCACCGGCTACGATGGCACCAATGCCACGCCCTCGATCCTCTCGCAGGCGGTGATCACGCCCTTCGACGGCGGGGCGCCGGTCGTCAAGACCGTGCGGCTGGCGCTCCGGGCCAACCTGCCGGTCACTTCGGTCTACGGCGTCGTCGCCCTTGAAGGACTGGACCTAAACGTTTCGAGCTTCGCCGACAGCTTCAATTCGAATCCATCAAACAGTCCCACCGGCCCGTGGGCGGTCTACTCCAGTGCCGTCGCCCGCGCGAACACGACGGTCGTCGTGCTGCAATACAATCTCAACATTGGTGGCGGGCAGGTGGCCGGCAACGTGCTCCTGGGGGCCGGCGTCAGTCCTCCCATGGCCAGCAAGGTGACCGGCACCATCACGACCGGTTTCACCGGGACTTTTCCGATGCCCGTTTACCCGACCGCCGCGGCCGTCAGCAAGAGCTACACCAAGGGCGCGACCCTGCCCGCGACGTTGCCCATCTCCGGGGACCTGGCGGCGTCCGACGGCCGCTATTACTATTTTTGCAGTGGCGCCACCATTGGCCCCCTGACCATTTCGGCCGGGAAAAAAGTGACCATTGTCGGCACCAACAACACCAGCATGATCGGAGGTCTGGTCGTCAACAGCCTGGCCTCCTGCCTCGTTTATATCGACGGAACACTCACGGTCGCTGCGGGCAAGGCGATCAACGGCACCAACTGGGCGGGAGCGTTGACCGTCTACACGACGACGACCGGGGCCTGCTCCTTCGCCGATAACAGCATTTTCACCGGCATTTTTTATGCCCCATCCTGCACCCTGCAGGCGACCGGCACCAGCAGCGGCAGCCGGCTGACCGGTTCCTTCGTTGCCCGGACCATTTCGACTTCCGGCGCCAAGGGCTACCACTTTGACGAGGCCCTCGGGACCACGGTTGCCAGCCCGGGCAATCCGTGGAAGCCGACCGGCTGGCTGGAACTACAAAGCGCGGCCGACCGTGCGACCGTCGCCGGTCTGACCGGGAACTACCTACGCTAGGGTCGTGACCGCCGGTAACAAGGCGATCGGACGGGACGGGGCGGCCCAGCGTTCGATGGCCGCCGCCAGTTCGGGCTGGCGCACCGGCTTGCTGACATAATCGTCCATCCCCGCGGCGAGGAACAGTTCGCGGTCGCCGGGCATGGCGCTGGCCGTGAGCGCGACAATCCGGACCGGCGCCGGCCACGGGCAAGGCCGGACGGGGTCCTGTTCGCGCTGACGGATGAGCCGCGTCGCCTCGAGGCCGTCCATCTCCGGCATCTGGCAGTCCATGAAGATCAGCACGTAGGGAATGCGTTGGAGCACATCGAGCACCTCGATGCCGTTCGCGACGACGTCGCTGGGGCATCCGATCTTTTTCAACAAGGCGAGCGCCACCTTTTGGTTCACCACATTGTCCTCCGCCACCAGGACGCGCGCCCCGGCGAGCTTCGCGCGGGCGCGGACGGAGAGGCCTGTTTCGGGCGCCCCGCCCGGCATGGGTCCGGTGTGGCCCACCGACGCGACATCGCCGATCACGGTGACGAGGCAGTCAAAAAGGCGCGATTGCTTGACGGGCTTGCTGAGGGTTGCGGCGATCCCTTCCGCCCGCATGTCCCGATCGGCGAGGGCATGGCCAAACTGTGTGAGCGCGATCAGTTTCGTGCCGGAAATGGCGGGGTCGCCCTTGATGGCATGAGCGAGTGCGTGGCCGTCCATCTCGGGCATCTCCACGTCGACCAGCGCAATATCGTAGGGATGGCCGTCAACGGCGGCGGCGCGCAACAGGCGCAAGGCCTCCAGGCCGCTGCTCGCGCTGCCCCTCTGGAGCTTCCACGCGAGTATCTGGCTGCGCAGGCTCCGTCGGCTCGAGGCATTGTCATCGACGATCAGCACGCGCAGGTTGGACCAGCCGTCGCGCTCCCCGGCCACCGGGGGATGCGTGAGGACGGGCTTGTCGAATTGCGCGGTGAACCAGAAGGTCGAGCCCTTGCCCTGGACGCTGTCCACGCCGATCTGGCCGTCCATCAGCAGCACGAGCTGCTTGGAGATGGCCAGGCCGAGGCCGGTGCCGCCGTAACGCCGCGTGGTCGAACTGTCGGCCTGGACGAACGGCTGGAACAGCTTCGCCTGCAACTCGGTGGATATACCCACCCCGGTGTCGCGCACCTCGAAGCGCAGGACGACCTTGTGTTCGCTTTCGGTCTGCCGGGCGACCCGGATGACCACCTGCCGGTCGACCGGGGCGGCCTCGGTGACGCTGACAACCACCTCGCCGCCCTGGGTGAACTTGAGGGCATTGCCCACGAGGTTGACGAGCACCTGCCGCAGCCGGCCGGGATCGCCCCGGAGCAGGCGGGGCAGCTCGGGCGGCAGGTCCGTGACCAGTTCTGTGCCCTTGGCCTGCGCCTGCTCGGCGAGGATGTCGACGGTGCTCTCGACGGTTTCCTGCAGGTCAAAATCCAGCTTTTCCAGGACGAGCTTGCCGGCCTCGATCTTGGAGAAATCAAGCACCCCGTTGATCACGGTGAGCAGGTTTTCGGCACTGGTGTGGATCGTTTCGGCGTATTCGCGCTGCATGGGGCTGAGGTCGAGATCCAGGAGCAGGCTGACCATGCCGATCACCCCGTTCATCGGGGTACGGATCTCATGGCTCATGTTGGCGAGAAACTCGCTCTTCGCCTGCCCGGCGGATTCGGCGGCCTCCTTGGCGGCGCGCAGTTCGTGCGTGCGGATCCCGACCAGCCTTTCGAGATCTGCCAACTGGTATTTCGCCTGCTGCGCGAGCTGCCACTTCTCGGTGAGCGCCGTGGCGAGTTGCAGCGCCTCGACGTTGTCGAAGGGTTTCTTGAGGATCACGAGCTTGTCGGACTGGCCGAGCTTCGCGCTCATCTCGGCCCACGAGTAATCCGAATAGGCCGTGCAAAGGACGATCTGCATCTCCGGGTCGATCGCCCAGATGCGCGCCGTGGTCTCGACCCCGTCCCAACCCGGGGGCATGCGGACATCCATGAAAGCCATCGCGTAGGGGCGACCCGCGGTCACCGCGCGCTGGACCATCTCGAGGCCTTCCTGCCCCTGGTAGGCCGAGTCCAGCGCGAAGCGGATGGCCGGTGGGACTGCCGTCTCCTCGCCGAACAGCGCCGTCTCCACGGCACGGATTTTCTGGTCGGCGGGCTCGGGCGCGAGGATTTTCTGAAAATCGCCGTGGATGGCACGATTGTCGTCAATGATCAGGATGCGGCGGTTTCTATCGCTGGGGAGTGCTTTCATGGGCGGGCGGGACTGGTTGGCTGGGCAGGTCCAGGGTGAAGGTGGCGCCCTGGCCGGGCCCGTCGCTTTGTACGCTGAGGGAACCGCCGAGTTCCTTGGCGGCGAGGGCGCCGCTGTGCAGCCCGAAGCCGTGGCCGTCCTTGCGGGTGGTGAATCCATGGTTGAAGATCCGCGTGAGGTTTTCCGCGGGAATGCCGATGCCGTTGTCACTGACGATGATGGTGAAGCGGCCGGCATCGCTCCGCGTGCGCAGCGTGATCTGCTTGTCCTTCCGGCCCGAGTCGTCGCACGCGTACTTGGCGTTGCGCACGAGATTGATCAGGATCTGCATGACCTTGTGCTTGTCGGTGCTGATGTTTGGCTGGGACTGGTAGTCCCGGATGGTCTCGATTCCGTGCTGGAGTAAGGACCCCGCGTTTAGCCGGAGGGCATCGTCCACGATTTCGGTCACCGCCACGGTCTCGATGATACCGGAGGACCGTGCGTAGGATTGCTGCACTGCGACGATCTCCTTGATGTGGTCGATGTTCTTCCGCAGCTGGTCGAGTTCGCCGAGGGTCGCCTGATGCTCGGTCGCCAGCGCGGTTGCCAGCGTGCCCAGGTAGCCCGGAATCAGCCGGCCCCGGGGATCCGTCGTGAGGAACGAGGCCAGGTCCGCCTGGTGCTGGTCGAACAAGGCGGCGAGCTTTGCAATCTTGCCGGCCTCGGTCTGCCGCACCTGGTCGCCGATGATCGTGGCGGAGACATTGACGCTGTTGAGCACGTTGCCGACGTTGTGCAGCACTCCCGTGGCCACCTCCGCCATGCCCGCCAGGCGCGACGCATCGACGAGTTCCTGGTGCACGTTGATCAGCTCCGCCTCCACCCGCTTGCGTGCCGTGATGTCCCGGAAACCCCAGAGCCGCCCATAGTGCTTGCCATCCCGGCCGATCACGGGAGCCGAGTAGCGATCGAGCACCGTCCCGTCGGTGAAATCGATCTCGTCCTGGCTGCTCTCATTCGGGTGCGAGTAAAGGTGCTGCACTTTCGCGACAAACTGGCCGGGGTGCTTGGCCCGGCCCATGACGAATTGGATCTGGTGCTGGTCATCCGCGTCGCTGGCGATCTCGTCGGGGATTTTCCACAGTTCGACCAACCGCTTGTTCTGGATGATCTTCTTCCCATCATTGTCCACGATCAGGATGCCGTCAATGGAGGACTCCAACTGGGCCTCGAGGAGGGCCGTTTTTGACCGCAGTTCCTCATCGGCCCGCGTCTGCTCGGTGATATCCCGGGACATGACGATGATGCCCGTCACCTTGCCTGTGTTGTCACGGACGGGCACCTTGTCCGTCTGGACCCATTGTTCCAGGCCGCTTTTGTCCCGCAGGGTCTCGGTAAATCCCAGCTTGGCCGCGCCCGACTGGATGACCTCCAAATCATCCCGGTAAAATCTGGCCGCTTCCTCCGGGTAGATTTCGAGCGACGGCTTCCCTTCGATCTCCGCCACGGATTTCCCGGCGTTTTCCGCCGCCCGCTGGTTGACGCGCAGAATGAGGTTTTTCGTGTCCTTGAACCAGATCAGCGCCGGCATCAGGTCCAGGAGCGCCCGGAGTTCGGTTCGCTGGCGCTCAAGCGCCTCTTCGGCCTGCTGCCGCGCAGTGATATCGCGGAAGCATGACACCCGGCCGACGGTGAGGCCGGCGACGCGCTGGGCCTGCGAGTAGCGTTCGAAAATCCGCCCGTCCTTGAACTTCAGCACCTCGAAATTCTCCTTTTCGGGATGGGAGTACAACTCCTGCACGGTGGTGAGGTAACCGTCCGGATCGGCCAGCTGCGCCTTGACAGCGCCGATGATCAGCGCGCTGTCGCGCGAGGCCAGCACATCCGCCGGGATGCGCCACATCTCGGCAAACTTGCGGTTGAAGGTGGTCAGCCGCCCGGCGTTATCGACCACCAGGATGCCGTCGACCGTGGACTCGAGGGTCGCGTGGAGGACCGAGAGGGAGCTGGCCAGCTCGGCCGCCGCGCGCTTCGCGGCGGTGATGTCGCGCATGATCGTGGAGATAAACTCCAGCTTCCCGTCGGGGGACCTGTGCGAAAGGATCACCTGGGACACGGGGATTTCCCGGCCGCTCCGGCTTAACAAGACGGTCTCACCGCTCCAGGTGCCGTCCCGGATGGCGCCGGGGATTCCCTCGGTCAGGATGACATTGTTGGCGGATTTTGGGATGAGGTCGCTGATCGCAATCTTCTGGATCTCTTCGGCCGGGCCGAAGCCGAGCAGCTTGCGGCCGGCCCGGTTGAGATAGAGGATGTGTCCCGCGGGATCGCTGAAACTCACCAAGTCGGAGGTGGCTTCCAGAATGGCCGCGAGGCGGTCGCGGGAGCCCTCCGCCTTCCTGCGCTCGGTGACGTCGCGGCCGATGCCGAGCAGGCCGGTGATTCTCCCGGTCCGGTCCTTCTGGGCGGCAAGGGTTATCTCCATGTCCGCGGGGTGGGGCAGGTTGGGATGCCCCTTGAGTTCGTGCACGGGGGCCGGTTCGCCCTGCATGACGCGGCAGACCATGTCGTTCGCGACCGGCAGGTCGGACGGATCGACCATGTCGATGAACGGCCGGCCGATCCAATCGGTGCGCACGATTCCCGCGATGGTCTCGAACGCATGATTCAGCGCGGTGAACGTGCCGTCGGGCGCAATGGTGAAGATCGCGTCTCCCGCGTTTTCAATCTGGCTTCGGTAGCGCTCCTCGGACTCCCGCTGCGCGGTCTCCGCCAGCTTGCGCTCGGTGATGTTCTCGTGGGCCACGACCACCCGCAGCAGCCCACTGCCGCTGAAGCGGGTGGCCCGGACGACGAACCAGCGCTGCTCCCGCGAGCTGTGGCAGGGGTAGTCCAGATGGAACTCGGTGAGCTGGCTGGCCATGACGGCCCGGATGCCGGCGGCGACCAGGGCGGCTTCGGCCGAGAATTCCCCGTGGGCCGAGTCGCAGACCGTCAGGTAGTTTTGACCCGCACCGCACCGGCTGCCATTGCCGTCATTGTCCCGGGCAAAGCGGGTCCAAGCCTCGTTGACCGCGATGATCGTCCCCCGCTCGTCGAGTATCGCGATATGCAGGGTGAGGGCATCCAAGGCGGATTGCAGGAAGCACTTGGCCTCGCGCAGCGCGGCGGCCGCGAGTTCGCGTTCGGCATCGTTCCGGCGCAGGGTCACGTTCGTTTCCGCCAGTTCCGTGGTGCGCTCGGCGACGCTGTGTTCCAACTCGGAACGCACGCGCTTTTGATCGTCGATATCCGTGCAGGTGCCGACCCACTGCACAATCTCGCCCATCGGGTTGCGGCGGCCCGACGCCCGGCCCAAAAACCACCGGTAGGCCCCGTCCGCCGCGTGCTTGAAGCGGTACTCAATCTCGTAGTTCACACCCGTGGTGAAGGAGAGCTTCCAGGACTCGACGCACTTCGCGAGATCGTCCGGATGCAGCACCGCGCCCCAGCCCCAGTCCCTAGTCTCGGCGAGCGTGAGACCGGTGTAGTCGAACCAGCGCTTGTTGTAGTAATCGACCTGGCCGTCCGGTCGCGCCGTCCAGATGATCAGCGGCACCGTATCCGCAAGGAAGCGGTAGCTTTCCGCGTCCTCCCGTTCGACCGCGGTCCCTTTTGTCTGCTGGAGCTCCGGCTTTTCGCGGCGGCGTTCCGTCGTGTCCTGGGTCATCGCTCAAGTCCGGTTGTCTTCACGACCTTGGCGCGGACCGGCACCCTGGCGATTTGGTTCCAGCATCCCCGGCCGGCGAGTTTCCGGTGCGAATTGCCGGGTTCCAAATGAAGGATGTGCCGAGCGGTCGTCAGGGTGTCCGCCAAGGACGTGGTTTCCGGCATTTCCACCGACCCGGGCGGAGCCCGCGCTGCTCGGGGGCAGCCACGCTGGATTACAGGCCGACGGGTTGCGAGGTTTCATAGGGAAGGGGCCGGTCGGTCCAGTACTTCGCGCAAGATGCTGAGCAGGGAGGCCGCCGTGTAGGGCTTAGGCAGGAAATCGTGCACGCCCGCGCTGACGGCGCGGGCGACGTTCATACCGGACTCGATCCCGCTGGCGGCAATGATCTTGATGGCCGGATTGATGCGCAGGAGCACCTGGATGGTCGCGGCGCCGTCCATGATGGGCATCATCATGTCGGTGAGCACGACCGCGATCTGCTGGGCCTGCTTCGCATAGAGCGCGACCGCTTCGGCTCCGTCGCTCGCGG